>CAXTWG010000008.1:0-7112 GCA_964247895.1 uncultured Acidobacteriaceae bacterium
AAGGAAGGCCGCTGCTCTTCCCCCTTGAAATAGATCGTGTACACCTCGGCTTCGGCTTTTTGAGCGGCTTCCACGGCAACGGCGAGCGTTTCCTTGCTGCCCCGGTCTTCTCCGTCGCTGAGCACGAGGATGGCTTTGCGGCCGGTTTGCTTGGCTAGGAGGTCGTTCGCCGATAGATAAATTGCGTCGTAGAGTTGGGTGCCGCCACCCCGGTGTCTTCCGCCGTTATCGCCGCTGCTGCTTGGGTCGGGCGGTGTGGGTCCCAGCTGGTTCAGGGCTTCGCGAAGTTTCGGCTTGGAAGGGGTCAGGTCTTCGAGCAGTTCCACCTCGCGGTCGAAGTGGAGCACGGCGGCTTTGTCTTCCGGCTTCACGAGCATGCTGTCCAGGAAGCTCTGGCTCGCAGTCCGCTCGGAGTCGAGCGCTTCGCTGACACTGCCGCTTGTGTCTACGTCGAGCGCAAGGGTGAGGGGCAGGTTGGTGTCGAGCGAGAAATACCGGATCGTCTCCGCCCGCCCATCCTCGGTCAGCACGAAATCGTCTTTGGTCAACCCGGAAACGATCCTGTCTTTTTTGTCGCGCACCACGACGGGCAGCGTGACCAGCCGGGCGTTGACGGAAAGCGTGGTGGGGGCTGGAGCCGGGGAGGTAGTTTGCGCATAAAGCGTGGTGGGGAGCAAGCAGGCGAGCAGGGAAGCGCGGTTCACACTCTCATGGACGCAGCAAAGGAGCGTAAAGTTCACGCGGGCAGCGTAACCGGAGCCCAAACCGGCGCTGGTAGACTCACGGGCGAGATGATATCTGCCCCTTTTCGCGCTTCCGGCCTGCTTTTCGTGCTTTTCACTGCGGCTCCGGGCTGTTTTGGGTGGGGCTCGGACGGCCACCGGATGATCAACCGGCTTGCTGTGCAGGCCTTGCCGGCAGACGCGCCTGCCTTTCTGACGGCGCCCGCGACGATGGATGAGATCGAGTATCTGGGCCCCGAGCCGGACCGGTGGCGCTCGCCCGCCGAGCCGGAGCTGAGCGCGACCCAGGCGCCGGACCACTTTATCGACCTTGAGTACGCGGACGTGGTCGGGATGCTGCCGCGCAAGCGCTACGACTTTCTCGAGCAGTTGAGCAAGTACCGGGCCGCGCACCCCGAGCTGACTCCGGCTCAGGCTGCGCTGGAAACACCGGAAAAGGTAGGCATGCAGCCTTGGCAAACCGAGGAGGTGTGGGAGCGGCTCAAGGCCGGGTTCCGCGACTACCGCGAAGCGCTCGCCGCGCACACGGATACCAAGCCGGAGGAGGCCGCGGTGCTTTTTTACGCGGGCTGGTTGGGCCACTATGTCGGGGACGGCTCGCAGCCCCTGCACGTGAGCCGCGATTATAACGGCTGGGTGGAGCCGGCGAACCCCCACGGCTACACGACCGAACACCACATCCATGCGCAGTTTGAGACGGTTTTTGTCGGAGCGAATATTAAAGCTGCCGATGTGAAACCCTTTCTCGCGCTGGTAAAGCCCGTCGGGGACGAGTGGGAAGACTACCTTGCCTACCTGCGCCACTCCGCCACGCTGGTCGAGCAGACCTATGCGCTTGAGAAAGTGGGCGGATTTGCCGGAACGGGAACGCCGGAAGGCAAGCAGTTCGCCGAGCAGCGCCTAGCTGCCGGCGCGAGCGAGCTGCGCGACCTTATCTACGCCGCCTGGACCAAAAGCGCGGAGCCTGTGCCCGAGCAGCACCATGAAGAAGAAAAAGCCGGCTCGGCGACTAAGCCCGGCTCGTAAGCCGCTCCCAATTGCCGTGGGCGATCTTGGCTTTCTCCTCCTGGGAGATGGGCGCATCCATCAGGAACCGCCGCGCACCGTCCTCCGGCGCGAACTGGAAGGGTAGTACTGCCTCAACCATTGCCACGGCTCCAAACCGAGCCGAGCCCGCCGTCCACGCCGAGCACCTGGCCGGTGATCCAGCTTTGGGCCGGGTCGAGCAGGAAGGCGATAGCCGCGGCGACGTCCTCGGGCTGGCCGAACCGGCCCAGCGCGTGCATGTTCAGGGATGCCTTGGCTGCTGCCTCTGAGCCGGTGATGCGCGCCGTGAGCGGCGTCTCGGTAAGGCCGGGGGCGACGCAGTTGAAGCGCAGCCCGCGCTTAGCGTAGGTGGCGGCGGCGGAAAGAGCCAGGCCCTGCACGCCGGCTTTGGCGGCGGCAATCGCCTCATGGTTGATGAGCCCGATGCGCGCGGCGGCGCTTGAAACGAACACAACCGAGCCCGCGCCGGGGATGGACTTCGCAGCCCCTCGCATGGCGGCGAACGAGCTGCGGAGATTGACCGTGAGGACTGAGTCGAACTCCGCGTCCGTGGTGACGTGGCCGGGCTTGAGCAAGAGCGAGCCGAAGCAGTTGGCGATGCCGTGCAGCTCCCCAAACTGCTCCTTGCCGAGCGCGATGGCGGCTTCAATGGACGAATTGTCAGTCGCGTCCGCGGGCGTGTGCGCAATGCCGAGCTCGGCTGCGAGTGCGCTTATACGCTCCGTGCTGCGGCCGGCGACCAGGACCCGATCGCCACGCCCAACCAGTATGCGCGTGAGCGCGGCGCCAATCCCCCCGGAACCACCCAGAACGACAAAGTTTGCCAATGTTCACCTCGGACAAATTGGATGCGCGGCGTGGAAGCGCTTGTTTGCTGCGTGAAAGCCCGGCTGGTTTATGAAAAGCCGAGCGGTTTTTCCTGCTCTGCCCGGCCGGGCGCCTCACGGCGCACGCGCAGGGCGGCCAGCACCTGCTCGACTGACCAGTCCAGTGACGAGGCGCCGTCTACGACCACGTCGGCCCAGCGCGCGGAAGGGCGCACGAAGCGCTCGGCCATGGGGCGTACAGTGGCGGCGTAGTGAGCGGCCACCTCTTCCGGGCTGCGGCCGCGCTCGTGCACATCGCGGCGGAGGCGGCGCTCGTAGCAAAGCGGGTCGGGCGTGTCGACGTAAACGCAAAGGCCGGTGAGGGCGCGGACTTGCGGCCAGTGGAGCGCGAAGATGCCGTCGAGGATGATCGCGTGCGGCTCCCGAATACGCTCTATGGCGCGCTCCTCGCAGGCGGGGACGCGCGTATGGGTCGTGAAGTCGTACGAGGGCCGGTCGATGCTTTGGCCCGCAAGAAGAGCGCGCAGGTGGGCGAGGAGCAGCTCGTGCTCGATCTGGTCCGGATGGTCGAAGTTCTGCTGCGCCCGCTTGTCCGGCGGCAAGTGCGCGCCATCCCGGTAATAGTGGTCCATGTGGAAGTGCGTGCCTTCAAGCTCGCGTGCCAGTTCCTCGGCCAGGGTTGTTTTTCCGGAGCCGGATGCGCCCCCGACAGAGAGCAGAAAGGGCTCGGTCACGGCTTCTCTCCCGGCTTGAAAAGGGAGGCTGCACGTGGAATGAGACCGGACAGCAAGGTGCCGAGCAAGCGCTCGGCCGTGCGTCCTGTTTCGAGCACTTCCTCGTGGCTGATGGCTTCTGCGGCAAGCCCGGCGGCCAGGTTGGTAACGCAGGAAATGCCCAGTACCTCGACCCCGGCCTGGCGCGCAGCGATGGTTTCAAGCGCGGTGGACATGCCGACCAGGTCGGCGCCCAGCGCGCGGAAAGCGCGGATCTCGGCGGGTGTTTCAAAGCTGGGACCGAGGACGCTGAGGTAGACACCTTCAGCCAACGCGGAGCCGGAGGCCTGCTGCGCCAGGGCGCGTAGCCGAGGTGAGTAGGCATCCGTCATGTCGAAAAAGCGGGGTGCGTTGCCGAGCGGAGGGCCGGCGGCCGGGTTCAGGCCGGAAAGATTGATGTGGTCCGACAGCAGCACAAACTCGCCGGGTTGCAGGCCTTGCCGAATCGCACCGGCAGCATTGGTGAGCACGAGGGCGCGGATGCCCAGCGCCGCCAGCGTGCGGACGGCAAAGACAATCGCGTTCGCGGAATGGCCTTCGTAGGCGTGTACACGGCCTTGCAGCACGAGCACGGGCTCGCCCGCAATCTGCCCTCCGACGAGTCGCCCGGCATGGCCTTCCACGCCGGAATGCGGAAAATGTGGGATCTGCGCATAGGGAAGCTCTGTCGGCTCTGAGAGCGTGGAGGCGAATGCGCCCAGTCCAGATCCGAGGACAACCGCGACCCTGGCCTCGGCAATGGCCCCAAGATGCCGGCGCAGGTACGCTGCTGATTCTTGAATATGGTCCCACTCCGTTGCGCCCTGCGCGAAGCTCATGCCACTCAGTCTAGCGGAGCAGCATACCGGCGATGGAGGCCGACATGAGGTTCGCCATGGTGCCGGCGAGCATGGCCCGGAGCCCCAGCTGCGCGAGCTCGTTACGGCGCGAAGGCGCGAGCGCGCCGATGCCGCCGATCTGGATGCCGATGGAGCTCAGGTTGGCGAAGCCGCACAGGGCAAAGGTGGCGATAGTGAACGAGCGCGGGTCGAGCGAGGCTTTTTGCGCGCCGAGCGCCTGGTAAGCCACGAGCTCATTGAGGACCATGCGCGTGCCCAGGAGATTGCCGACCAGCCGCGCCGAGTGCCACGGGATGCCGATGAGCCAGGCGATGGGCGCGAACAAGGAGCCGAGGACCGAGTCGAGCGAGCGAGGAAACCAACCTGCGTGGCCGTGAGCCCAGCCAAACACCCCGTTAACCATTGCGATCAGCGCGAGAAACGAAATGAGCATGATGGCGACGTTGAAGGCGAGCTGCCCGCCGTCGATGGTGCCCCGCGCGATGGCGGCGAGGAGGTTTCCCCCTGCGTGGAGCTCGTTCTTCGGCATTTTGACCACACCGGCGGTGGCGGGAACTTCGGTTTCCGGCACCAGCATCTTTGCGATCAGGATGGTGCCCGGCGCGGTCATGATGACGGCGGCGAGCAGCTGCTTGGCCTCAATGCCGTACAGGATGTAGGCGGCCATGATGCCACCGGAAACATGGGCCATGCCGCTGGTCATGACCGTCATCAGCTCGGACCGAGTCATGCCGGGCAGAAAAGGCCGAATGGTGAGCGGGGCCTCGGTTTGACCCATAAAGATGGAGGCGGCAACATTGAGGCTTTCGGCCCCGCTCACCTTCAAAGTGGCCTGCATGAGCCGCGCGAACAAATGGATAACCACCTGCATGACCCCGAGCGCATAAAGGGCCGAAAACAGCGCGGAGATGAAGATGATGGTCGGCAGGACCTGGAACGCGAAGATCGCCCCGAGGGAGGAGTGCTGCTTGCCCAGTTCGCCGAAAATGACCGACGAGCCGGCGAAGGCGTAGCCGAGCAGCGTATTGACGCCTGCTCCCGCGTTCGCGATCCCGCGTTGGCCCACGCTTGAGCGCAGCACAAGAAACGCGAAAACCAACTGCAGGCCGAGGCCCCAGAGCACCGTGCGCCAGCGGATAGCGCGGCGGTTCGTGGAGAAAGCCCAGGCCAGTGCGAGCATGGTTGCGAGGCCGAGGATGCCGTTGTAGCGTGCCATTGCTCCCAGCATACGGGGTGCGTTTTGAGGAGAGCCTGTGTTCGCCTAGATCCCGTCCTTGCGCAGGTTCGGCTCCGCTGAGCGTTTGGCGCGAAGGGCTTCGCGGTCTGCATTCAGGGTCTCGCGGGTAATGACTTCACCGATGAGCGCGGCGGGCTCCTCCCATTGCTCGCCGAGGGTAACCGCGCCCGCAAGCATCGCGAGCGGCTCCCGCAAGAGGGTCTCGCTCGCGGCATAGAGCGTACAGATGGGCTCGCCTTCGCGCACCTCATCGCCAAGCTTGTGATGCATTTCGAGGCCGGCGTGAGCGTCCACCGGCTCGCCCGCTGCAACCCGGCCCGCGCCCAGCCGCTGCACGGCCCAGCCGACTTCAGTCGTGTCCATGCGGTTGAGAAACCCGCTTTGCGACGCACGGAACACAGCATGAGCGCCGGGTTTATGGCGGCTCATGCCGTCCTCGAGCGCCCGCACGTTGCCGCCCTGCGCTTCGACGATGGTTTGGAATCGCTCCCAAGCCGCACCGCTCGCGAGCAGCTGCTCGGCTTGCGAGCGCCCCTCGTCCGCGCTCGCGGCCGCGCCGCCGAGGGCGAGCATCCACCCGGCGAGTTCGAGCGAGAGTGTTCGCAGGTCTTCGCTCAGGGCCGGTGTTCCGCCTTTGAGGAGGGCGCAGCACTCGACGACCTCCAGCCAGTTGCCGGCGGTTGCGCCGAGCGGCTCGCTCATGTCTGTGAGCAGGGCCACGGTGCGGGTGCCGGCGCGCTCGCCGGTTTCGACCAGGATGGCTGCGAGGAAACGCGCTGCATCGCGGTCGCGCAGAAAGGCGCCCGAGCCGGTCTTCACGTCAAGCACAAGCGCATCGAGGCCGGCGGCGAGCTTTTTGCTCATGATCGACGCGCAGATCAGGTAGGGGCTTTCAACCGTGGCGGTGCGATCGCGCAGGGCATAAAGCTTGCGGTCGGCGGGGACCAGCCGCGCGGTTTGCCCGGCAAAGCAGGCACCGGTTCGCTCGACGATCGCGTGCATTTCATCGAGCGTGAGCGCGGTGCGGAGGCCGGGGATGGACTCGAGCTTGTCGAGCGTGCCCCCGGTGTGGCCGAGAGCGCGGCCGCTGACCATGGGATCGAGCAAGCCGGCCGCGGCTACGATGGGCGCGACGATCAAGGACGTTTTATCGCCCACGCCGCCGGTGGAATGCTTGTCTACGGTCGTTTTGCCAGGCCCGCGCGCGTCGAATGTGTCGCCTGAATAGCGCATTGCTTGCGTGAGTGTCGCGAGCTCGGGCGGCGAAAGGCCGCGGTGATACACGGCCATAAGCCAGGCCGCGAGCTGTTCGTCCGGAATCGCACCGCTCGCCGCACCGTCGACGAGGAATTGGATCTCGTCCGCGCCGAGGGGTTGGTCGTCGCGCGTTTTGCGGAGAATGTCGACTGTGTGCAGGTTCATCGCGCGGCCTTGTTTTCGATAGGGAGACTGAAGCTGTAAGGAAACAGCTCACGGAAGGAAACCAGGCCGCCGAGGATTCCGGATTCGCCGGGGAAAACAACGGCAGCATCTTCTGTTGCGAACTCGCTTAAGACTTGGCGGCAAGCACCGCACGGCCGGCTTGCCGCTTACTTTAGGTTTGCCAATACCAATAACGCCACACCCAAAGCCGCCCCACGCACAAC
>CAXTWG010000008.1:7122-63437 GCA_964247895.1 uncultured Acidobacteriaceae bacterium
GTCGGCTCCGTCAGCGCGGCCCAGTCGATGTCGGCCCCCACCCCGCCGCGGGGGGCTGCCCGCTTCGTTTAGGTTAGCCACTACGATTACGGCGACACGCAATGCCGGCCCACGCTCAACGATCGCCCGAAAGAGAGCGTTACGCTCAGCACAGATGGAGAGTCCGTAGGAGGCGTTCTCAACGTTGCAGCCTGTCACGATCGCGCCGTCTCCAAGCAGCAAAGCCGCGCCCACGCGAAAGCGCGAGTAAGGAGCGTACGCGCTTTCGGCAGATTGGAAGGCGAGCTGGACGAGTGTCGCGAGTTTTTCCTGGGTAAGCTGCGTCACACTGCCGAGGGTATCCGGCCAGATGCTCCGGGGCAAGCCTGCACTCCCGCGAAACTTTGGTGCATCTAACAGCTTCGCTATGAAAACCAAAGCCGCGATAGTGCCGGTAAACACCCAGGAGCAAGAGGCCGAGCGGGCCCTCGCGCTCTTCCACCCGGTCACGGCGGACTGGTTTCGGGCAGTTTTTGAGCGGCCTACGGCGCCGCAGCGACTGGGCTGGCCCGCGATCGCGGCAGGCGACAACACGCTTATTCTCGCTCCGACCGGCACCGGCAAGACATTGACAGCCTTTCTCTGGTGCCTCGACCGGCTCATGCTGCACACGCCGGCCACGCTTCCGGAAAAGAAAAAAGCGGGCGGTTGCAAGGTGATCTACATCAGCCCGCTCAAGGCTTTGGCTGTCGATGTGGAGCGCAACCTGCGCTCGCCGCTTGCGGGTATCGCAAACATGGCCCGACAGCGCGGGGTTTCGTTTCACATTCCGGAGATCGCGGTGCGCACGGGCGACACTCCGCAGCGCGACCGCGCGCGATTTCGGCGCGATCCCGGCGAAATCCTGATCACCACGCCGGAATCGCTTTACCTGCTGCTTACTTCCGACTCCGCCGAGTCGCTGCGCACGGTAGAAACGGTGATCCTCGACGAGATCCACGCGCTGGTGCCGACCAAGCGTGGCGCGCACCTGGCTTTGTCTTTGGAGCGGCTCGAAGCGATTACGCGCAAGCCACTCCAGCGAATCGGGCTTTCCGCCACGCAACGGCCGCTGGAGGAGGTCGCGCACTTCCTCGCCGGGGCCGAGCCGCGTGTGCTCGCGCCCAGCCCGGCTGCGCCGGAGAATGTGCGTGAAGAAAGCGAACGCGAGTGGACCAGCGAGCCCGAAGCAGTCGCTGACAACCTTGCGCCTTCCAGCACAGTGGTTTCGGATACGGCTGCGCGCTACCGCCCGGTCACCATCCTCAACGCAGCCGAGCCCAAGCGTTTGGAACTGCGGATTGAGGTGCCGGTCGAGGACATGGCGAAGCTCGGAGAAATGCAGGAGCTGCCGAGCGGCGCGGCTTCGCAGGGGCCCAAGCGCACCTCAATCTGGTCGGCCATCCACCCGCGTCTCTTGGAGATCGTGCGCGAGCGTACCTCCACGCTGATCTTCGTGAATAGCCGGCGTATTGCGGAGCGGCTCGCCGGGGCGCTGAACGAGCTTGCGCAGGAAAACATCGCGCGGGCGCACCATGGATCGCTCGCTGCGCCCCAACGGTCGGAAATTGAAGAGCTGCTCAAGGCGGGAAAGATCAAGGCGCTGGTCGCGACCTCTTCGCTTGAGCTCGGCATCGACATGGGGGCGGTTGACCTGGTGATACAGATCGAGGCGCCGCCCTCGGTGGCCTCTGGGATGCAACGCATCGGGCGCGCCGGGCACTCGGTCGGCGCGGCGAGCGAGGGCGTGATCTTCCCCAAATATCGAGCCGATCTGCTGGCCTGCGCTGCGGTGACCCGTGCGATGCACGAAGGGCTGGTTGAGTCGACGCGGTTCTTGCGCAATCCGCTTGACGTGCTCGCGCAGCAGATGGTCGCCATCGTCGCGCAACCGCCCGCGCTGGCTTGGCGCGATAAAGAATCGAAACGCACAAAAAAGCTTAAAGCCGAGATCGACGAAGAACGCTCGCCCGGTATCGCCGTCGAGCAGCTTTATGCGATGGTCCGCGCCGCCGCGCCTTACGCGGAGCTCACGCGTGGTGCTTTTGAGGGCGTGCTCGACCTACTTGCCGGGCGCTACCCTTCGGACGAGTTTGCGGAGCTGCGCCCGCGCGTGACCTGGGATCGCGTGACGAATGTGGTGACGCCCCGGCAGGGTGCGAAGGGGCTCGCAATCCTGAACGGCGGGACCATTCCAGACCGTGGGCTGTACGGGGTTTTCCTGTCTGGGTCGGAGAAGAAACCTATTCGCGTGGGCGAGCTCGACGAGGAGATGGTCTTTGAGTCGCGCACCGGCGACACTTTCATCCTGGGTGCGAGCACCTGGCGCATCGACGAGATCACGCATGACAAGGTGCTGGTTTCGCCCGCGCCGGGGGAGCCGGGCAAGATGCCCTTCTGGCATGGCGACAACGCGGGCCGGCCGCTCGAGTTCGGCCGCCGCATCGGCGCGCTGACCAGAGAATTGCGAGCACAACCCCACAACGTCGCGCTGGCGCGTCTGGTCCGCGAGCACGACCTGGACGCGAAAGCCGCTGAAAATCTACTTCGCTACCTGGCCGACCAGGAAATCGCGACCACGACCGTCCCAGACGACCGGACGATCGTCATCGAGCGGGTGCGCGATGAGCTGGGGGACTGGCGGGTGTGCGTGCTCACGCCGTTCGGCTCGCGGGTTCACGCGCCCTGGGCCATGGCGGTAACCGGACGCATCCGCGCGAGCGGCGGCCCGGATGTAGAAGTGATGTGGGCCGATGACGGCTTTGTCCTGCGTTTTCCAGAAGCGGAGAAAGCACCCGACGCGGACATGCTGCTGCTCGATGCGGAAGAGGCGACCGGGCACGTGCTACGCCAACTGGGCGCGACCGCGCTGTTCGCGGCCAAGTTTCGCGAGAGTGCGGCAAGGGCTCTGCTGCTGCCTCGCCGTCGCGCAGCAGGGCGCACGCCACTGTGGCAGCAACGCAAGCGCGCCTATGACCTGCTGGCCGTTGCTTCGCGGTATGCGTCTTTCCCCATGCTGCTGGAGGCCTATCGCGAGTGCATGCGCGACGTGTTTGACATGCCGGCATTCCTTGAAACATTGCGCGCGGTCGAGAAGCGGCAGATCCGGGTGCATGTGGCGGACACGCGCACGCCTTCTCCCTTTGCCGCATCGCTGCTGTTTTCCTATGTCGCGAACTATATCTACGACGGCGACGCGCCTTTAGCGGAACGTCGTGCACAAGCCTTGTCTGTGGATCAAGACCAGCTCCGCGAGCTGATGGGCGACGCTGATCTGCGCGAGCTGCTTGACCCGGACGCGATTGCCGAAGTCGAGGAGCAGCTTCAGGCGCTTGGCGAAATGGGCCAGGCGCGGAACATGGACGGCATGCACGATCTGCTGCTGCGCTTGGGTGATCTGTCGCGGGAGGAACTGCGGCGGCGGACTGTTTCGGCCGAGGTGTTTGAGGCGCTCGAGCGTCTGCTGCGGGCGCGGCGGGTGCTGGAGGTTCGCATTGCCGGCGAGAAGCGGCTTATCGCTGTTGAGGATGTTGCGCGCTACCGTGATGCGCTCGGCGTGCCACTGCCTCCGGGGCTGCCCACCGCGCTGCTCGCGACGGTCGCGACGCCTGTGCTGGAGCTGGTACGCCGGTATGCCCGCACCCATGGGCCGTTCACCTTGAACGAGGTGCAGGCGCGGTTCGGCCTGGATGCACAGATTGCCGACGCGGCACTCAGGCAGCTTTTGCTCGATGGCCGCGTGATAGAAGGAGGTTTCCGCCCCGGCGGCGTCCATCGCGAGTGGTGCGACTCCGAGGTTCTGCGCCTGATTCGCCGCAAATCGCTTGCCAAGCTGCGCAAGGAGGTCGAGCCGGTCGAGCAGGCGATGCTCGCGCGGCTGGGCACCCACTGGCAAGGCATCCTGCAAAAACGGCGCGGCCTGGACGCCCTGCTCGATACCATCGAACAATTGCAAGGCGCGCCGCTGGTGGCTTCGCTGCTCGAAAGCTCGATCCTTCCAGCGCGGGTAACCCGCTATTCGCCTGGCGACCTCGATACATTGATCGCCGCGGGCGAGGTAACCTGGTGCGGCCTCGACGCGCTCGGCGAGCACGACGGGCGCATTGCTTTGTATCTGTCAGACATGCTCCCCACGTTACGGGGGCCGCGCGCCACCGACGCCGAACCGCTCACCGAGCGCGAACAGGTTTTAGTCGCCCAGCTCAGCCGGGGCGGAGCGATGTTTTTCGCGCAATTGCACGACGCGGCCGGCGGCGGCTACCCGGGCGAAACCCTCGATGCCCTTTGGTCGCTGGTCTGGCGCGGCATCGCAACCAACGACACCTTCCACGCCCTGCGCGCCTACGTATCCAAGCCGGCCGCTTCCGCCCGCAATCCTAAGCGCGTCCATAACCAAAACTTCCGCTCCCGCCGGACCACGCCGCCAAGCGCGCAAGGCCGTTGGACTCTGCTGCCTGCGGGTGACGCGCTCGGGAGTCAGACTGAATGGTCCCACGCCATAACGCAGCAGCTGCTCAATCGCTACGGCGTGCTTACGCGCGAGTCGGTCGGAAGTGAAAATCTGCCCGGCGGGTTCAGCGCTGTCTACGACGTGCTCAAGGCGATGGAGGAGAGCGGTAAAATCCGGCGCGGATACTTCGTCGCCGGGCTCGGCGCGACCCAGTTCGCGTTGCCCGCCGCGGTCGACCTGTTGCGGTCCTTACGCTCCGGAGCTGCGCCAGAGCCGTCTGAGATCGTGTCTGTCGCCGCGACAGACACGGCCAATCCCTATGGCTCCATCCTGCCATGGCCCTCGGTCGCGCAAAATGGCGAACAAGACGGGAGCGCCATGCGCACCATGACCCGCGGCGCCGGCGCCGGCGTGGTCCTGCGTAACGGCGAGCTCGTGGCATACATGCGCCGCGGCAACCCGCATGTGCAGTTTTTCATGCCGCAGGAAGAGCCGGAACGGTCGCAGGTGGCGCGCGATCTGGCCGCGCATCTTGCAGCGCAAACGCAGGACGAAATGCGAACCGGTACTGAGGCTCAACAGCGTGGGGGGTTGCTGCTCGCGACAATCAATGGCGAGCCGACGCACCTGCACTGGATGGCCCGTATCCTCCAGGATGCGGGATTCCAGGCCGCGCCCATGGGCTTCAACGTGCGCCGCATTCTGCCTTCGCTTCCAGCTGCAAGGGGACCGGCCCATGCCTGAGGGCGACACAATCTTTCGCTCCGCCCGCGCATTGGGCCGGGCGCTCACGGGCAAGACGGTCACGAGCTTTGAGACAGCCCTCGCACCACTCGCGAGCGTCAACGACGACACGCCTGTTGCGGGGCGCATGGTCGAGAACATCGAAGCGAATGGCAAATGGCTGCTCATGCACTTCTCAGGCGATCTCATCCTGGTTACCCACATGCTTATGAGCGGGTCTTGGCACATTTATAGGACCGGCGAACGCTGGCGTGTTCCGCGCCGCATGATGCGCTGTGTCGTTCGGGTCGCAGACTTCGAGGCGGTCGCCTTCAACGTACCGGTGGCAAAGTTTTTCACCGCGCGTACGCTCGAGCGCAATAGCATGATCCCGAAATTGGGCCCTGACCTGCTCCGCGCGGACTACGACGAAGCTGAGGCGAAGACACGCGTACTGGCGCGGCCCGATGAGGAGATCGCGAGTGTGCTTTTGAATCAGCGCGTAATCGCCGGTCTCGGAAATGTCTACAAGGTCGAGGTCTGCTTTCTGTGCGGCGTCCATCCATTCCGCAAGGTCGCCTCGCTTACTCCGGCGGAGCTTGATTGTCTGCTCTACCAATCACGCAAGCTCATCGGCGAAAACGTCCAGGAAGCCTCGGATGACAAAGCCCTGACTTACACCGGCGCGCGCCGTACCACTCGGTCCGCCGATGGGGGCTCCCGTTTGTGGGTGTACGGGCGACAAGGCCAGCCCTGCCGCCGCTGCGGAGCGGCCATCCTGATGCGCAAACAAGGGCTAGATGCGCGCTCGACGTACTGGTGTCCGCAGTGCCAGCCGGGTGATGAGTTGGTTGCAGGCTGGGCCGTTACCAACGGGCGGAAACGTGTGGGGTGTTGAGCTTTCAAACGCTGATTGGCCTGTAGACTGAGCCAACCTTCTTTCCCAAGTGCTAGCAGCTAACCGGATCGGGCGACCCTGAGTCGCGCAAACGACCCAGGAGTTGCCCGAGGAAAGGAGGACCGGCATCTGGACCTGAACCGTGATGTTGATTCATCCTGGTTCCGGCTGTCAATCACGGTTGTCATCGACTGGCGACTCGTGAGCTCAGTGGTTCTATTGCTCTGGACTGCGCTGCGGAAGTAGCGCCGAACCTCTCCGGGGATCGCACCTGTCCCCGGAGAACTGTCTCCGCCTCGCTGCTTTTTATGATGCGCCGCGCCCTGCGTAGGGATCAAGCGGAAATGCTCACGGTTGCGGCGCGGATTCCCCTTTTGGCTTGCGCCCGAACAGCTTCCCGAAAAATCCGGGCTTCTTCTCCTGCGCGGGCGTTTGCGGCGCGGCCTGCCCTTGCCCTGCCTCCGGCGCTGGAGGCGCGGGCGCTCCAGGCTGGGTGGGCGGCAGCGCCGGCCGGGGCTGCGTCGTCGTGGGTGCCTGGGCCTGCTGCAATTGCGCGTTCGCCCCGTCATGCCCAATTCCGAATATCTTCTGGAAGATATTCCTCTGGTCGTTCCCCGCCTGGTCGCAGGTATTCACAGGCTGCGTGCCGTCCAGGAAGGCAGCCGTGTAATCGTCCGGGCAGCTATCGTCGGCAAGCAGGTTTGTCGTTTTGTCCAGCCTCACCAGCGATACCCCGTCCGGCGGGACGAACTCGCGCGTGTCACTGTACTGGGGCAGGGACACGGCACGCTTCATAAACTCCGCCCAGATAGGGGCTGCGGCCTGGCCGCCCTGGAGCTTGATGTCGGAGTAGTCATCATTGCCGACCCAAACGATGCAGAGCAGGTTGGAGGTATAGCCGGCAAACCAAGCATCATGGGATGTGCCGGTTTTGCCGGCAGCCGGGGCGGAAAAGCCGAGCGACCGTGTGACAGCGCCGGTACCGGAGTTCATCACGGCTTCCATGAGGTTGGTGGTGAGATAGGCGACGCGGGGGTCGAGGACGGGGTGAGTTTGGGCTGAGAGGTCGCGGACAGGGTCGCCGTTTGAGGTGCGAATCGACGCCAGCATCCAGGGCTTGATGGCATTGCCGTTGTTGGCGAAGGCAGTGTAGG
This sequence comes from uncultured Acidobacteriaceae bacterium, assembly GCA_964247895.1. Classification (GTDB taxonomy): domain Bacteria; phylum Acidobacteriota; class Terriglobia; order Terriglobales; family Acidobacteriaceae; genus EB88. The sequence continues at coordinate 14,366 of CAXTWG010000008.1, forward strand.
CGCCAGCCATGTCGAGGGGTGTGGCGTCGTAGGAGCCGAGGGCTACGGACGGAGTGGCGCGGGCATTCGCGACACCGGCATCGCGGGCGAGGGCGGCGACATTGCCGAAGCCGACCATCTGGGCCAGGGCGACGGTGGCGTTGTTCGCTGAGGTTTTGAGGGCGGTTTGTGCGGTGATCTGGTCATTGGAATCGGAGCCGCGATGGAAGTTACGCGGGCTGTAAGTGCCGCCGGCGTACTCAAAATCCTGTAGCTGGTTGGGGAGAATCGTGGCCGGAGTGAAGACGGCGGAAATCCCGTCCGGGGTGGTCAGCTGGGTGCCGGCGAGCGAGGAATTGAACGCCGAGGCATATACAAAAGGCTTGAAAATCGACCCTGTAGGCCGATGCGAAGTCGCATGGTTCAGCTGCGACTGCCCGTAGTTGCGCCCTCCTACGAGTGCGAGCACCTGCCCGGTATGCGGGTCGAGCGCTACCAATGCTACTTGCGGATACACCACCGGTTCGTCGGCGTTCTTCGCTTTCGCATGCCGCTTGTCGATCAGCGCGTCTACTTTCGCCATTCCTGCATCGACAGCGGCGCTGGCTGCGGCCTGTAGTTGCGGGTCGAGCGACGTGTATAGGCGCAGCCCTTGCTGGTTCCAGTTCGCATCGCCCAGCCGCGCACCAACCTGGTCGCGGACCAAATCGACGAAAAAGGGAGCTTGGTTCTGCTGCACACTCAAAGGCGCAAGCTTCAGCGGCGAGGCCTTGGCCTCCTCAGCCTCGGCTTTGCTGATCGCTCCATTCTCCACCATCTGGTCCAGAACCAGATTGCGCCGCTCTACCGCGTGGACCGGGTGCCGCAGCGGGTTGAGCCGGCTTGGACTTTGGATCATGCCCGCCAGCAATGCGCACTCAGGCAGGTTCAGCTTGGACACATTCTTGCCGAAGTACACGTCCGCCGCTTCGCCGAAGCCGTTGATCGCGAACGACCCCGCCTGCCCGAGCGGGATCTGGTTCGCGTACATCTGGAAAATCTGCTCCTTGTTGAAGCGATTCTCCAGGTGCCAGGTGATCATGATTTCGAGCAGCTTGCGTTTGATGTGCTTCACCGGCGTGAGAAAAAAGCCGCGCGCCAGCTGCATGGTCAAGGTGGAGCCGCCCTCGGTATAGCTGTGCCGATGGGTCAGGTCGTTGCGCAGCGCGCCCAGCATCCGAATGTAGTCGACACCGCCGTGCGAAAAAAAGCGCCGATCCTCGATGGAGGTCACGGCGGGAACCAGATATTTTGGCAGCTCGTCGTAGGTGATGAGGCGGCGTTTGGTGCGGCTCTCGTCGGAAAGGCCCGTAATCAGCAGGGGTTCGAGCGCGTAGCTGGCCAGTTGTTCGCCGTTGGCCGCGCTGATCTGCTGAACCCGGCTGACGTCGCCGGCGCCCTTGTCGAAGGTGATGGTCGCATCCTCGGGCGCGTGAAAACTTTGCGGGCCGGGGCGGATGGTGATCGATTCCTCGTTGGCGGCGAAGGTGCCCATCGGTGAGCCCTTGCTCGCGCCGTCGTCGGCGTACCCGGCTGCGCGCAGCTGCTGGGCGACGATCTCCGCGGTAAGCCGCTGCCCGGTGCGCACCTGGCGGGCGGCGGCATAGATTTTAGCGGTGTTGGCGAAAAGCGGCTTCTGGAGCCGCTCGTCCACGACCATGCCGTATTTGTGGTAGTAAAAACCGAACACTGCGGCGCCCGTAAGCGCTACAAGGAGAACCGCTACCAGCGCGAGCGCAAGGAGACGGCGCGGAGCGCCGGCTTTTCGGCTAAAGCCGGGGTTTGCACCAAATCGGGGAAGGGAAACACGAACTGCCAAGAGAGCGTACCGCCTTTTCTTCTAGACTCTCACGCGGGACAGGCAGCCCTATTCTGATTCAGGGCAGCCCTGCCTTGTTGGACGTGCCCGGACTTCCCGTCGGTGACTGCAGCCGCCTGACCACCTCGCCTACCGGAACCTCCTCGATTGTTCCTTGCACCCTGTCCACAATTTCTACGATGCCTTCCGGTGCGCGCTTGCCTACGTTAACCCGGAGCGGGATGCCGACCAGGTCCGCATCCTTAAACTTGACGCCCGCGCGCTCGTCCCGGTCGTCCAGCAGGACATCCACGCCGGCTTCTTCAAGCTCTCGAGCCAGCTGTTCGCCTGTGGCCAGCAGCGCCGCATCCCGGACATTGGTGACGGTGACCACGACCTCAAACGGGGCGATGGAGCGGGGGAGGGTGAAGGCGTTTGCGTCCGGGTTGGCTGCCGCGGACTGCTCGATCGCCGCCGTGAGAATGCGCTCGATGCCGATGCCGTACGAGCCCATGATCGGGGTCACCTCGCGGCCGTTCCGGTCCAAAACCGTTGCGCCGAGGGCTTCGGTGTAGCGGCGGCCGAGTTTGAAGATATGGCCGATCTCGACTGCTTTACCGATTCTCAGGGGCGCTGAGGCGCCATCGGGCGCGTCCGGTGCGTCTTCACCTTCGGTGGCGTTACGGATGTCGGCCATCAGGGTCCACCCGAAATCGCGACCGGGAGTTACATTCTTGTAGTGGCGGTCAAGTTGGTTCGCGCCACAGACCATGTTACGGCGGTCTTTCAAAGCCCGATCGACGAGAACAACTGTTTTTGCATGCGATGTTAAAGCCTTGTCGGGAGTGCTCAGCAACATGGCGTGGAGTTTCGGCCACTCCCCCTCCCGGCAGCTCCGCTCGCTGAGTGGAGCCATGGGGCCGAGATAACCTGCGGGGCCGCCGACATAGGTGGCGAGTTGCTCCGTGGTCATAAAGGTAAGCTCGCGCGCCCCGAGAAGAGTGAGGAGCTTGGTTTCGTTAATCTCGTGATCGCCGCGGGAAAAGGCGACGACAGGAAGCCAATGTTTGTCGCTGTAACGGGCCATGTAAGCGACACACTTTATATCCTGTCCCGGGTGGATCGAGAAAAAAGCGGCCACGTCGGCAATGGAGGCTTGGCCGGGGGTGTGGACTAACTCGGGTTCTTGCTCGCCGGGGAGGTCTTCTATGGAAGTGGGTTTAGAAGTGGCTTTTTCAAGATTCGCCGCGTAGCCGGTGACCTCGGAGCTGGCGATGAGGTCTTCACCGGCATCGGTGTAGACCATGAACTCCTGGGACTGAGAGCCGCCCATCGCGCCGGAATCGGCCTCGACGGCGAGGAACTGCAAGCCGCAGCGGGCAAAGATGGCGCGGTAAGCCTGGTCGTGGAGTTGGTAGGAGCGGTCGAGGCCGGCTTCGTCGATGTCGAAGGAGTACGCGTCCTTCATCAGGAACTGGCGGACGCGCAGCAGCCCCGACTTAGGCCGGGGCTCGTCGCGGAACTTGGTCTGGATCTGGTACCAGATCTGCGGCAGCTGCTTGTAGGAGCGGAGCTCCTTGCGGGCGATATCGGTCATGACCTCTTCGTGGGTCATGCCGAGGCAAAGCTCGGCGCCCTTGCGGTCCTCCAGGCGAAACATGTTCTGGCCCATGGCGGTCCAGCGGCCGGACTCGCGCCAAAGGTCGGCGGGCAGCAGCGCCGGAAGCAGGAACTCCTGGGCAATCTTGTTCATCTCCTCCCGGACGATCGCGACGATCTTGTTGATCGATCGCTGGCCGAGAAAGAGGTAGGAGTAGAGCCCGGCACCGAGTTGGCGGACGTAGCCGGCCCGGAGGAGGAACTTGTGGCTGGCAACTTCGGCGTCGGAGGGGGCTTCGCGCAAGGTGGGGAGGAAGAGGGTGGACCAGCGGTGCATGGGTGGGGCCTTTCGAGCGGTGGCAGCAAGGTTCACTGTAAATGTGAACGTGGCCATAGGAAAGGAAGCGAGCCGAGGATGAAGCCCAGGAAAAGGCACTGGAGCGGGAGGGTGAGGGTGAACCTGAGTCGTGGAGGGCGAAGGCGGCGTAGGAGTTGGCGACAACGTCGAGGAGCATGACGATGAGCGCGGTGAGGAGGCCGGTGCTGCGGCGGCGGAGCAGCAGGAAGATGACGAGCGGGTCGAGGAGGATGAGAGCGGTCCAGAAAAGGCGGATGGGCAAGGGGCCGTGGCGGTATGGGGGCCAACCTTGTCGGGCGAAATCGATGATGTGGGCAAGGGTACCTTGGGGCGAAACACAGGCAGTAGATCGCGAGGGCTGTTTTGTGCTTTGACATAGGGGGACGGTCTGGATTCACCAGAGCCGGTCGACGCCGAAGGCATCGAGTTCGCGGTCGTTGCTGAGGAGGGTGAATTTTTCGAGGATTGCCTGGGCGGCGAGGAAGCGGTCGAAGGGGTCTTTGTGGGGGCCTTCGAGTTTGCCGGCCAGCAGGCTGTGGCGGATGCTCATGCCGAGGATGCTGAAGCCGGCGGACTGAATGCGTGGCTCGAACTGTTCGAGGAAAAGCTCCAGCCCCGGGAGTTTGCCGATTCTGCTCTTGGTCGCCATCTCCCAGGCCGATGCCGCGGAAACGTAGACCGAAGCGGGACTGGCGAGGAGGAGGGAGATGACTCGGTCGGAGAACCTCTCCTTTTCCTCGCGTGCGATCCAGATCAGGGCGTGCGTGTCGAGCAGGTACCTCAATCGCCTTCCCCGTTCCAAAGGCGCAATTCTTCTTCGGGGAGCGGATCGAAAAACTCAGGTGAAAGCGGGTTGGGGAGGAGGTCTTTCGCAAAACCGAACGGGCTCTTGTGGGGCTCTTCGATGCGCGACACCTTTGCAATCTGTTTTTTTGAGCGGCCGGAGGTGATGATGACCTCCTCGCCTTGCGCGACGGCCGCAAGAATTTTCGAAAAGTGAGTCTTGGCTTGGTGGACTGTGTAGTGCATGGTCACCCTTTATGGACTAGCTTAGTCTGGGATGTTTCTAAAGGCAAACTGTTGTGCGCTTGATTCCGGCTCCGTTCTTCTCACACTTCACAAGCGGCCCATTGCGCAATCTAAACCAGGCCGAGTCCCCAAAGGGCGTGCAGGTGAAGGATACCCAGGACGCGGCCGCGCTCGTCAGGCACGACCAAGCTGGTAATGCGGTGCTGCTCCATCCGAGCCAGGGCTCGTGCCGCCAGCTCATCCGGGTGGATGGTGTGGGGAGGGCGATGCATCACCTCGCCGGCAGAGCGGGTCAGGGCGGCGCTGCCGTCGGCCAGCAGAAGGCGGCGAAGATCGCCGTCGCTCACGACTCCTTGTAAAACGCCGGCGTCATCGAGGACCGCAGTCATCCCGAGACCCTTGCGGGTCATCTCGTCCATGACCTCGGCGAGTGGGGCGGCGAGGGCGACTTGGGGGATACGCTCGCCGGCGTGCATGAGCTCGCGGACGGGGGCGAGCTGCTTGCCGAGCCGGCCGCCGGGGTGGAGCCGGGCGAAGTCTTCGGCGCGAAAGCCTTTACGCAGCGAAACCGCAATGGCGAGGGCATCGCCCAGGGCAAGCATGGTGGTGGTCGAGGCCGTGGGGGCCAGCCCGAGTCCGCACGCTTCGCCCCCGACCGAGCAGTCGAGCGCGACATCGCTGGCGCGGGCGAGCGTAGACCCGAGATCGCAGCAGAACGTGATCAGCGCGTCGCCGACCCGCTTCATGGTCGCCAGCAGCTGCAGCAGCTCCTCGGTTTCCCCACTGGCCGAGAGCGCCACCACCACATCCCCCGGCGCAAGCATGCCGATGTCCCCATGCACCGCCTCAGCCGGATGCAGAAACAGCGCGGGTGAGCCGGTGGAGGAAAGTGTCGCCGCTATCTTCTGCGCGATGATCCCGCTCTTGCCCATGCCTGTAACAACGACGCGCCCGCGCTGCGTTCCACACGCGCACACGAGCGCGACTGCCCGCTCGAATGGTGCGGCCATGGCCCCCTCGAGCCGGTCGGCGAGCGCTGTAAGCGCGGCCGCCTCGGTGCGGACCAGCTCCGAGGGCGTGAGGGCAGCCGGGGTGTGTAACGCCTCCATCCCGTCCATCATCCCATGCAGCGGAACTAGAATGGGAACAACGAGGGATCGATGCGATGCGTAGAGGATTGATCATCATTTTGGTGCTGGCGGGTTTGGGGCTGATTACATGGGCCGGGGCGGCGAACTACCACGCACGCCGCAACGAAAAGATCGCAGAAATGACACCGCGCGGCCAGCAGCTCGTCCTCACCCCGGATGGCGGCACGGCCACGCCGAACACCGGCGCGTCGGAGGCAGGCCCGCCCCCGAGCGTGCTGCTCGGCAAGGCCGCTCCCAACTTCACGCTGATCGACACGCATGGTAAGAAAATATCGTTAGCGAGTTACAAGGGCCGCCCGGTGCTGGTGAACTTCTGGGCCACTTGGTGCGGACCTTGCAAATACGAAATCCCCTGGCTCGCTGACCTGCGGTCGAAGTATGCCGGGCAGGGATTTGAAATCCTGGGCGTTTCCTCCGACGAGCTCGAGCCGGGCGCCAAGTCCGCACAGCAAAAGGCGGACATCACCGCCGTCGCGGAAAAGCTCCACGTCAACTATCCCGTGTTGTTCGGCGGCGAGTCCATCTCCGAAAGCTACGGCGGCGTCGATGTACTGCCGCAGTCCTTCTATATCGACAAAGCAGGGAAGGTGGTCGCGGTCATCACGGGCGCCGGTTCTAGGAACGAAGCGGAAGGCGACATCAAGAAGGCGATCGGCAGTGGCGCTTAAAGCCCTAGCTCTTCAGGCCTTGGCTTTCGGCCTGTGCGCGCTTTCCCAGCTCCCTTGGCAGACGCAGCCCGCCGCGGATCCCGTGCGCTATGTGTCTCCGGAGCAGGTAAGGCTCGCGCGCGGCAAACCGCAGACGGTGGACCTTCATTTCCGCATCCGCGACGGCCTTCACATCAACTCCCACGCGCCGCGCGATAAGAGCCTGATCCGCACGGAGCTCCTCGTCGCCGAGCCTGGCGGGCTCGACGTGCAGGCAGTCGAGTTCCCGCCTGGTGAGGAGTTTGCGTCCAAAGCCTTCCCGAACCAGAAACTCAGCGTCTACACGGGCGAGCTCATCCTGCACGCCCGTGTGGTCGCCACCGCGCCTGGCGAGCACCCGCTCGCCGCCGCGCTGCGCTACCAGGCTTGCGACGCGGACACCTGTTTTCCGCCGAAGAAGGCAGAGGTCGCGCTCGAGATCCTTACGCGCTGACCTGTTTCCGCGCGTGCGCGAGCTTCTTTTGCGCGTCGCCCTGAAAAACAAGAAACCGCCGCACCCGGTCGAGCGAACGCGCCTTGCCGAACACCACCAGTGAGTCCACCAGCGGCGGCGACTGCGCGCTCCCCGTCAAGATCGCACGCAGGAGCATGAAGTTTTCCTTCACGCTCCAGCCTTTCGCCTCGCCCAGCTTGCGCATCTCTGCTTCAATGACCGGCGCTTCCCAGGCGGCGGCTTCGAGCACGGCCAACAGCTCGGCGGCGAATAGAAGGGTCTCCTCGACCGTGCGCTTTTTCGGCAGCCACACAGACTCCGGCGGCAGGACCGTGTCCTTGAAAAAAAAGTCCGTGAGGTCGCCGAAGCCGCCCAGCGTTTCCAAACGCGTCTGCACCAGCGGCGCGATGGCTTGCAGGTAAGCATCGGAAAAGACTGTTTGTCGCAGACGCGCGTAAAACTCTTCGGGCGCAAGCCTGCGGATGTACTCGCCATTCATCCAGCGCAGCTTCGGAAGGTCGAACACCGGGCCGCCCAGCGAGATCCGGTTGAAGTCGAACCGCTCCCGCATCTCCTCGAACGAAAACAGGTCCGACTCCTTCGTGCTCGCGCCCGAGCTGACGATCTCCGCCTCTGTCAGCTGCGGCATGCCGCCCCCCATCAGGCCCAGGAAGTTGAGCATGGCCTGCGGCAGAAAGCCGGAATCGCGGTAGTAGTTGAGGCTTACCGGATTTTTACGCTTGGAGATTTTCGACTTGTCCGTGTTGCGCAGCAGCGGCATGTGCCAGAAACGGGGCCGCTCCCACCCGAATGCCTCATACAGCAGCACATGCTTGGGCGTCGAGCTGATCCACTCCTCCGCGCGAATCACGTCGGTGATGCCCATTAGATGGTCATCGACGACGTTGGCAAGGTGGTAAGTGGGGAAGCCGTCGGACTTAAGCAGTACTTGGTCGTCGACATTGGCGTGGTCGAAGGTGATTTCATCGCGCAGCTCGTCGCGGAAGGTAGTCGCGCCTTCTGCGGGAACTTTCAGGCGCACGGTAAACGGCTTGCCCGTGGCCAGCTCGGCTTGGACCTGCTCAGGCGTGAGGTGGCGCGAGCGCCCCGTATAGCGGGGCGGCTGCTTGGCCGCAAGCTGCGCTTTCCGCTCCGCTTCCAGCTCTTCAGCAGTCTCGAAGGCACGGTAAGCGTGACCGCTCGCGAGCAGCTTTTCAGCGTACTGGCGATAGATCTCAGTCCGTTCGGACTGGCGATAAGGCCCAAACGGGCCTCCGACATCGGGCCCCTCATCCCAGGCGAGCCCTAACGCGCGCAGCGAGTCGAAGATCATCTGCTCGGAGGTAGGGACGTAGCGTGTGCGGTCCGTGTCCTCGATGCGGAGAATAAACCTGCCTCCACGCTGGGCGGCGAACAGGGAATTGAGCAGGGCGATGTAAGCGGTGCCCACGTGCGGGTCGCCGGTGGGTGAAGGAGCAATGCGGACGCGGGGGGATGTGATTTCAGGCATGCAGATCGAGGGTAACAAAGGCTAAAACCGCGCGTGGCCGGTTTACCGCATCGGCAGCCCCGCCGTGCTCCTGAGCCGCCCCACCGGATACACCCCCACCCGATTTGCCGCGAACCAGGGCGAGCGCGTGTAAAAGAAGTTCAACCGTGCCGTCGGGCTTGCCGCGAATTGCGGGTCGTCCTGCAGTTGCGCTTCAAACTGCGCCTTGAGCAAAGGGTTGTTCGCAAGCATCTGCCGCGCCAGCTTCTCGAGGACATACGGCTCTCCGTACTCTTTCTGTTCAAAGATCGGGTCGAAGAACCCCCAGGCCATCGCGGAATCCGGCGCAGCCGGCTCCAGCCAGTGCACCGCCACCTTGCTCAGCCGTTGATCGAGCAACACCACAGCCGAGCCGGCCGGATAGGTCACAGTCTGCTCGCTCAACGTGCACGCCCCGAACCGCCCTCCCTCCGGCGGTCCGGCCTCGCCCGCAAACAACGGATGCCGCCCTTCAAACGGAGGCCGTTGCCACACGTTTCCGCTGCACCGGTACTGGTCCACTGTCCCGGTCCAGGCCGTGGCGAGCCGTCGTATCGCGACTCCATGTGTCCGCAGCACATCAAGGACCTCCGTCCACTGCATGGGAACGATGTAGGCCGCGGGCGGCACCGTCGCGACCACAGCCTTGACCCCTGTCTGCGCTGTGAGCATGTAATCTCGCGGCGTGTGCGAGTAGGTAACCATCTGTGCGCCGGAGATCGCGCTCGGCTCCAGTTTGTAATCGTAGCCATGGAACAGAAACTGGCTCGTTTCGCCATCCCACGCAAGCGCCAGCGGCATCGGCCTGCCGCTGGTCCCAGCCGCGCGCGCATCCGCCGCCGCATTGAGTGCGAGCAGCTTGTCCGCATCCCGGTTCACCAACGCGAGCAGCGTTGCGAGCAGCACCGTGTTGCCTGTCACGCGCGTCCGGTAACTCTTAAGCATGTGCATTTCGACAAGCATGCACGGCCGGTTTTCAAGGATCATCGCGCCGCAGGAGTAGCGGGGCGGGTCCGCGAAGTAGCCCAGCCCCTTGCGTGGATCGTTCTCATCGACGAGCTGAATGTAGGTCGGCGATGCCAGGTGGCCCGGCGCCTTGTCCACCGCGCGCTGCAGCTCGGGCGTCACCGTATCGCGCACCCAGGTCGCGAGCCCCGGGTCCACATCCGGCCCACGGTCGATCGAGTAAGTCACGTCGTATTGGAAATCCGCGCCGTCCGTCACATGGTCGTCGACGAAGAAGTCCGGCAGCCATCGCTCGAACATCGCCCAAAAGGCTCGCGTTTCCGGCGTTTGCGCCTTCATGTAATCCCGGTTCAGGTTTAGGTTGGTCCCATTGGCGCGCCAGCCCATCAGCTCCGGCCCGTTCTGGTTGATGCGGTTGTAGGGCGAGAGATGGACGAACCCGTCCGCGTTGTAAACCGGGATGAAGACAAACACCGCCCGGTCCAGCAGCTTCGCCTGCGTTTTCGTAATGACCATGTCGCGCAGCAGTGCCATCGAGGCATCCTTGCCGTCCATCTCGCCCGCATGGATCGCGTTCTGCACCAACATAATAGGTCGCCGGGCGGCATGAAGCGCGGCGGGGTCGAAGACGCCATCCTTAGACGCGATGACTAAATCGAGCTCTCGCCCTTCCCCCGTTTTGCCGAACGGTTCAATCCGCACCTGCTCCGGCGCTGCTGTTGCAATGCGTTGCAGCCAAGCCATCGTTGTGTTGTAGTCCGGCGTAGTGCGGTACTCGCTCGCCTCGGTGGGCGTCGCCCAGTCCCCCTGTCCCTGTGCATGCGTCGTGAATGGGGCTAAAAGAAAAGCAGCGAGCAAAGCGCGTACAAGCATGGCGCGAGTGTATCGCGGAGTGCGGATGCACACTCCGCGTTTTGAGCTCGAATTTGCTGTTAAGAGCCTAATTCCGGCAAATCGGGATCGAGTGCGAGTCGGGATGCACTGTTTGAAGTTACCGCAACAATTTCTTCTTCTGCAGCCTCCTCTTGGGGAGTGACAGCGATATTGAAATGACTTTTCAGAGCTTTTGCCAGGCTTTCGAACAGGTACAGTCCTCGTTTACGGCTCACTCGATCGCTAAACTCATGCCTTAAGTGATCATTAATGTATGACTTATCGTTCAGGGTTAGTCCGTAATCGGCGTCTCTACTTACTATAACGAGTTCCGCGGATTCTCTCTCGGCACAGAGTAGTACCCACTCCCAGTTGAAGGCGTCACCGTACGAAGTGTCACTTTGCTTTCGCGGCGGAAGGCCATGAAGGAATCGAGTTCTGGCTTTGTGGCGGATAGCTCGCCGGTCCTTCATTTCGCGTGTGAGAACAATGCTATCGCTCCGATGAAATATCCGCTGGCAAACTTGGTAAACGCGATCATGTTGAGCAGGATTGTCCAGCAGTTTGCCTAACCGCTCTTTAAGCTGTGTAACTCTCTTTTTGGCCTGATCCAAATTTTTTTGGATCATGGCCGCAGTTTGCGCATCGGAAAAGATGGCAGGCCGTCCTATATTCGATTCAACTTTCAATGTTTTGTAAGTCTCAGCAATCACCCTTTGGCGGTTGTTCTTGAATTCACTCTCTAGCTGAAAAGTGACGATAACATCGTCTTTTATTCGTTCAACATGCTCCAAAAGTGCAATCGTTGCATCGTTTTTTGAACGATAAAAGTCCAGCCAAATATTGGTATCGATAAATAGCAGCTTCCGCATCTGCTGCTTGCTGTTCTTCTTCGCTGACATAGGATTCGCTCTCGTGTTCTTACCGGAATCCTACGTGATGTCTTCCGTGTCGAACACCGGCGTCACTGTCCGCTTCGCCTGCCCGGCGCGCACTTCTTCCGCTACGAGATCATTCAGCTCATCCTCTATGTCCATATCGCGCGGCAGCTCCTGTTCCTCCGTCATTACAGATGACGCCTCAGGCTCGTCCACACTTTCGAGCAGCACCACAGCGTAGGCCTGCGCCACGTGGTCCAGGTTCAAACCTTCCGGGGTTTTGGCCTTGATACTCACGACGCCTGGCATCACGTCAAGCAGGATGGCCAGCCGCTCGCGCATTTCTCCTGCGATGGGCGCGATTTTCGGCGCGGCGAGCACCAGCGTCGTGTCCACATTCACAATCCGGAAGCCCGCGTGCCGGATCTCCTCAATCGCCAGATTGAGGAAGATCGAAGACTCGGCATCCTTCCAGCGCGGATCGCTCGGCGGGAAAAACGTCCCGATATCGCCCGCCGCGACCGCGCCCAGCAGCGCATCGGTTAGCGCATGCAGCAATACGTCGCCATCCGAATGGCCAGCCAGGCCTTTGCCGTGTTCTATCGCAAGTCCGCCGATGCGCAGCGGCACCCCTGTCTTGAACGCGTGTGAGTCATACCCCTGTCCAATGCGCATGCTCATGCTGTTTCCCCCTTGCGCTGCTCCAGATACCACTCCGCCAACGGCAGGTCTGCCGCCCGCGTGATTTTCAGGTTCGATGCCTCGCCGAGCGCGACCGCCACCGGAATGCCAGCGCGCTCGAGCAGGCTGGCTTCGTCGGTCCCGGCAAAGCCGTCCGCCTCGGCCTCGGCGAACGCCTTGCGTAAAAGGCCCGCGCGCGCGCCTTGGGGGGTTTGGGCGAGCACAACGTTCTCGCGAGGCAGGGTAGCCGTGATGAGAGCGCCATGAGCAGTCCGCTCCACATGCTTGACTGTATCGGTCGCCGGCATACCCAGGATCGCCGCCCCATGTCGCTCGACTGCAGCCACGACCCGCTCCACCGTAGCGGGCAGCAGCAGCGGCCGCACTGCGTCATGCACCAGCACGATTGCATCGTCAGGGCAGGCGAGCACGGCGAGTGCACGCCCTACACTCGCCTGCCGCGTGTCTCCGCCGGTGACGATCCGCAGCGGCACTCGCAGGTCCGGAGCGTGCGCTTGCAGCATCTGCTCCAGGCGGCCCTGCTCCCCTGCCCGCACTGCGACTGCGATGCCCTCGACCTGTGCCGAACGAGCGAACACAAGAAGGGTGTGCGCGAGGATCGGCTTGCCGCCGAGCTCCAGAAACTGCTTGGGCGCGCTAACGGCCGGGCCCATGCGTGTGCCGAGGCCCGCTGCGGGAACAATGATGAATACAGAAGGCATAAACGTCCAAGTATACCCGTTCGGCAAAGGCGCATCCTTGCGCAAGCAGCTCTTTGTATGAGCTTCCACGAATTTGTGGCGGAGTCATTACGGAAGCCAGGTGGTGGCCGGCGAGCTTTATCGCTGCTGGGTTGCCGGTGTATCAATTCTCGCCTTTCGGCCTTGTGGTCGACTTGGCGCGCAAGTATTCGATGTTATCTTTGGCCTGGGCAGCCAAAATGGAACACGCGCGCGAACCTGCCCATTTTGGTCAGCTTTCGGCATAAAGCGCGTTTCTTCCAGCGTTTCGTAGATATACTCGCAGTATCAACCGAGGCGAAACGTCCAGCAATCTTCCTTCGCACCACCTTCAAGCTCAGGCTCGCAAAGCCTGTCACCCCATCCGCACTGGCTCCTTCACATATCGTTCGCCTCGATGGGCCTGTCGGAAGACGGGCCCGCTTTCTTTAGTGCAACTTACGAAACCCGAGAACTTCCGGTTCTGGAGCTGTCAAGCTTCCCGTACCGCCATGCCCAGCGCGCGCATTTTCCTGTACAGATGGCTGCGCTCCAGACCGAGAGCCTCCGCCGCCCGGCTCATATTGCCATGGCACTCGTCGACCTTTTTGAGAATGAACTCGCGCTCGTAGGCTTCGCGCGCTTGCTGGAGCGAGGCAAACTCCTCCCCCATGCGTGCCGGCTTGCCCGCCCGCAGCATGGGCGCGGGCAGGTGCCGGCGCTCCAACCGTTGCGTTTGCGGGTTAAGAATCAGCATGCGCTCGACGATGTTTTTGAGCTCCCGCACGTTTCCGGGCCAAGAGTAGCCCTTCATGGCTTGGAGGGCCTCGGGGACGATCTCCACGTGAGGCCGCCCGTACTCGCGTCCGAGCTCGGCTAGAAATCCACTGACGAGCGGCGCAATGTCCTCGCGGCGCTCGCGCAGGGGCGGCACAAAGAACGGGATCACATTGAGGCGGTAGAACAAGTCTTCGCGGAAGTTTCCGTGCGCAATCTCTTCTTCAAGGTTTTTGTTGGTCGTCGCGATCACCCGCACATCCACGTGGAGCGGCTCGCGCCCGCCCAGGGGCGTGAAGCTCTGCTCGTCGAGCGCTCGGAGCACCTTGGCTTGGGTTTTCAGGCTCATGTCGCCGACCTCATCCAGCAGCAGCGTCCCGCCATCGGCCCGCTCAAAGATTCCGCGCTTTTCAGCCGACGCGCCTGGGACCGCGCCATTCCGGTGCCCAAAAAGCTCGCTCTCGATGAAGTCCTCGGGGATGGCCGCGCACTTCAGCTCGAGAAAGATCCGCTCCGCCCGCAGGCTTTCCGCGTGCATGGCGCGCGCGATCAGCTCCTTGCCTGTACCGGACTCGCCAAAGATCAGCACGCGCCCGTTTGTCGGCGCCATGAGGCGAATTTGCTGTCGCAGCGCCTTGGCGGAGATGCTGTTGCCGGTGATCCCCGTGCCGCCTGTGATCTGCTGCGTGAGCTCGCGGTTGTCGGCGCGCAACTGCCGTTTTTCAACAGCATTTTTAATGGTGATCAGCGTCCGCTCGATCGAGAGCGGCTTTTCAAGAAAGTCGAACGCGCCGAGCTTGGTCGCGCGTACGGCGGTTTCGATGGTGCCGTGGCCTGAGATCATGATGACCTCCGGCTTGCCTTCGCTCGGCAGCCCGCCAATCTCGCCCAGTGTTTCCAGGCCATCGCGGTCCGGCATCCAGATGTCGAGCAGAAGCACGTCGTAATGCGCATCACGCAGCAGCAGAAGCGCTTCGGCGGCCGTGCCGGTGGAAGCGACGACATAGCCTTCCTCGAGGAGGATTTCGCCCAAAGACTCGCGGATATCGGCTTCATCGTCAGCGATGAGGATGTGGGTCACGCCGGTACCTGCTCGGCAAGGAGCGAGGGTTCGGTGATTTTAGCCAGAGGTAGCTCGATCACAAAGGAAGCTCCCGAGCCGCCGCGCTGCTCCGCGCGGATTGTTCCGTGGTGGTCGCTCACGATTTTGGCAGCGATTGCAAGGCCGAGACCCGTGCCGCGCTGCTTAGTGGAGAAATAGGGCAGAAACAGGCGCTCGCGCACCTCCGGACTTAAGCCGGGCCCGGTGTCGGAGATGGTGATTTCCGCCATGTCAACGCGCTCGCTCAGGGAAGTTTCCACGCGCAAAACACGGTGCAAACTCGCGGTCATGGCTTCGGCCGCGTTGTCGATCAAAATCGCAAGCGCGCGCTTCAACCCTTGCGGGTCCGCCAGCACGAGCGGTAGCGAAGGCGCGAGCGCCTTCTCGATCCGCACCCCTTCCAGTCGCCCATGGAAGAGAAGCAGTGCTCCCTCCGCGATGCCGTTCAGCGACGCGGCTTTCGGCTGGGCGGCGGGAAACTCCGCCAGCGCGGCAAACTGGTCCACAAGCAGCCGCATGCTTTCGACTGAAGCAAGAATGACCTCCGCGCATTTGCGAATGACCGCATCCGATTCCGGATTTGCGCGATCTGCCGCTCGGCCTGTTGCCCGATCAAGATGCCGCTGGATGCGCTCGGCGGAAAGCAAAATGGGCGTGAGCGGGTTCTTAATCTCGTGCGCCACGCGCTGCGCGACCTCTTTCCAGGCTACCTGGCGCTGCGCCTGCAAAACGTCGGAAACGTCGTCGACCACCAGGATCGACCCGCGCCGGTCATGCCCTTCGGCGTCCGGCCCCAGGTGGAGCACGGCGATGGTGACGGAAAGGCTTTTTGTCTGCGTGCCCGTCTGTATGGAGGCCCCATTCGCACGCGGGGGGAGTTCCAGCTCGACGCCGGCCACGCCCATGCGCTGCGCCCGGCGCTCCAGCCGGAGCACCTCTTCGAAGATTGTCGGAGGCACGATCTCCTCAAGCTGCAGAGCTGTGCCGCGCGGAGGCTTGGGAGCGCCGACCAGATCCAGAAACGCCCGGTTCACCTGTAGCACGGACCGGCTGCTGCCGAGCACGACCACGCCGCTCGGAATGGTTTCCAGAATCAGCTCAAGCTCGTGTTGTCGGCGTTGAAGGCGTCGGTTCGCCTGCTCAATCTGCGCGGCGGAAGAGTCGGCGATCAAACGGCTTTCTTCAAGGTCGGTCGCCATCTGATTAAACGAGCCGATCAGCTCGCTCAGTTCCTCGGTGGCCGTGATGGCGATGCGCTGTCGGTAGTCGCCTTCGGCGATGGCGTTCATTGCGTCTGCCAAAGCTTCCACCGGCGCGGTGATTTGCTTGGAAAGGAAAAGAGCGAGCCAAGAGGAAGCAAAGAAAGTAAGGGCGGTCACGAGCGAGAGCAGTAGGAGAAACGTGCTGCGGACGGCGCGGCGCTCGCGGTAAGCGGCCCAGTACTCACGCGCGCCTGCTGCGATGCCGCCGATGGTGTCGCCGAGCCCGGCCGGCAGAGGAAGCGCCACGACGACCACGCCGCCATCGTCGAAGGAGGCCGCGCCCAGAGCGAAATCGTTGCCGCCTCCCAGCCGCAGAATGGGGTTATCCGCGTTTTCCGCGCCCGCAAGCGCAGTAGCTGCCAAGGGCGCCTGGGAAGGCGAAAATGGCCCTGCGGGACGCAGGGCATGGCGGCGGCGTAAGGATTCCGCGTGCGTGTCCGGAGGTGTAACTGGTGGAGGCGGAAGCGCGCCCAGCTCAGGCCAGGTGTGTAACGCTGCGGAGGAGCTTGCCGGTACCTGGTAGCTCGCGACCGGCTCGCCGTCGTGGTAAACAAAGGCGAAGCCGCCCTCGAGCGTGATGCGGTGGCGGCGCATCTCCGCGGCCAGTGCTTGCGGGTCGCCGGCGCTGAAGGAGCGTAGAAACTCCGTCGAGCGCCCGAGCGATTCTGCCTCGGCCCGCGCATTGCCGGTCACGTACCGGGAAAGCTCGAGCGCGACGCCGAGTGACTGATCGCGAAGCCGCGCAACCGGCTGCGAAAACCATCGGTCGAGCGAACGGTTCATCAGCAAAAAGGAGAACAACGCCATGAATACGATGGGCGCGAAGGACAGAATCAGGGCGCCCAGCAGCATGCGGGAGCGCAACCGGGCCCCGAGCACGCGCGACCGGCCGTCCGCATAGATGCGCAGGATGTTGCGCGTAAGCAGAACGACCAGAAGAAGCAAAAGAACGAACAAAACCACCGTAATCGCGGTGAACAGGAAGAGAGGAAAAGGACTCTCGCCCGGCGCGGGAGGCAGGTGGAAGTAGTTGAGCGCGCTCATGCCGAGCAGCAGCAGCAATAGTGCCCCGCCCAGCACTGAAAGCGTGAGGCGGCGTTTCCAGCGCGCATCGGATTGCGTGCTCGCTGCTTTACCTTTCGCGTTCGGCGTTTCCGCGACACCGGCCATGCGGAAAGGGTAACAGCGTGGCTTCCCTGTGTAGCTCCAAGCTGTATCGCAGTACGCTTAAAAGAAGTAGCGTGGCAAACTTGCCGAATTCGAGGGCATCCTAATATAGCGATGAAAACTTTCTCGTTTGCTTCCGTAATCCTCCCTGTTACTTTTGCGGCCGCGTTGCTGGTGAGCGGTTGCAGTAAGCAAGCGCCGCAAGGACAGGCGGTTCAACCCGCTCCAGCCGCTCCGGCACCCACGCAGCAGGCTGCTTTACCCCCTCCTCCGCCCTCTTCGGCCCCAGCAGTCGCCCCGGCGCCCGCGGTGATGCCGCAAGAAACGGCTGCTTCATCCGGGCCCGTGGCTACGCCCACAGAGCGCCGTCGTGCCCGGGCAGCGGGCAGTTCCTCGGATGCCGCTGCTGCGCCCGCATCTGCGCCAGCCTCTTTTACAATTCCTGCGGGAACCCACGTGAGCGTGACGACAACTGAGGAGATCAGCTCAAAAACCAGCCAACCGGGCCAAAGCTTTTCAGCGACCGTAGCGTCTCCCGTGGTGGTCGGTGGGAGGACACTGATTCGTTCCGGGTCGAGCGCGACCGGCACTGTGGTGGACGCCAAGTCCGCAGGCCGCTTCAAGGGGCAGGGAACGCTTTCTGTAAAGCTGGACAGCATCCGCTCGGGCAGCCAAACCTATAATGTCGAGTCGAGTACGGTGGATCGGGTACAAAAAGGCAAGGGTAAGCGGACCGCCGTGCTGACCGGCGGTGGTACGGGCGCGGGCGCTTTGATCGGCGGTTTGGCAGGCGGCGGGAAAGGTGCGCTGATTGGAGGTCTGCTCGGCGCGGGCGGTGGTGCTGCCGGTTCCGCGTTCACTGGAAATAAGGAGCTTACGATTCCAGCGGAAACGACGCTCACCTTTCGCCTGGAGCACTCGGTGACGGTGGGGAGGTAAATTCGGGTTCGCATGAAAAAGGGAGGCTTCGGCCTCCCTTTGCGTTACTGCAAAAGTTGGCTCACCGGCTTCCACTGCTTGCCTTGCGAGTCAGCGACCGGCTCGCAGCAGAGCGTGCCCTCATGCGTGTTGACGCCTTCGGCTAGTCCTACGTCCGCCAGGAGTGCTGCACGAACGCCTTGCGCCAGCCGTTTCATGTAGGGGAAGGTTGCGTTGGTGAGAGCGAGGGTGGAGGTATTGGGCACCGCGGCAGGCATGTTGGTAACGCAGTAGTGGACCACGCCATCGACCTCGTAAGAGGGATCGCTGTGAGTTGTGGGGCGTGCAGTCTCGATGCAGCCGCCCTGGTCGATCGCTACGTCGACGATGACCGCGCCTTTTTTCATGCCGCGCACCATCTCGGCTGTGACGATCTTGGGTGCAGCCGCGCCAGGGATGAGCACGCCACCGATCAACAGATCCGCCGAGCGCACGGATTCGGTCACATTGTGCAGATTGGAAGCGAGTGTAAAGACGCGACCTGCGAAGATATCGTCGAGCTCGCGCAGGCGATGGAGGTTGCGGTCGACAATGGTGACACGCGCGCCCATGCCAAAGGCGATTTTCGCTGCATTCGTGCCGACGATGCCTCCGCCCATGATGCAGACCTCTGCCGGCGGAACGCCGGGTACCCCGCCCAGCAAGAGACCGCGGCCGCCATGGTTTTTCTGCAGATACGTCGCGCCGACCTGCACGCTCATGCGACCGGCGACCTCGCTCATCGGCGTGAGCAGGGGCAAAGTACCGAGGCTATCGCGGATGGTCTCGTAAGCGATACCGGTGACCTTGCGGGCGAGAAGGCGATCCGTGAGCTCAGGCAAAGGCGCGAGATGGAGGTAGGTGAATAGCGTCAGGCCGGGTCGAAAAAAGCTGTACTCTTTTTCTGTCGGCTCCTTTACCTTGACGACCATGTCGGCGTGGGCCCAAACATCCGCGCCCGCGCCGACGATCTCCGCCCCGACAGACTGATACTCGTCATCTGTGAAAGCGGAAAGCTCACCGGCATGCTGCTCAACAAGAATAGTGTGGCCGGCTGCCCTTAGCTCTTTAGCTCCAGCCGGGGTCAGCCCGACACGTGTTTCGTGGTCCTTTACTTCCCTGGGAACGCCAATAATCATGCGCTCATCATAGCGCGCGGCCCTGGGAAGTCTGGCCCAGAAGAGGGTGCATCGAGGGTTGCTGCGCCGCAGGACGCGGGTCGTTTGGCCAGAGCGCCGGAGCAAAGGCCTCCATGCGCGGTCTGGCAAAGAGGTAACCCTGAAACAACTCGATGCCGAGGTCGAGCAATACATCGAACTCACCCTTGGTCTCGATGCCTTCCGCGACGAGGCGGATACCCAGTTCACGGCAAAGGGAAACAGTGGCGCGCACAATCGCCCGGCTCGGTGCGCGACTGTCGATGTGGCGGATGATCTGCATGTCGAGTTTGACGATGTCGGGCTGGAAATCTGCCAGGAGACCCAGGCCGGCAAAACCAGCTCCAAAATCGTCGATTGCAGTCTGAAGCCCATGTTTGCGGTATTCGCGAAAGATGCTCACTAGGTGCGCGCGATCCGTGATTTGCTCGCCTTCGGTCACTTCGAAGATGATTCGTGTCAGCGGTAGGCCGACCCTGGCGGCCGTTTCAAGCGTTTTACGGATGCAGGCTTCCGGACGGTACACGGCGCCGGGGATGAAGTTGATGGAAACCGAGTTCGATCCGTCGGTCCCGAGTGCGGCCGCCATTTCAATTGCCTTAACGCGGCAAGCCTGGTCAAACGCATACTTGTTGCCATTGTTGACCTGCGCAAGAATGCTTCCTGCAGACTGGCCTTCCGGGCCGCGCACCAGGGCCTCATGGGCAAAAATGCCTTCCTTGCTTACGATGGGCTGGAAAGCCATGGTGAAAGGAAATGGGGCGCCATCGTCGGAGCGGCAAGCGTGACACTGGCCTTGCGATGCCTTTTGCGTGTTGAGCACGTTCAAAGTGTGTTCTCCTTTGCAGGTTGCTGGAGGAAGCAGCGTTTCGTGTTTTATCGGCAGAATGCCTCGGCTGTAGAGGGTACTTCTGAAATTTCCTCCTGATTTTTCGTGGATGTCGGCTAAATTGATTACGTAAGTAATGAAAAATCCAGCTGCGAACCTACACACTTATTGCTTATCCCAACGAAGGCGCTACAATATGTGTTACCTCCGGGGGATTTCTCGCCTGCTCCATGCCAGCTAATGGATTTCACTCACGTTCGTCGCGTTCGCACGGGATGCGTTCGCTGTTCAGCATCTTTTCAAGCGACCTGGCTATCGATCTCGGTACCGCCAATACACTCGTGTATGCACGGGGTAAGGGCATTGTCGTCAACGAGCCCTCCATTGTCGCGATCAACAAAAACACGGGCGAGGTTGAGGCGGTTGGCAAGGAAGCGAAGGAGATGCTCGGGCGCACCCCAGGCAACATCGTCGCAATCCGTCCTATGAAGGACGGTGTCATTGCCGACTTCAAGATCACCGAGAAAATGCTGAACTACTTCATCCAGAAGGCGCATAACCGGAAAATGATGGTGCACCCGCGCATCGTCATCGGCGTGCCTTCGGAGATCACGCAGGTGGAAAAACGCGCGGTTGAGGACTCGGCTTACCGCGCCAAGGCGAGCGAGGTATTCCTTGTCGAGCAGGCGATGGTCGCGGCCATCGGCGCCGGGCTGCCAATTACTGAGCCCCAGGGCAACATGGTGGTCGATATCGGCGGAGGTACGACCGACATTGCCGTTATCTCGTTATCGGGTATCGTGTACTCGCGCTCTGTTCGCATGGCCGGCAATCAGATGGACGAGCAGATCATGAATTATCTGAAGCGCAAGTACAACCTGCTGATTGGGGAGCGCACGGCAGAGCAGATAAAGATCGAGATTGGCTCGGCTTATCCGCTGGACAAGCCATTGGTGATGGAGATCAAGGGCCGCAACCTGATTGAAGGTGTCCCGAAGACCATCCAGATTGAGGACTCTGAAATCCGTGAAGCCTTGGCAGAGTCGATTTCAACAATTATGAATGCGATTCGAGTCGCGCTGGAACGGACACCTCCGGAGCTTTCCGCGGACATTTCGGATCGCGGTATTGTGCTGACCGGCGGAGGCGCGCTGATCAAGAACCTCGATAAGCGTATCCGGGAGGAAACGGGGCTGCCGGTTTCTGTCGCCGACGATCCGCTGGCGTCCGTGGTTCTGGGTACGGGAAAGATGCTGTCAGATTTTCGCCTCCTGCGTAAGATCAAGATTGATTAGAGCTGAGGAATACCCGGCATCCGCCCCGCATGGAAAACTTTTTCGCCCGCTACAAGAACGTCCTCACGCTCGCGCTCGTGCTGTTACTCGAGTTCGTTCTGCTGGCAGTCCAGGTGCGTCCGCAGCTGCCGGGAGCGTCCGTTGCGGACCAGGCAGGAGTGAGGGCGCTGCGACTGGGCGTCCATACAGTAGTGACGCCTCCTGAAAAAGTCCTGCACGCAAGCGGTTTGGGCCTGCGCGGCCTGTGGTCGAGCTATGTGGACCTGGTCGGTATCAAGGAGCAGAACGAACAACTCCAGCTTGAAAATCAACAGTTGCAACTTGAGCAGGCATCGCTGGCCGAAGATGCCCGACAAGGGCAAAGGCTTCAGGAGTTGCTGGCGTTCAGACAGAACTATGTAGATTCAACCGTGCCTGCGCAGGTTGTAGGAGCGAGCGGGTCGGACCTGGAGCGCATCCTGAATCTCGATAAGGGCTCGGAGGATGGAATCGCACCGAAGATGCCGGTACTTACTCCCGATGGGATCGTGGGACGGATCCGCGAGGTGGGTCCGCACAGCAGCCAGGTGCTTTTGATTTCGGACCCGACAAGCGCAACCGGGGTTCTGGTGGAGGAGACGCGCACCCGGGGAGTACTGCGCGGGGACACGGTAGGGCACCCGGAGATTGTGAACCTGATCCCGGATGACCGGATTAAACCGGGGCAACTGGTGCTGACCTCGGGAGGCGACCAGATTTTTCCGCGTGGGCTGCCGGTGGGCGTAGTCGACAGGATTGTGCCGGATGTACTAAACCAGCCGCTCGTCGACGTACTGCTGAAGCCGGCGGCGAACCTACAGCGGCTGGAAGAGGTGCTGGTGGTGACCGGGACAGCGCAGGCGCCCTCGACGCGGTCGCGGCGAGATCTGACAAAGAGCGAGGGCGCGGCGGCAGCGATCAAGGCGGCTGCGGCGCAAAAGGCAGGCGCCGCGGCCGAGGCGGCTTTGGAAGCGCAACGTGCGTCGGACATCCTGGCGCAGCGTTTGCCGAGTGCCTCGAATGTGGAGAACCCGGACGCGCCGGATGCAGCCCCGGGCGCGTCGCCGGCGACAGCGGATTCGGCAAGCGCCCCGTTGCACCCGCCCTCGGCGCTCCATGCGGATCACTACTCACCAGGAGCCGCGCCGAAGGCGGGGGAGTTGACCCCGGGAGCGCGGATTGCGCCTTTGGCTGAAGGCACACCCGACACCGAGCGGGCGATAAAAACAAAGAATGGAACGGAAGGCGCGGTGCCGAGCCTTTCTGTTTCACCGACATTTCGCGCGGCTCATGATGCGGCAATTGCGGCCCGGCCTCATGCGAAAGCTGCGCCCGTCGATACGGAAAATGCAGTAAATCCTGTGCGTTCCGCAGCAAGTGCCACGGCCCAGCCCGCCACTCAGGCTTCTGGCGAGACTCTCTTGCCGAAAACTCCTCGCACTCTGTCTGCCGTTAAGGGATCTGTGCCGGCCGGAACATTGGTGGTTGGACCGCGGCACGCTCCTGTTCCTGGCTCGTCTGCAACCCAAGCACGCGTTCCAGGAGCGGCCGGTTTGCCTCCCGCGGCTGGGACAGCTTCAAGCCAGACTGCTGCTGAAAAGACGGGTGCCGTCGTGGCCGCCCCTCGCCCTTCCACGCACCCGCCGGGAGTGCAAACGAAGGTGATCGAGGATGGTCCCCTGCCAGCGCGCAAACCTCAAATGCGTGCGTCGGGCACGCCACCGCCGGCGAGCGGCAATGGCCCTCGGAAGCGAACAGGTCCGGAGATCGTGCCGGATGACGGCAGCCGGCCTCCAACACCTGCACCGCAGCCGACCCAGCCTGCTCCGCCGCAGGAGCGGCCCTAGCGCATGGCGCTTCAAGCGGCTGCGCGTCGCGAAACCGAAGCACCCACCCTGCCATTCTGGTTGGTACTCCTCGCGCCCGTGCTCGCGATCGGCCTTGATTCGTTTCTGCCGGTACATTTCGCTCCAGCGGCCATCCTGGATTTGCCGTTGCTGCTGGTCATCTATTTCGCCACCGCGAAACGCAGCCCACTGGTTGGTCTCTGCTCTGGGGCTGTTATCGGTGTGCTGCAAGATGCGCTGACCCGCGAGCCGTTGGGTGTGTATGGAATTACAAAAACAGTGGTGGGGTATATCGCGGGGCTGCTCGGCAACCGGATCGATACGGAGAATCCGGTCGCACGACTGTTGTTTGTTTTTGCGTTGTCGCTGCTCCACAGCGGGCTTTACTGGGTGATCGTGGAGCGCCTGCTCGCGCAGCCCCTTGGCTGGAGCACGGTGCATGAGCTTGTGCGCGCCGTGGTTAACGCCGTCGTGGGCGTCATCCTGTTTGCCTTCCTGGACCTCACCCGCGGCACTACCCGGTAGTCCGAAAGTAACTTGACGGAGACGCTTTTTATTCGCCCTTGGGACCTGTGGAGCTATTCTTTATTTTGAAGGTGGCGTTTACCCGAAACGATGCTGACTCCAGAACAGGAAATTCCGGCCGCGAAGCTGACCGCAATCCAGTACATCGTCTTTGGCATTCTGCTCGTGCTGGTAGCGGGGCTGTGGCGCTTGCAGGTGATAGGCAAGAACAATTACCGGGCGTTGGCCGAGGCGAACCGCGTACGTAAAGTGCCGATTCTCGCGCCGCGTGGACGCCTGCTGGACCGGCAGGGACGTCTGGTTGTCGACAATTACCCTTCAGTCTCCTGCTTCCTTGTGCATGAACAAGGGCGCGATCTGAACGCCGACCTGCCGCTGATCGCGCGAGGGCTGCACATGCCGGTCGATCAGATCGAGGCGGCGATCAAAAAGTATGGAATTACGTCGAAGTACAAGCCGATTCCCTTGAAGCAGGACATTACGCCGGACGAGCAGGAGTTTATCGCCGCGCACCGGGACGAGCTGCCGGAGCTGGAACTGATTAACGAGCAGCGCCGCCTGTACCCCCGGGACGGCTTCGGGGCGCACATGATCGGCTACGTGGGCGAGGTAAGCGAGGACATGCTGCAGCAGGCACAGTATGCCTACTATGAGCCGGGCGATGTGGTGGGCCGCTCGGGCATAGAGGAAACCTACGACCAGCTGCTGCGTGGGACCGACGGCTCGCACGATGTGTTTGTGGACTCGCACGGGCGCGAGGTTGGAGTTCTGGGCAATGAGCCTGCGGTGCCGGGCAAGGACCTGAAGCTGACCATCGACCTCGATATCCAGAGGGCAGCCGAGAACGCGATGGGCAGCCGGAACGGAGCGATGATCGCGATGGACCCGCACACGGGTGAGGTGTTGGCGATGGTGTCGCGGCCGGTTTTCGATCCGAACCGGTTTGCCGTCAAGATCGGACGCGACGACTGGACGAAACTGATCACCGATCCGGACCACCCGTTGCTGAACAAAGCCATCCAGGCGCAGTTGGCGCCGGGTTCGACATTTAAGGTGATCATGTCCGTTGCCGGGCTCGAAGAGAATGTAGCGCAAACGCTCAAGGTGAACTGCCAGGGCGGCGCGAGCTTTTACGGGCATTTCTTCGCCGATGACGCGCATCACGGCAATGTGGACATCCATAACGCGATTCCGCTCTCCTGCGACACGTACTACTACACGCTGGCGCAGCGGCTGGGGATTGAAAAGATCGCTGACTGGGCGCACCGGGTCGGAATCGGCAAGAAGACCGGCATCGACCTGCCGAATGAGGCTTCCGGGATTATGCCGAGCGAAGAGTGGAAAATGCGCAACTACCACGAGAAATGGTATGCAGGCGAGACCATCTCAGTCGGAATTGGGCAGGGAGCCGTGGCGCTGACGCCGATTCAGTTAGCGCGGGCTATCGGCGGGATTACTTCGGGCGGCATGTTTAAGCGTCCGCATCTGGTATTCCCTAACGAGCTGCCGGCGCAGTATGAGCAAGCAGTGCTGGAAAGCTTTCCGGGGTCTGGCGCGAGTGAGGTGCGCATGGATCCAGCAGCTTGGGAGACGATCACGGACGGTATGGCGGCAACGACCACGACGGGCGGAACGGCGTTTGCCTCGCACCTGGACGGGATCGATTTCGCGGGTAAGACTGGGACGGCTCAGGTGGTGAATCACTCTTTCGGGGCGAAAGGCATCTCCAAGGACAAGAATGCCCGCGCAAATGCTTGGTTTGTCGGCGTGGCTCCACGGCGCAATCCAGATATCGTGGTGGTAGTGCTGTGGGAGCATGGCGGGTGGGGTGCGGGTTCGGCGCACCTGGCAGCGCAGGTAATCGAGACCTATGTAGACAAGCAACGGCGTTTGGAGCACAACCTGCAGGCGCCTCGGCCAGCGATAGAGGTGGGAGCGGTGTATTCCGCGCCAGGAGAGAAGGATGGAGTTGTAGCCCGGAAGCCGAGCGCGCAGACGGTAAACACGCCTGTAGGCCCGAGTGAAAAACCCGCGCCGCGAGCGCCGGCAGGGTCACCGACAGCCGGCTTTCGAGGCGGCCATTTCTGGATTCCGGCGCGTGGTCCTGCGTCGGCCTTCACGGGCGTACCGACGGGAGCGGGCGGGCAATGAAAGGGAGGCTTTTTTCATTTCGCGATTTTGACTGGACGCTGCTGGGGTTCATCCTGGTGATGTCTGTGCTTTCCGTTTTAGAGATCTATTCGGCGACGCTCCATACTAAGTTTGTGGGTTTTGAGAAATCGCAGATGGTCTGGCTGACGGGCGGGCTCGTTGCAATGTTTCTGGTAAGCCGGATCGATTACCACGCGATCCTGGATGCGGTGCCATGGATTTACGGGATTTTTTTAGCCGCACTGATCGCTGTACCCCTGGTGGGCACAAAAGTGCTGGGAGCCCGGAGGTGGATCAAGTTTCCGGGTGGGATCCACTTTCAGCCTTCGGAGTGGGTCAAAATCATTCTAATTCTGGCGGTAGCGCGGTACTTTTCAAAGCTGATCGGCAAAAAGATGACCTGGGGCGACATTTTCAAGGGCATCGCCCTTGTAGGGGTACCCATGCTGCTGGTGCTCAAGCAGCCGGACCTCGGGACGGCTCTTACGTATGGACCGATCCTGCTGGTGGGCCTGTTTCTCGGCGGCATCCCGTGGCGCAAGGCGCTGGTTCTCGGGCTGGTCGGGGCGGCGCTGGTGGGGGGCATCTGGACCAGCGGCAAGGTCCTGAAGCCATACCAAAAGGCGCGCCTGACGAGCTTCATCAATCCGGACAACGACCCGCGTGGTTCGGGCTACCAGATCCGGCAATCCTTGATCGCGGTCGGCGATGGAGGAATTTTCGGTCGGGGCGTGGCAAAAGGAACGCAGACCCAGGGCGATTTTCTCCCCATTCCGTATACTGACTTCATTTTTGCAGCCTGGAGCGAGGAGCACGGTTTCGTCGGCGCCGTGGCAGTGTTGCTGCTATACTTCCTCATATTGATGCGTTTGATACAAAACGCTCAAACGGCCGCCGACCCTCCCGGAACATTGCTGGTGATGGGCGTGGTCGCGGTGCTGATCTTCCAGATCCTCGTCAATGTCGGGATGGTTGTTGGCTTCATGCCGGTCACAGGTATCCCGCTTCCCTTGATGAGCTACGGCGGATCCTCAGTTTTATTCACGTTTATGGCGCTTGGCATGGTCATGAACGTGCGCATGAATCGCTTTGTGAACTAGGCAAAGCTAGCTTTGGCCAACTCCTCGCTGTAAGCGAGGATTGATGTTCGCATTTGTTTGCCCGTTTCCGCGTTCCTGGAATGCCGGTTGCGGCTGTAATGAGTTGAAATATGAACCGGTCAGGCGGATCTAGACAGGCCCCGGCCGGGCAGGACATTCGGGATGAGCGTACGAGGATGGGAAACGGCCCCCCCCGCAGGATGCAGGTCGACGCGGTCACCATCTCCTCATGCCCCCTTTGGAAGTAAGCACTTTGCGGTAAACACTCACCCCACACTTTCGTTCTGTACGCGCACACAGCGCGATGCCGCGAATGCGATAGGGATTTCTGAGTCTGCTCCGCGGAATCGCTATCCCCTATCCAAACCCCGCTCGTTGTACCTGCCTCGCCTTGGCTATTCCGGTCTGCCTTGCCTTTACGAGGTGAAATGGCAAAGGAAATCTGTATCTCCACCACGCCGCATGAAACACGGCTAGCGATTCTGGAAGATGACCAGCTTGCAGAGGTTTACTACGAGCGGGAAAATGAATACACACTAGCCGGATCGGTGTACAAAGGCCGCGTGACGCGCGTGCTGCCCGGCATGCAAAGCTCATTCGTCGATGTCGGGCTGGAGCGCGATGCATTTCTCTATGTCACGGACTTCTTGGAAGACAGTGAGGATGCGGACGAATATGAAACTTCGAGCGCTGGTGGACGCCGCCCAGCGGCCATCGCAGTGCCTGTAGAAGAAGAAGCCATCCCCGAGGAGAAGCGAGGACGTCGGGACGGTCGTCGCGGTGAAGGAAAAGGTCGGGAACGTAGCACGGAGCTGCCCGCGCGCGTGCAAGCTGCCGAAGAGCGAGCTGTGGTTGCGACCGCGCTACGCACGGCAGAGCCCACCGAGGAGCAAAGCGCCGAAAAGGGGGATGAGGAGGAAGCGCCGCAAGGAACACGCCGGTGGCGTGGACGCCGGGGCCGCCGTCGGGGTGGCGTACGCGCGGGCGGGCTCGGCACGGCTTCACCGGAGGCGACCGTAGAGGAGGCCGAAGAGCAGCTTTCGCAGCCGGCAACAGCGCCGTTCGACCTCCCTGAACATGGTGCCCCGGGTGGTCTTGCCGCGCCTTTTGTAATCGATCAGATCGAGGACGAAGTGACCGGACGGGTGAGCCTTCGAGCTTCCGCGGCGCGGCCTGAACCTGCTTCTGCGCATTCCGCATCGACCAAGGGAGCGATTACGCTTCCGGGCGAGTCCCTATCCAAGTACGGTGGAGTACCCGTAGCGAGCAACAAGGCAGAAGCGAAGCTTGGTGCATCGGCACGTTCGGTGAACTACACGCCGCCTCGGCCCGCAACGCTGGTGGAGGTGAACGCAGCAGGCTGGGATGGCGGCTCGGTCATGCCTGGAGAGACGCTTTCGCGTTACCGGAAGGTTTTGCCTGAGATAGCTGAAGCGCAAGCTGCTTCGACGCTTGATCTTGCCACTGAATTCGGTGCTGAGCGTGGTTTAAACGCTCCGATCGAGCCGGAGCCTTCTGCACAGGACCTCGAAATGTATATCCCCGATGCGGTTTCTCCCGAAACGGTCGCCGAGGCGCTCCCCGGGACCGAGCATGCTGAGAGATTGGTGACAAGCGCGGAACCCCTCCATTCTGCTGAGCAGAGCATGCACGCGATGGAAGAAACAGATCCGCCGATGGAAGGCGGATTTGCGGAGCTTCAAACCTCGGAACGCCAGGAAGAGCACGCGCCGGAGCAGGAATACGAACCGCGCGAAGGCGAGTCGGCTTCGCAAGCGGCACCGCCGAATAGAAGCGAGTTGCGTTTGTCGCAGCTGTTTGGAATGGGAGAAAAGACGCCCGCCTCCGAGCCTGAATCTCAACGCGCGACGGTTGAAGCAGGGATGGAAGGAAGCGAGGGACAGGAACCCAATGCGGTCGTCCATGTGCAAGAAGCTGAGCTATGGAAGCCGGAACTACCTCAAAGCGACTCCAAGGCGAGGCACGGCGAAATTGCAGCCGTCGAGGAAGGGTTTGAAGCAGAAACCGAGATCATGCAGGACCCGCTCGCGCACAGCCTGGAAGCAGCGGGCGCACCTGCGGCTGCGGATACCTTTACGGATCTGGTGGACCAGCTGCACGGGTTCGCTCCAGGATCCGGGCTGCTCGAAGAAGAGGTCATCGATGAGGAAGAGTACGATTTCGACCCGGTCCATGCCCACGCTGACGAGCATGACTTAGAAGATCTGGAAGAGGAAACGCTGGATGGCGCGGAAGAAGGCGGGACCGCGCTGGTTGAACCGGACCGAAAGGCAGACCGGAGTTCGCGTCCTTTGGAGACCGCTGAGGTCGATGAGGACGAAGAAGATGAGCGCGGCGCCTTCGCTCTTGAG
Organism: uncultured Acidobacteriaceae bacterium; assembly: GCA_964247895.1. Lineage (GTDB taxonomy): Bacteria > Acidobacteriota > Terriglobia > Terriglobales > Acidobacteriaceae > EB88. The sequence continues at coordinate 43,663 of CAXTWG010000008.1, forward strand.
GAGATAGGCGAGGAGGAAGAGGAAGGCGCACCTGCGGCTCTAGCAGTGGAAGGTGAGCCCCGGCGTCGTGAGCGCGGCGCCGAGGACGCGAGCCGCCGTGGAAGCCGCAATGGGGGCCGTCGTCGTGGGATTGGCGGTGGAGGCCGACGGCAGTCGGCGCAGACGCAGGACCTGCCCATTATCTCGGACCTACTCAAGCAGGGGCAGGAAATCCTGGTGCAGATTGCCAAGGAGCCGATCGCGAAAAAGGGTGCGCGGATTACTTCGCACATCGCGCTGCCGGGCCGGTTCCTAGTCTTCATGCCGACGGTGAATCACGTCGGGGTTTCGCGCAAGATTGCGTCCGATGAGGAACGGCAGCGGCTTAAGCGCATCCTGATCCACGAAAAAGGCGAGAGCTCCGGCGGATTTATCGTCCGTACGGCGGCCGAGGGAGCGAGCGAGGAGGAACTGCGGGCCGATCTGCGATTCCTGATCAATCTGTGGACGGAGATTAAGCAGCGGGCTGACACAGCAAAAGCCCCGGCATTGATCTACCACGATCTAAACTTGGTAGAGCGCATCCTGCGGGACCAGGTTTCGAGCAATTTCTCAACTATCTGGGTGGATACGGAGCAGGAATACGAGCGGATTGTGCGTTTCCTGAACCGGTTTCAGCCTTCTCTGGTGCGGCGCGTCAAGCTGTATACCAAGGAGACACCGCTGTTCGAGCACTTCGGGATCCAGGAAGAGATCACGAAGGCGCTCAAGTCCAAAGTGTGGCTCAAGTCGGGCGGATCGATCGTGATCAATCAGACGGAGGCGCTGGTGGCCATCGACATCAACACAGGCAAATATGTGGGTAAGACGGCCCGTCTTGAGGATACGATCGTGAAGACCAACCTCGATGCGATTCCTGAGATTGTGCGACAAATCCGATTGCGCGATCTCGGTGGCATCATTGTCATCGATTTCATCGACATGGACGAGCGTAAGAACCGGAACCGTGTGCTCGCTGCACTGGAGGAAGCGATGAAAGTGGACCGGGCACCGTCGAAGGTTCTGCAATTTAACGATTTCGGTTTAGTTGCGATCACCCGCAAGCGCGTCAAACAGTCGCTTGAGCGCACGTTGAGCGTGCAATGTGAAATTTGCTCGGGTACCGGCATGGTGAAGAGCCCGATTACAGTCTGCAATGAGATTTATATCGAGCTGCGCAAGATGCAGCGGCACCTTGACGGAAAAGACGTGATGCTGCGCGTACACCCGGAGGTTGTGAAGCAGCTTAAGGGAGGGACAGGGCGGTGGATCGGGGAATACGAGGAGATCGTGGGCAAGACGATCATCATCAAAAGCGATCCGAGTCTCCACCCGGAGCAGTTCGACATCCAATAAAGCGGCATGGACAGGAGCAAAAGGGCCGGGGAACCGGCCCTTTTCTTTTGGACAGGAACGCTAACAATTGTGCGGGACGGCGCATCCATTTCACAGCAGCCGGGTTGTTTTATGAGTAACTGCGGCTCGACAACCCAGCTTTGAGGATTTGTGAAATCGATGATGAGCACCCACACAGCAGTTTTTACCGGCTTGGCTTGCGCAGCCGGTTTTTTCCAGGCACATGCATTGGGGCAGGCTGTACCGGACGCCCCGGACGCTTCGCAGTTGATCGCCTACTCATCTTCGGCGAGCGGTTACAACCCGTTCGCCGGTGAGGATATCGACGGGCGCTCGCTTGGCTCCGCTCCGAATGGCGGCGTGCACACGCTCGCGCCGCAGTTTGGCGGAGGCGGTGGGAACGGGCGCTACCACCACAACGACGCGAACATTGGCTGGAGTCACCTGGCGTTCGAGGTGGGTGGCGGGTTTACCGCGCCGATCGGGAACGCAGTGAACGGCGGGTTTACCTCCGTTCTGGGCGACGGACAGAATTATGGAACCATCACGTACGGCGGCAATCTGCTGATCGGCGGTGGATACAATTTCAGTAAGCGCTTCGGGATATTGGGGGAGTTTGCCTACAACACAAATAAAATCCCAGGCCGGACCTTATCGGCGCTGTATGTGCAGCTTGATCCTCAAGTGCAGTTGTCGGCAAACGGCATCAACTCAATCGGCGGCAATGTCCATACTTACAGCGTAACGGCGGAGCCGATTTTCTACTACTTCAATAACGCCAAGGGGAAACTGGGTGCTTACGTTATCGGCGGCGGAGGTTTTTATCACAAGAGTACAAACTTCACTGCGCCGGTGCAGGCGATTGATCCTTATTTTGGCGCAGTCTATACCGTTAACCAAACCTTCAGCACGGTGAGCGACAATGCGTTAGGTGGAAATCTAGGGACAGGTATTTATTTCAAGCCGTTTGGAGAGTACTCAAGCGCGAAGCTATTCGCCGAGGCACGGTACGTGTTTGTGAATACACCGGCGGAGACCGCGACGACCAATCCGAACACTTTCCATACGGGAACGGAGGAGTTGATTCCGGTTACGTTTGGGATACGGTTTTAAGAGCCTACACACCGACCGGAAAGGGCTTGGGTGAGGACTCGTCGAGATTCGCACCGGTTCCGCGCCAGCCCTCAAACCGGCCCTGAAACAGCGAGAGAAGGCCTGTATACCAATAGCCGATGACGAAGAGCAGCAAAAACGGTACCGTGAAAAAGTTTTCGTTCACGACCGCATACCAAATAGTGAGAGCAAAGTAGCAGCCAATCAGGAGCTCAAGCCAGGGAACTATGCCGAGACGTCTGCGGTATTTGGTGGCGGCAGCGGATTTCTGGCCCCGTTTTTCGACCCGGTATTTGGGTGTGCGCTTGAAGGAGCTTTGGATGCCGAACAAGGCTTCCAGCACGGCGCGGGTATTTGTCAGAGTAAGTCCGATGCCGAGCGACATAAGAAAGGGCAGATAAATGATGCTCTTATACCAGGTGCGCGGGAAGAGCTCCTTTTGTGAAACGAGATAAAAGGATGAAATCGAGAAAGTCGACATCATCATGAGAGGAAAGTCGATGAAGAGCATCTGCACCCAGCCCTGATAGAAGCGGATGACCATTGCGGGCATGAGCAGAACCGATAAAACGATCATCAGGGGATAACTGATATTCGCGGTGAGGTGATAAACAGCTTCTATTTTGGTGTGTAGCGGAACTTTCGAGCGCCAAACTGTGGGCAGGATTTTCTTTGAGGTTTGAATGAGACCCTTGGCCCAGCGGGCTTGCTGGGTTTTGAAAGCGGTCATCTCGATGGGGAGCTCGGCAGGGCACTCGATGTGTTGGAGGTATTTGAATTTCCAGCCCGCGAGCTGCGCGCGGTAGCTCAGGTCGGTATCTTCGGTGAGGGTATCGTGCTGCCAACCTCCGGCGTCGGCGATGGCTTGGCGACGCCACATGCCGGCCGTCCCATTGAAGTTGAAAAAAACGCCCGCGCGGGAACGGCCGCCGTGTTCGAGGACAAAGTGGCCGTCGAGCTGGATGGCCTCGACCTGGGTGAGAAAGCTGTAATCGCGGTTGAGGTGGGTCCAGCGGGTTTGGGCCATGCCGATATCAGGCTCCGCGAAGTGATGAATGACATCCATGAGCCAAGTGGTTGGGGGGACGAAATCGGCGTCGAAGATGGCCACGAACTCGCCTTTTGCGGTTTTCAACCCATGATCGAGAGCACCGGCTTTGTAGCCGTGCCGGTTGCTTCGCTGGATGTATTCGATAGGGTGCCCGGCGGACCGATAGCGGGCGACGATGGCGGCGGCGACCTCGCAAGTTTCGTCAGTGGAGTCGTCAAGGAGCTGAATGTCGAGTTTCTCGCGAGGGTAGTCGAGCTTGCAGCAAGCCTCGATGAGCCGGTCGATTACGTACTGCTCGTTAAAGATGGGAAGCTGGACCGTAACGCGTGGGAGCTCAGGGAAGCGCTGTGCGGGCTCGCGGGTGGCGTTTTCTCGATGGCGGTAGTAGAGCCAGACGAGCTGATATCTGTGGACGCCATAGAAGGCGAGCACGATCATGATGAGGAAGTAGGGGACGAGCAGGAGGCAATCGAACCAGTTCCACTCATACAAGTGCTGGAAAGTGCGATCGGCGTAATGGGAGCGGAGATAGTGAGTGAAATTGCTGCCGGCGAAGAACAGGCTTAGGGCTTGGGTGACGGGAAACAGGGGCGCGGCCTCCGCGGGACTGGGTCAGGATGATTGTAGTGAAAGGCGAGGGATTTCGCCGGTCGATATGATTATGTACGCGGAGGTGCGCTACAGCTGTGTTGAAGCTGACGAGTGTGGATACCTCGACCGGGGTGATTCTAGCCAAGCTGCTTATCGCCGTGGAATCGCGCCCAATCAACCTTGCAAGGACGGAAACAAGCGTGTGACTTGCGCCGTTCTAGGATTATTTCTTCCCGGCAAAGGGTGATGGCTCGAGGTCGTAGCGGCCAAGCATTAGTACGGGAAAAAGCTCCAGAGTTCGCCGAGATCGAGCTGAAAGCCTGCCAGAGGGCCGCTGCCGTCGATTGCGTCGGTGGAGACGGTTGTGACGGGCTCGGAGGGGGTAGTGTAGACGAGGACATTCCGGCTATCCGGATTAATGAGCCAGCCCAGGGCGGCTCCATTCTCAGCCCAGCGGAGCATCTTATCCTTCGTCGCGGCCAGCGTGTCTGATTCCGACCTTAATTCGACAATGAAATCCGGGCAGATGCGGGGAAAGCTTTTGTAGTCGCGGGAGGTGTAACGATCCACTTTTTCCTGCGTGACGTAAGCGGCGTCCGGACTCATCATGGAGCCGTCCGGGAGGTAAAAGCCGGTATCCGAGTCATAGACGAGGCCGCGCCGGTGTGTGCGCCACCAATGCTGCAATTGGTAGGTCAGCGCCGCATTGCCACTGCCGGTAGATCCGCCTGTCGGGCTCATCATCGAGATCGCTCCTTCCCGGGTTCGTTCAATCCGCGCGTCCGAGTGCATGGCGCAGAACTGTTCGAATTGCTCATCGGTCAGGGCTGGAGTCACCGTGAGCACTTTTGCGGCAAACGGGCTGATAGGCAGAACGGTCATTTCCACTACTCTCACTCCTAATTCAAAAACATAGTCCGGTAGAGCGTATCGCGCTGTGCGGGGCGGAAACCGGCGTCGCGGATAACGCGGCGGAGCTCCTCCTCAGTAGTGCAGTTGGAAGTACCGGCGGCACGGACGACATTTTCCTCGAGCATGACAGAGCCGACATCGTTGCCGCCGAAACGCAGGCCCATTTGCAGGACTTTGAGGCCTTGGGTGACCCAGCTGGACTGCACGTTCTCGATGTTGTCCAGGTAGAGCCGTGAGATGGCGAGGACTTTGAGATAGTCCACCGCAGTGGCTTCCTCCCAGCCGCGGCCGCCGAGGGCAGTGTTGTTGGGCTGGAAGCTCCAGGGAATGAAGGCGGTGAAGCCGCCGGTCTCCTCCTGGAGGCGGTGGACCTCCTCGAGGTGGTTGACACGCTGGTCGACGGTCTCGCCTACGCCGAACATCATGGTCGCAGTAGTCCTCATGCCTAGCGCGTGAGCGGTGCGGTGGACGGCGAGCCAGTCCTCGGTTCGGCACTTGAGCCGCGCGATGCGTTTGCGAACGTCATCGTCCAGGATTTCGGCGCCGCCGCCGGGGATGGAGTCGAGGCCGGCGTCGCGGAGGCGCAAGATCGTGTCATGGAGGGAGATTTCGGAATACTCGGCGATGGCGAGGATTTCAGAGGCGGAAAGGCAATGCAACCAGATTTGCGGAAACCTCTGCTTTATACCGGTGAACAGCCGCTCAAACCAATCAATCTTCAGGTCGGGGTGGATACCGCCTTGCATCAGCACGCCGGTGCCACCCATCTCAAGCGTTTCTGCGATCTTCTCGTGGATCGTGTCGAAGTCGAGAATGTAGCCTTCGCTCGCGAGCTTGCCCTTAAGCGGCCGGTAAAAGGCGCAGAAGGTGCAGTACTCCGTGCAGAAATTGGTGTAATTGATGTTGCGGTCGATGATGTAGCTGACCACGCCCTCGGGGTGCAGCCTGCGCCGCACTGCGTCGGCGTCCATGCCGAGGCCGAGAAGGTCGTCGGAGTGGAAGTAGTCGAGGGCTTGTTCGCGGGTGATGGGCATGGTCTTAGTTTAACGCCGGCGGGACGCAAGCTCAGGCGCGAGTGAAACGAGATGTGCATGGACGATAAAACGCATGGGCGCTGCGCCGATGTAGGGAAAGGGATAGCAGGTGGCGAGCACAGGTTCCGGGGTGGAGTCACTCACGCTTCAACCGCGACACATGTTCGATGACGAACGGATGCGAATGTAACCGCTTGCTCAAAGGTCTGTCGAGCCGGCCCGAGCAGGGGCGAACAGCAGTCCGCAGGTCGGTAGAACGATACCATCAAGGCGCGGAGGATGAAAGAAGCACACATGGCAGTTTCCATTTCGCTTACCGGCGCCCGCAGTGTTCGCGCCGCATGGTTTTTCCTGATTACACTTTGTTCTTTTTCGGTCGGTTCGCGCTCCTGGGCGGCTCCGGCGCCGAAACCTGCAACCGGGGCCCGCGACACGCTTGTCTTCGAGAATGGCGACACACTCAAGGGCAAGCTGGAACGCGAGGTGACTGGGACTATCTTCTTCAACTCCGATGAGTTGGGTGAGGTGAACGTGCCCTGGAGTAAGGTCCGCACCTTGCGCACGCAGGGTGGGTATGTGGTCCTGGAAAACAAGCCTGGGGTGCACCATAGCGTTGTAGACGCCGCGCGGGGAACGCTGCGCGTGGAGGAAGGAGAGGTGCATGTAAGCCCCGGAACGCCGCCCCCGTCTGAAGCGAAGGGCCACGAGATGGTGCGCGGGGAGCGCATCGTGGCTGGGCGTGAGCCGATCCCGGTTGCCCAGGCGCAGTTTATCCTGGACGACCAGACGTTCAACAAGCAGGTACGGGAGAACCCGAACTTCTTTGCCGGATGGAATGGCAGCGCAACCGTGGGCATCACGGTGGTGAAAGGTACAGAAAACCAGCAGGTCTACACAAGCGCCGTAGCCATCACCCGGTCTGTACCCACGGTAAGCTGGCTGGCGACGCGCAACCGGACCAGCGCCGACTTCTCGTCTTCTTATGGACAGATCACGCAGCCGGCTTACCTAAGCGGGGGTGTGCCGGTCGCGGCGGTGTCCACACGGACCTCCATCTTCCATGCCGATGCCGAGCGCGACGAGTATGTCTCGACCCGCGCTTACCTGCTGGCGCAAACCGCATTCGACCACAACTACTCCCAAGGGCTCGATCTCCAGCAGATCTACGGTGCCGGGGTGGGCCTTACGGTGCTCAAAAGGCCCGTGCAGCAGCTCGACCTGAGAGCTTCCCTACAGTATGAGAAGCAGGTGTTTCTGGAAGGCGTTGCCGGCACGAACCAGAACCTGATCGGGTCAACCCTGTCGGGTACGTACGCGCTCAGGCTCAAGCGGGGCATCGCCTTCAATCAACAGGCTTCCTACCTGCCGGCTTTCAACAATACGCGCGCCTACACGGCGAATGAAACAAACGCGCTGTCGTTTCCGGTGTACAAAAACCTGGCATTCACAGTGGGGACAATCGACACCTACCTAAACGACCCGCCGGTCGCGCTGCCGCCGGTGACGCGGAACTCATTCCAGTTCACAACCGGGGTGACGTACAACCTAAAATCCAAATACTGAAATGGGCGGCTGGTTGGCCGCCCTTCAATCTATGTTGCGGAGGATGTTACGGGTAGACGACGACCGGGCTCAGAACATCGTGGTTCGTGCTGTTGACCGCAGCGCCCACGCCATTGATGACGTGCGTGATCTGGCCGTTACCGGCAAGCCAAACCGTACCTGTGTCATGGATGATCACGCCGGGTGTATTCGGCACGAGCATCGCATTGTCCTCGATGATGTTGACGCCCTGGTTGAAGAAGGAATACATCCCGAGTCCCCAAGCCTGGTGCGTCGTGACGCCGCCGGTCACCTCGTAAGCCGGATAACCGTTCCCGCCGTTGCCTTGCCAGGCAGCCTGGTTCGGGACGTCGTAGGGCAGCTCATTCTGGAAGAAGATCGTCTGGCCGCCGTTGCCATTCCAGACCACTTCGGATTTCTGGTAATGCTCGACCGCCAGACCAAGCGCGGTCACGTTATTCGCATTGACGACCAGTCCGTGGTCGGCCGTGTTCACGGTCCAGCCCACGTCACTGCCGTTGGCAGCAACGCCGTGATCGGCACGCCATGCCCAGATGTCATCAAGGATGGTATTGTCCTGATCGATCTGGAGGCTGGTCGTGGCGCGGCCCAATTCAGCTCCACCTACGCGTAGGTTCACGTCGTTAACGCTGGTGGGGTCTGTCGGATCGCCGGGTTTGTTGCCATTCGGCTTGCCGACCTGGAAAAGAACATCGGAATTGACCGGACCGGCATCGATGATCAAGCCCGCGATCTGGACACCATCCACATGGGAGACGGTGATGGCGGCCGTTCCGTTCTGGGGAATCAGTGTGGCATACCCCAGACCCAGTATGACGGTGTCAGCGCGCTTGATGCTGATGGAGTTCTCGAGCTTGTACACGCCCGGGGTCAGGATCAGGTTCTTGCCCGAGGCTAGAGCTGCATTGATCTGCTGCGCCGTATTGGAGGGCTGGGCAATAAAGAAGCCGCCGATCGGCACGGAGCGGCCGGCTTCCGCGCCCGTCGTCCAACTTGCACCGGCGGAGTTGGTTCGTAACGCCGGGGCGAAGACGTTGTAGTTGCCGTTTCCATCTACGTAGAGGAAGGGCTTTTCGCGGCTGACAGGCGTAGTCGGCAGAACAGTGTACGGGGGTTTGGGATAGGACTGCGCGGGCGCTCCGAGGACACCGGAGAAGACCATGTTCCACACGCTGCCGCTCCAACTGCCGAAGTTGCTGTTGCGGCTGTACCACTGCTGCTGGGAGCAGGAATTAACATTGCCGGTCACGACGAGATCGCTGATGAAGCCGCCGCTGGCCTCTCCGCAGTAGGAGTTGACCAGCTCAAGTCCACCGTTGATCTGCATGCGCCGCAGCGAGGCGGCCTGCGAAACGCCCCATTGCAGGGTGTTTGGCGGCGCATTCTGCTCCGTGTCGGTCACTGCGTTGATAGTCATGTTTTCAAGCGAACGCCAAAAAGTATCTGTGAGGTTGGCCTGAGGAAAGGTCGGCGTGCCGTACACAGGGGCACCATAATTAGGGGTCAAGAAGCCGGTAATGGTGACGCCGCCCGGCTGCGCGCCGAGGCCGGCAATCTGCTCGTAGTAGCCGACCGGTGCCTGAATGTTGTACGCACCCGGCTTGAACAGGACGGCGTGGCGGTTGGCGCTGAACTGGTCTTCTTTCGAGATCGCGATCAGCTGCGCTTGAATGGTTGCGGCAGGCACGCTGGGGTCGAAGACGATGACGTTGGGGCCGAAGTCGGGAGCCGGGATGCCTGCCTGGGCGAGGAGCGCGGGAGCGGCAAGAAGGGCTGACAGCGCTAATGTGACGCTGCGTCGTGAGTTGTGCATAGAAATTGTTTATCCTCGGGAACAATCGTTGCTATCGACTGCGAACCGGAATATAGGCCGCTTCGGGAAGAGCTGTCAACCGGGGCCTGTAAGTATCTCTAATCTTTGGGCAGAGGCTGAACCTGGATTACTGCAGGTCCACTCACGGGCAGTGAAGGAGCTTGAACTCCAGCGGGAAGCGGCTGCTTAAGAACAGCAAGTACTTCAGCGGGTAAGGGCTTGTCGGCATTCGCCAGCAGCGCCGTTACTTGCCACATCTGTGTGTCATTCAAGATGCCGATGTAGGAGGGCATGCCGGAAAGCCGGATTCCGTTTTTTACCTTCCAGTAGGTTTCTCCAGCCGGATCGTCGCTGACGCCTACAATCCCGTGGCCGTGGGGCGCCCATAGCTGGGGTGGTTCGGGAAACATAGCGGTGGCAAGCGAGGAGTTGTACCCGTACCCACCGTGGCAGGTGGCGCACTCAGACTGGTATACATGGGCGCCTAAGAGAAGATTGACCGGGCTTGGGTCGAGAGAGGACTTTGCCGGCATCTCTCGGTCGATCCTGGCATTGAGCGGGACCTGGACGATTTGCTGCTCGGCGGGCAGGCGCGGGTCGCGCACGGCCACGGGAGGGTTGCCGAAGCGCAGCCAGCCCCAGGCTGCAACGGGCAGGGCTATGAGTCCGAGAAGCAAACCGAGAATGAATCTGCGCATGAGCGTTGTCTCCAGTATTCGTGAATCAGGCGTAGTCCCTACTCGCGTGTGTACCGCACTGGCGGCCAAGGCGCAAGCGTCGGTACGCCGCTGTGCAGGGATGGTTTAATAAGCATTAGCGCTCAAAGCATCTTGCGCTCCCATCTGCTCGTTCGCGAGCCGCCGTTTCTGGAGGCACATCCGCTTGTTTCAGCTTCGCCGCCGTTTCTTCGCTTTCCCCTTTCTGCTTGGAAGCGCCTTGCTCCTTTCCGCAGCGAGCCATGCTCAGTCATCGCCTACAGCGCCCGTAAGCGCGCAAGACGCGAGTCAACAGACCGCGCCGCCGATCCAGCAGCAGCGGGCGCAAGTGTTGCGCGAGGCGCAGAACCGTGTGGAGGCGCGCCGACGTATTCGCGAGCAGCAGCTGGAGCAGGACACCTATTCGCACAAATTTGAGGTGTACGCGGGGGGGGGCTACCTGCGTTTTCGGCCTGGGAGCTCGCTCCAGCACAACACGGAAGCAGCCTGGAATGTTGGAGTTACGGAGTGGATCCGTCCGAAGCTGGGCATTACGGGCGACGTGCGCGGCTATTACGGAACGGCAATCACGAACAATTTCGAGTTCCAGGTGTTTAAACCCTCGGTGAGCCAGTACACCTTTACCGGGGGACCGCAGTACCGGTACTTCCAGAACCAGCACTGGGCCTTGAACGCAGAGGTGCTGGCCGGCGTGGCGCACGGCAACTTCTCAACCGGCCTCGGTTCGCTCAAGGGCGCGCCGGTGGGGCTGTACCCGGATGGGAACGCGCTGGCTGTGACCGTGGGTGCGCCGGTGGACTACAACTTAGGACCGGGACTGGCGGTGCGGCTCAACCCGAACTACCTGCTTACCCGGTTTGGGTCGGAGAATCAGCACAATCTTGGGTTCACGGCGGGGGTGGTCATTCGCTGGGGGCGACAGTAGCCCTGATTCGGGACACCAGACGATCCTGTCTCCTGCCACATACTCTGCTATGGAGCAAGGGGTACAACCATGATCCAGCTTCCCCTTGAGAACTTGGCGACCGACCTTGAACCGCAGTTACAGAATATGTAGTACGCGCGAAAGCCCGTATCCGAACGCGGCCAGGCCGATGGCGACCAGCACCAGGCGTTTGCCCCAGCCCCGCATGCGGTGGGTCCGGCGGCTGCCTGCCGGCGAAATCGTTGTAGCCGGCCCAGCGTGGACGATGTCGCGCAGCAGCAGCCCGGTAACGGCGAGATACAGGCCGGCCAAAAGACAGACCCAGTGCGAGAGATTCGGTGAAATGCTCATACGCGCCTGCCGTGACCCCCTTCAGCGCCACAGGAATAAAAGGAAGTCCGAGGATCTCCTTTGCTGCGCTCCGGTTATGCCGGCAAAAGCCGGACGGGGTAGCGAAGCCACTATACGGCTTCGCGCATACGTGAGGCGAGCACCTTTTCAAAGGTCAAGAAAAATAATCAGGCTGTGGAACAGCTCCGGACAGAGTATCTCCTCCAGCAAGCTTGCGCCCAAGCTCGCATCTAATCTGCCGTTTCCGGCGTCCTATGGGTGTGACTATGACCCCCGCCTCGGAAATGTTCGACGTTCTCGTAATCGGCGCCGGGCCCACCGGCCTGGCTTGCGCGCTCGAAGCAAAGCGGCTCGGCCTGCGTGTGGTGCAGCTCGACAAAGGCTGCCTGTGTAACTCCATCTATCATTACCCGGCGCACATGACCTTCTTTACCACTCCAGAGCTCTTGGAGATAGGCGAGGTGCCGTTCCCGAGCGTGAACCAGAAGCCGGCCCGGAACGAAGCGCTTGAGTATTACCGCAAAGTCGCGGACCGGTTCGCTCTGGATATTCGGCAGTACCTCAACGTCGATGCGGTCGAAGGTTCGGACGGCGATTTTCAGGTGCATACGACGGACCGGTTTGATCGCAAGGAGACGTTCCGGGCGCGCAAGCTGATTGTGTCGACAGGCTATTACGACCTGCCGAATTACTTGAACGTGCCGGGAGAGACTTTGAGCAAGGTCATGCACTACTACGACGACCCTCATCCCTTTTACGGGATGGATGTGCTGGTGGTCGGAGGAAAGAACTCGGCGGCAATCGCGGCGCTTGACTTGTGGAGGCATGGGGTGCGGGTGACGGTGGTGCATCGGGGGACGGAGATGCATGGCCATGTAAAGTACTGGATCCTGCCGGACTTCAACAACCGGGTGAAGAATGGAGAAATCACGGCGTACTTCAACTCTGAAATCGTGGAGATCGCGCGAGACACGGTGACGGTGCGGACGCCGGAAGGCGAACGCGTGCTGCCGAACCAGTTTGTGTTCGCGCTCACGGGCTACCACCCGGATTTCGAGTTCCTGCGTGCGCTCGGGGTGCAACTGGAAGGCGCAGACCGGCAGCCGGCCTGCAACCCGGAGACGCGTGAAAGCAATGTCGCTGGAATCTACTTGGCGGGTGTGATTGTGGCGGGGAACCGGACGAACGAAATTTTTATCGAAAATGGGCGGTTCCATGGCAAAGAGATCGCGGCGGACTTAGCGCGCAAATTTTCAGAAAGCGCGCCCGAGATGGAAGTAGCAGCCGCCACGCTGTGACGCCATGAGAATGGTGGCATAGGGATCGGAAAGAGATCGCGCCAGTGCTTGAGCTTCAGGCACTGGCGCGTTCATCAAGCGGCCAAATTGGATTCGTCGGCGGGAACAGGAAGGGGCTTGGGCGCGCATGCTCCCGTATCCAGGAGCCGTCGTATCTCACTCCTGGATAGCCGACGCATTTCCTCCATGGAATAGAAGACCTTGCGTCCGCACTCGAGGCAAACCATATAGCTTTGCTGTTCAATGGTGAACGGGCGCGACATGCGCTCATGCTTACAACCGAAAACCGAGGAAACGAGATGCATGGCAGTGCTGAGAACTCTCATTGGGGGGGTTCTCTCCTTCAGCGCGAGTTTATGACGCGATCATGAGAGTACGGCCTTGCCCGTCGAGTTGCCAGTCCAGGTTTGACGGATACATTCAGTCCTTCCCAAAGCGGGAAGAATCAGTGCATTTGGACGACCAGCTTGCCGAAATGGGAGGCGGACTGCATGGCGAGGAAAGCATCCGGCAATTGCTCGAAGGCGAGTTCCCGGTCGACAACAGGGTGGATGCGCGTGGTCTCCAAAGCACGGTTCAAGGCGTCGAAGTCGGCCCGCGAACCTACGTAAATGCCCTGTACCCGCACTTGTTTGCGCAGGATGAGGGGTACAGCTACCGGCTCGTCGCTTTGCGAAAGCACCCCAATCTGCGCGACTGCGCCGCCAATACGCACAGCTTTGAGCGACGCCGAGAATGTGCCCGCGCCGCCGACCTCGATCACCAAATCGACCCCTTCGCCGCCGGTTTGCTCGTTTACCCAGGAAGCCCAGTCGGGCGTAGCGCGGTAATTGACCCCGGCATCCAGGCCGAGAGATTGGGCGCGCTCCAGCTTTTCATCGCTGCTCGAAGTGCCGAGCACGCGGGCACCCATTGATTTCGCGAGCTGGAGCGCCGCGACCGAAACGCCGCCCGTACCCTGGATGAGAACTGTGCTGCCCGCCGTGATTCCGCCCGTTTTCTGGAGAGCCGACCAGGCAGTGACAGCGGCGCAGGGCAGGGTGGCGGCTTCTGCGTAGGACAGGTAGTCCGGTATGCGCACCACGCCTGTCTCCTCGAGCGCGACATACTGCGCGGCCATGCCGTCGATGTCGCCGCCGAGCGCACCGCGGTACTTGGCGGCCGTGGGCACCCCATCGAGCCAGTTCTGCATAAAGATGGCCGCGACTCGATCGCCCGGCTTGAGGGTTGTCACGCCTTCTCCCACCGAGTGGACTACGCCCGCGCCGTCAGATAACGGTACGCGCGGCAAAGGCATGCGGGGATTGTATTTCCCTGTGACCGTCATCAGGTCACGGTAGTTGAGTGAGCAGGCGTGGATCTCCATGACGACTTGTCCCGGCCCGGGCTCGGGAAGGGGCGATTCAACCGGCGCGAGCTTCTCGATACCGAAGGCGGGGATGGTCCAAAGCTTCATAGTGCAGATTTCCTCGTTAAGATTGTTTCCGGTTAAACAGGAGTGAGTTCGCCTGGTCGATGGAGGTGAGTGAGATGCGTGCGATGTTGACGTGCCCCGGACGGGAAGCTGCCCAAACGATCGAGTCTGCAATGTCCTCGGGCGCGAGCGGGGTGATGCCGGCGTACACCTTGGCCGCGCGTGCTTCGTCGCCGCCGAAACGCACCCTGGAGAAATCTGTTTCGACCGCGCCCGGGTCTATGGAGGTGACCCGGACGGGGGTTCCGAGCAGGTCTTGGCGCAGGCCGTCGTTGATGGCGCGCTCGGCGGCTTTTGTGGCACAGTACACGGAACCGCCGGGATAGGTCATTTCGCCCGCGGTAGAACCGAGATTGAGGATGTGCCCGCGCCCACGCTCGACCATGCCCGGCACCACAGCGCGCGTGACATAGAGCAGGCCCTTGACGTTGGTGTCGATCATCTCGTCCCAGTCCTCGACCTTCGCCTCGTAAACCTTATCGAGCCCGCGCGAAAGACCGGCGTTGTTGACCAGGATGTCGATGGCGGCCCACTCCGGAGGTAAGCTGCCCAGTTTATTTTGCACATCGGCGGCTTGTTGGACGTCAAGGGCGAGCAGGTGTGTTCCAGCCGCTCCGGCCTCCGCCAGTTTGGGAGCGAGTTGTTCGAGCCGGTCCATGCGGCGTGCCGCGAGCAGCAGTTTTGCGCCTTCGCACGAGAAGGCATAAGCGCAGGCTGCGCCAATACCGGCGCTCGCGCCTGTGATAAGGACGATCTTGCCTTTAAGCGATGTCATGCGCGGCTCCTTTCGCCTCCCTGCGCACAACTTCAAGGTAGCCTGCTGCCCAGTCTGCGCCCGACTTGCCGTCGTCGATCGCCGTTTGGAACTGCTTGGCGAACAAGGCAGCCAACGGCGTGGGTACCTGGGCAGCTTCTTGAAACAGCCGCGTGTCCTTCGCGCCCAAAGCCACCGTAGCCGCGGCTTGCTCGGGCGGGTGGAGCATGACCTTGCCGTAGTTGGCGTAAAAAGGCGACTGAAAAAGGGCGCTATTGACAGTTTCAAGGAACAGCTCGGGATCAACGCCTGTACCCTCGGCAAAGGTTAGGGCTTCAGACAGCGAGGCGATCATGGCGGTGATGAGGAAATTGCCGCCCAGTTTAAGCGCATGCGCCTGTTTGGGTTGTGTACCCACCACCGACATCCCGCGCGAGATTACGTCGAGCACCGGCGTCATTTCAGTCACGAGAGTGTCCTCGCCCGCGACCGCGAGCCACAGTTTACCCTCAGCCGCCACACCGGGCCGCCCAAACACGGGTGCAGCAAGATAGCGTTGCCCGCGCTGGGCGTGCTCGCGCTCGAGCCGCTCCGCAAGCGCGACGCTGATGGTGGACATGGAGACGTGGATGGCGCCGGCGGGTAGGGCATCGAGTGCGCCGCCCGCGAACAGCACGGCCTCGAGCGCGGCATCATCGTTGACCATCGTGAAGGTTACCTGCGCCTCACGGACCGCTTCCGAAGGGCTGGCCGCAGCGGTTCCGCCCTCCTGCGCAAACGCTTCGGCGGTACTTGCCGTACGATTCCAGACTGTGACATCGTACCCTTTGTCTACAAACCGACGGGCGATGGCGCTGCCCATCTTGCCCAGACCCAGAAATGCAATGCGCATCCACTCTCCTTGTCAGGAGAATTGGATGCGTATCTTGCTGCAAGCAAAGGGCCGCCCGGAAGCGGCGCCTTTCGCAAAGAAGCGAGCTTACTGCTGCGTGGTCCCGGAGGGCCTGCTACCGGCGGGCACGTTGGTGCCGCCCGAGGGCTCAGCCTGTTGTTGCACACCGATCGCGTTCCCGGAAACCACAAGCTGTACCCGCCGGTTTTGCGCGCGGCCGGCAGCAGTGCCATTGTCGGCTGCGGGGTTGTTCAGCCCGAAACCCGTTGCCGTGACATTCCCCAACGGCACACCCTGCTGCACCAGGAAGTCGCCCACACCCTGTGCACGATTTTCAGAAAGCTTCTGGTTGTACTGCTCACTGCCTACGTTGTCCGTGTAGCCTTCAACCTGGAGCTTCAGGCTGGGGTAGGCCTGGAGGATGCCGGCGACCTTGGCCAGCTTGACTTGCGCGTCCGTTTTCAACGTGTACTTGCCGGTGTCAAAGAGCACATCGGATAGGTTGACGATAAGCCCGCGCGCGGTTTCCTGAGTTTGCAGCACGGAGTTGAGCTGATCGCGCAGCTGTTGGCGGGCCTGGGCGGTTTGGTCGACAGCCTGAGCCTGAGCCTGCTGGGCTTGGGCCGCCTTGGCCTCGGCGGCAGCACGCTCGGCGGCGGCACGCTCGGCTTGGAGTTGCGCCTGCTGAGCCTGGAGTTGGGCTTGCTGCGCTTCAAGAGCCGATTGCTGGGCCGACTGCTGGGCCTGCTCCTTGGCCCTTTGTTGCGCTGCTTCGTCCAGCTCCTTCTGGCGGCGGATCGCGATCACACGCGAGTCCTCTGCGGCCTGCACGGCAGCGCGGGCGTAAGTGATCTCCTGCTTGCGGTCGCGCTTGTGCGTGTCGTTGCCCTGCGCATTTTGGAGATTCTGGAGGGCGCTCGCGTAGGTGTCCGCGGCGAGCTTGTCGGCACCGGCGGCCTTGGCGATCTGCACGGCATTGATCGCCTCGTAAAGCTCAAGCGGAGACTGGTCGTTGCGCGTAATGGGGTTTGCGACCGTGTTTGCTCCCTCGGTGGTCGAGTAGGTGCCGCGCGGCAGCAAGGTCGCGTGCGCGTTCACGACGTCGATAATGCCTTCCGTTTTGTTTTTAAGAACTGCATTCTGGAGCACAACCACGTCGCTCGGCAGGCTGACATCGAAGTAAGGTTCCGCGGTGACAATGAGCGCGAACGCCTGGAGATTGGTCGTGACCTTGATGTCGCAGTCGCCGTGGCCGCCGGTGGGCAGCACCTCACCCAGCGCTTGCGGGTGGCCGTCGGTGGTGATCGCCCACAGAACATAGGTCAGGTACTCGACGCCATACCCGTTAGCAGGCTTGAGACCCTCGAAGTGCGCGTTGATCGAGATCTGACCCTTGTTGCTTTCAACCGTAGCGGAGCCCTTGGCCGCGGGGAGAAGCGGTGTGCCGTCGAAGCCGATTTTGGTTGAGCCGCTGCGATGGAAGTAGTTGATGGCCGGGATGTCGCGCCCGACGACCTGGATCTTGTAAACCGGGATGCCGTTGCGCACCGAGGACGGGCCTTGCCCTTGCGGGAAGCGATCGGTCGCGGTCGGATTCAGCTCCTGGCTTTGGGCGAGCGAAGCACCGAGAAGAAACAAGGCAGGTATTGTTTTAAAAAAAATGTTCATGTTGGATCCTTTCGCACGCACTCTGGCGGCGTTGTTGGCCGGTTGTGACTTTCGTCGAACTCGACTCAGAAAGATGCGCCCGGAACAGAGGAGGAGGTCTCAATCCCGTGCACCTGTCTAGTCTTGAAACATCCATGGCAGGGGCGCTGCCCTCTACTCGCTATTAGACGGAGGACGCGCCGCAGGTGGAAGCACTTGCCTTTGTAGGCCTGGTTGGGTTTCCGCCCCGGGAACCAGTTTGTTCGCTAGGGCGAAGATGGCCAACTCAAGCCGGGTCGAAATGCCGAGCTTTTCAAAGGTATTGGAAAGGTGCCGCTTTACTGTTTCCTCGCTCAGGTTGAACTGCTGCGCAATCTCGCGATTGGAGCAGCCTTTGACGATCAGTCCCACTACCTCGAGCTCCCGGCGTGTGAGATTCCAACGTTCCGTGCTCTCATCTTTTACAAGCGAACGAAGCTCGGCGAGCACACCTGCCAAGTGCTCGATGCGCCTGCCATGTGCCCAGAAAGAGCCTTCAACTACCGCAAGCAGGGCGGTGGCAATCTGCTCGGTGAGGGCACTTTTAAGAACGATGCCGCGCGCGCCCGCATTGAAGGCATCTGCCAATTGCTCAGCCCCAATGGAGCCGGTGAGCAGCACCACGCGCGTTTCCGGCGAGACGGCCAGCACTTCCCGTACTGGATGGAAGCCTGAGGAGTCGGGCATTTGCACATCGAGCAGCAGGATGTCCGGCCTGAAGAGCCGTGTCTGCTCGACGGCTTGGACGCCGTTTTCCGCTTCAGACACGATTGCGAAGCGGCCATGGGTTCCCAGCACATTGCGGACACCGATCCGTACAACCGGGTGGTCGTCGGCGATAAGAACTCGTATGGGGCCCGGTCCAGGACTGCCGAACCTACTTGCGCTGGAGTGCTCCTTCACAGGGCGACCCCTTTCTTTCTGAGTGCATCTTCGAGAGCTGTACAGCACGCCAGCAGCTTGCAACGCACATCTTCAACGCATTCGGAAACAGAAGGTTGGCGATCCAGGCGTTCGGCATGTGCTTCAATCGCCTTCGCGCCGAGCATCCCGGCTGTTCCTTTGATGGTATGCGCCAGCCGAAGTACCTCCCGTGTGCCGGGCGCTTGCCCTAGCACGCCGGCGCGCTCCCGTGTGCTTGCAAGGAATTCGCGGTAGATCTGTGCAAGTACAAGAGGATCAAGAATGGAGTGAAATGAGTTGAACACCGTCAGATCAAGCGGGATCTCAGTCGCATCTGTGTACGAGCAAAGGTGTTCGCGGGAAGTTTGGGCCTGCGCTGATCCTGCTCGCATATACAAAAGATACCCCAGTCGTAAGCATCTGCTGCATTACGAAGGTAACGGTACTTGGCAAAGGAAAGCAGCGAATCCTGTAAGGTGCCTCCCAAGTGCGCCGCTGTATGGAGCCTGAACCACGGCCAGTCCGCCTCATCATTGTAAAAACGATAGAGTTCGATTTATGGATGCAGGGAGTAACGAGGATTTATGGAAAGAGCTGCTGGCGCTCCGTGTACGGGTGGAGCAGCTTGAGAAGCATGGGCTAGGGCAGCCGACCATCCCGGCTCCGCAATCAGAGGCGGGCAATGCCGGGGAGCTCTCGTTTACGCAGCCGGAGCGGCCCTCGCTTGAGTCGAGGATCGGCTCGCAGTGGTTTAACCGGATAGGCATCGTTGCGCTGCTGGTGGGGGTGGCTTGGTTCCTAAAGTATGCAGTGGACCGGGATTGGCTGGGGGCGCCGGCTCGGGTTTCAGTGGGGTTTTTCGCAGGATTTGGGCTGATTGGGTGGTCGGAGCGGTTCCGGCGGCGCGGGTTTCCGGTGTTCTCGTTCTCGCTGAAGGCAGCAGGAACGGGGGTTTTGTACCTGTCGCTCTGGGCTGCGTACTCACTGTTTCAGCTTGTTTCGTTTCCGGTCGCATTTGCCGGCATGGCGCTGGTGACGGTGGGGAACGTAGCGATCTGCGCTTTGCAGCAATCCGAAGCGCTAGCTGCTGTAGCGATGGTGGGCGGATTTCTGACCCCGGCGCTGTTGGGGGCTTCGCCGGAGTCGGTTTGGGCGCTGGGGAGCTACCTGCTTCTGTTGAATGCAGGGCTGGCGGCGCTGTTGTTGCGGTTCAGGTGGCCGCGGCTGTTGCCGGGGGCGTTTGTGGGGACGCAGGCGTATCTGCTGGTTCTGGCTTGGCGGGGGCTTACGGGCGTTGCTGAGGG
>CAXTWG010000009.1:0-58781 GCA_964247895.1 uncultured Acidobacteriaceae bacterium
GGCGAGGTCGGCGAGGGCGCGGAGGGTGATGTCTTTCGGGGCGGTGATGGTGGTGGGCAGGTAGGCGCCGACGCCGTGCTCGGCGACAAAGCGGCTGACCGTCGCGAGCGCGTCCGGGGTCGCTTCCATGACGTCGCGGCCGCAGCAGCCGTGGGTGTGGACGTCGAGAAAGGCGGGGGTGAGAGTAGCGCCGGGGTAGTCATGGTGGGTGGCGCCGGACGGGAGCGGCTGCGAGGATCTGGAGCCGAGGCTCGCGAGGATGCCGTCCTCCAGCACGACCACGGGGTCCAGAAGGAGGCCGTGGTCGGTGACGAGGGAAGCAGCGGTGACGAGCGTGCGCATGGCTCCCCTAGAATAAGCGGAATGAGTGTGAAGCGGATTGGGATCCACCTGGGAACGGCGGGAGGCGCGCATACGGCGGTGGAGCGGGCCGTGGCGGTCGGCGCGAACACGTTTCAGATTTTTACCTCGAGCCCACGGATGTGGCGGGCTGCGCCGGTCGCTGCCGATGTTGCGGCGAAGATGCGCGCGTTGCGGGCCGCCCACGATGTGGGCCCGGCGGTGGTGCACGCGAACTACCTGATCAATCTTGCTTCGCAGACCGAGGACGTGATGGAAAAGTCGACGGTGGCGTTTCGGGGAGAGGTGGAGCGGTGCCTTGCTCTCGGCTCGGAGTTCCTGGTGCTGCATCCGGGGTCCTGGAAAGGGCTGACGCGGGAGGAAGGGCTGCGCCGGGCGGCTGCGGGAATAGAGCGCGCGGTGGACGGGTTGGACTTCGCGGGGGCGCCGTTCCGTCTGCTGATCGAGAACACAGCGGGGGCGGAGTTTTCGCTTGGAGGCAGCTTTGAGCAGGTGGCGGAGCTGCAGGAGTTGCTGCGCGCGCATTTGCCGGTGGGGGTGTGCCTGGACACCTGCCATACGCACGTGGCCGGGTACGACATTGTGAGCGAAGGCGGCTGGGAAGAGACGGTGGCGCAGATCGAGCGGACGATCGGGTGCGCAAACGTGCGGGTGTGGCATGTGAATGACGCCAAGGCCGCGCGCGGGTCAAAGCTGGACAGGCACGAGCATATCGGCGAAGGAATGATCGGGGGCGGGCCGTTTCGGCGGCTGCTGAACGATGGGCGCTTTGCGCACTGCGCGTTTGTGGCGGAAACGCCGGTGGATGAGCCGGGGGATCTGGAGAAGAATGTGCGCGCGCTGCAAGGGCTCGCGGCGCTGGGGGGCAAGTAGAATAGGTTCTTCTATGGAAGAATCTACGGCAAAAGACACGCGCTATTACCCGGCGGAGATTGAGGCGAAGTGGGGCGAGCGCTGGGCGGCGGACCCGGAGCTGTATGCGACCGAGCCCCCCGCTACGGGTAAGCCGAAATATTATGTTCTCGAAATGCTGCCGTACCCTTCAGGCAAGCTGCACATGGGCCATGTGCGCAACTACGCGATCGGCGACGCTCTGGCGCGGTACAAATGGATGCAGGGATTTAACGTGCTGCACCCGATGGGGTGGGACGCGTTCGGACTGCCGGCGGAGAATGCGGCGATCAAGAACAACACGCCGCCGCGCGCGTGGACGCTGAACAATATCGCCGCGATGAAGCGGCAGTTCGGGCGGCTGGGCTTCGCCTTTGACTGGCGCAACGAGATTACGACCTGCCTGCCGGAGTATTACCGCTGGAATCAGTGGTTTTTCATCAAGATGTTCGAGCGCGGGCTGGCTTACCGCAAGCAAAGCAAGGTGAACTGGTGCCCGCTGTGCGCGACCGTACTCGCCAACGAGCAGGTGGTGGACGGTTGCTGCTGGCGGCATGAGGAGCAGCCGGTCGAGTTGCGGAACCTGGAACAGTGGTTCCTGCGGACGACTGCCTATGCGCAGGAGCTGCTGGACGGGCTGGACGCGCTGCCGGGGTGGCCGGAGAAGGTCCGGACCATGCAGCGGAACTGGGTGGGGCGGAGCGAGGGGGCGGAGCTCGCGTTCGCGGTCGTTGCTGGGCGACGCGAGGGCGATGGGACGACGATCGAGTCGGGTGAGGGCGCGGCGCTCACGGGCGAGCGGATCACGGTGTTTACGACGCGGATTGACACAATCTACGGCGCGACCAGCTTGCAGCTTGCGCCCGAGCACCCGCTGGTGCGTGGATGGGCGGCGGCGGACCCTGCGCTGCAGGCGGAAGTCGACGGGATGCTGGAGCAGCAGCGGGCGGCGCGTGAGGCGGGCGACATGGCCGCGCTTGCAAAGCATGGCGCTTTTACAGGCCACGCTGCGCAGAACCCGTTTACCGGGGAGCTGCTGCCGGTGTGGATCGCCAATTACATCCTGGCCGACTACGGCACGGGCGCGATCATGAGCGTGCCGGCGCACGATGCGCGGGACTGGGAGTTCGCGGGCAAGTATGGGCTGCCGGTGCGGGTGGTGGTTGCGGTACCGGGCGGGGAGAATGCGCTGCCGGTGCTCGCGGACTCGGAGGATGGTGCAGTGCTGGTCGCCTCCGGGCCTTGGACGGGACTGGGCTGCGCCGAAGCGCGGGAGCGGTTGAGCGCGGAAGCGGAGCGGGGCGGGTTCGGCAAGGCCACTGTGACCTACCGGCTCAAGGACTGGGGCGTGAGCCGGCAGCGATACTGGGGCACGCCGATCCCGATGCTGTACTGCGAAGCCTGCGGGATTGTACCGGTGCCGGAGAATGAGCTGCCGGTGCTGTTGCCGGAAAATGTCCAGATCACACAGCAGGGCGGCTCGCCCCTAGCGCAGGTGCCGGAGTTCGTCCACGCGACCTGCCCGCAATGCGGGGGCCCGGCGCGGCGCGAGACCGACACGATGGACACGTTTGTCGACTCGAGCTGGTACTTCTACCGCTACACGGATGCCCGGAATGACCGCGAGCCGTTCAGCAAAGAGAAAGCGGCGTACTGGTTCCCGATCGACCAGTACATCGGCGGGGTGGAGCACGCGATCCTGCACCTGATCTACTCGCGGTTCTGGACCAAGGTGATGCGCGACATGGGGCTGATCACGAACAGCGAGCCCGCGGAACGGCAGTTTTCCCAGGGTATGGTCATCAAAGACGGCGCGAAGATGTCCAAATCCAAGGGCAATGTGGTTTCGCCCGACGAGATGATCGAGCATTACGGCGCGGACGCGACGCGCATGTACGCGCTGTTCGCCGCACCGCCGGGGCGCGACCTGGACTGGCAGGAGGACGGGGTTGCGGGGGTGTCGCGGTTCCTGGCGAAGGTGTACCGCTTCGTGGTGCGGCATGCGGCCCCCGGTGGGGACGAGCCTGTTTCCGCGCGCAATCCGGTGGAGCAGCAGGTGCTGCGCAAGCTGCACCAGACCATCCGCAAGATCACCGAAGATTTTGACGATCGCTGGCACTTCAACACCAGCATCGCGGCGATTATGGAGCTTTTGAATACGCTTACGGCAGAGGACGAAAGGTTCACTTCGGGCGAGATCGCTCCCGCGGTGACGCGGCATGTCCTGACCCGGGTTGTGCTGCTGCTTGCGCCTTTCGCGCCTTACGTGGCATGCGAGCTGTGGAGCGTGTTGGGGGAAAAGGGGGACCTGCTGCGGACGCCGTGGCCGGCGTATGACGAGGCGTTCGCAAGGGAAAGTGAAGTCGAGTTCCCGGTGCAGATCAACGGCAAGCTGCGCACAGTGGTGCGGCTGGCGGCGGACGCGGGCGAGCCTGCGCTGCGCGAAGCTGCGCTGGGCGACGAGAAGATCCAGGCAGCCCTGGCAGGCAAGCAGGTCGTCAAGATGATCGTGGTGCCGGGCAAACTTGTGAACCTCGTAGTCCGGTAAGCCCGTCCCGTGAGAGGAATGAGCGCACAAGGGCAGGCCGCGGCGGGCGCAAGGACAAGGGTGACCGGCCGCGCGCTCACCGGTTGGCTCGGGCAGCACCCACTCTTTCTTGAAATCCAGCAGCGGCCCGTGCTGCTGCTCGAAGAGATTGCATGGCGCTGGTGCTGCGGCAGCTTGCTTTTGCTGCTCGCCGGTTTCGCGGCATGGCGGGTGTGGACCGCATCGCTCCCGGCGCTCCAGGCCACGGGGTTGCTGCTGCTCACGCCGGACTCGCTCCCCGACACGCTGCTGACCGCCCCGGCGCAGCTTCTGACAACACTGCTGGCCGGCTTCGATGTCCTGCGCCCGCCATTGGAGCGGACGGCGGCAGGGCTGATCCCGCTGGCTGTGTTCGTATGGGTATGCGCGTTTGCCTGGGGCCGCACGCGCGTGCTTGCGCAGTTTGATCCACGCCTGCCGCGCCGTCCCTGGTTGCTGGCGGAGCTTGAAACGTTGCGTATCGGGGGGCTGCTTGCGATTACATCCATATGGGCCTCCCTTGCCCATATCGCATATGCGTTTGCTTTTCAAAAAGAGGACACCCACATTCTGCTTTACGGGGCAGCGTTGCTGGCCATTACGCTTGCGACGAGCTGGTTGACCGGACGGTTCAACCGGGCGATTGTCATCGCCGCGGCGCTGGCGCTGGTGGAAGGGCGCTCTCTGCTGCCCAGTGTGCGCCGTGGCTGGCGCATGGACAAGCACACGCGCATCGTTCCGCTGCGCAAGGCCGTAGGGCAAATCCGTGCGTATCTGCTCATTGCGGCGGTGGTGCTCGCGTTTGTTCCTGCTCCATTTCACTTCGGGTGGGCGCTGGTGGCTTGGTGGCTCTTGTTCTCCCTGCCGCCGCTGGTGGCCGCCGATGCTTGGCGGTTGGGCGCATTCTTCGGCCTCCTGCGTGCGTTTGAGGTGTGCGATCCGGCGGCGGGTACCAAAGCGAAGCCTTAAACTGGAGCCCGTGGACTCTTCTTCGATCGTTATTCTGGATTTCGGCTCGCAGTATACGCAGCTGATCGCGCGCCGCGTTCGCGAGCTCAATGTGTTTTCGGCCGTGCTGCCGTGTACGGCTCCGCTTGCGCAGGTTGAGGCGCTTCGGCCGCGCGGCATCATCCTTTCAGGCGGACCGTCGTCGGTGTACGACGCGCATGCGCCGCAGGCTGACCCTGCCATCCTGCGCCTGGGTTTGCCGGTGCTGGGCATCTGCTATGGGTTGCAGTACATCGTGCATACGCTGGGCGGCAAGGTCGAGCCGGCGGAGCGGCGCGAGTACGGCGATGCCGAGGTCACCATCACCGACCGTGAAACGGCCCTGTTCCAGGGTTTGCCGGAAACGTTGCGGGTCTGGATGTCGCATGGGGACGAGGCGCTGGAGTTGCCCTCGGGCTTTCACGCGACTGCAAAAACCGCAAATGCGCTGGCCGGGATCGCCAATCCGGAACAGCGCATCTGGGCTGTGCAGTTTCATCCGGAGGTGCAGCATACGCCGCAAGGGACCGAGCTGCTGCGGTCGTTTGTGTTCGGTATCTGCGGGGCGGTGGCGGACTGGACACCCCAGCACTTTATCGAGGAGACCACGGCGGCGATCCGCGCGCGGGTTGGCGGGGGTCACGCGATTTGCGCGATCTCGGGCGGCGTGGACTCGTCGGTTGCGGCGATGCTGGTGCATCGGGCGATCGGGGAGCAGCTGACCTGCGTGTTTGTCGACAACGGTGTGCTGCGCAAGGGTGAGTTCCGCAAGGTGCAGGAGAACCTGCGCGATACGCTGCACCTGAACCTGGTCGCGGTGGATGCGCGCGAGCGCTTCCTGGCAAAGCTGGCCGGGGTGAGTGATCCGGAAAGGAAGCGCAAGGTGATTGGGCGCGAGTTTATCGAGGTGTTCGACGAGGAAGCCGAGCGCATCGCCGTCGAAAGCGGGGGCGTGGACTGGTTGGTGCAGGGGACCCTGTACCCGGACGTCATCGAATCGGCCTCGGTCCACGGGCCGTCGCATGTGATCAAGAGCCACCATAATGTCGGTGGACTGCCGGAAACAATGCGACTGAAGCTGATTGAGCCGTTACGGGACTTGTTTAAGGATGAGGTGCGGCGGATTGGGCGCGACCTAGGGATGCCGGAGGACATCCTGGGTCGCCAGCCATTCCCGGGGCCGGGGCTGGCGGTGCGCATCCTGGGCGAGGTGACGCCGGAGCGGGTGGCCATCCTGCAGGAGGCCGACGAGATCGTGGTCGACGAGATCAAGCAGGCAGGGCTGTACCGGGAGATATGGCAGGCATTTGCGGTGCTGCTGCCGGTCAAGAGCGTGGGTGTGATGGGCGACCAGCGGACGTACGCGAACACCTGCGCGATCCGCGCGGTGCACTCCGAGGACGGCATGACGGCGGACTGGGTGCAGCTACCTTATGCAGTGCTCGCGCGTATTTCAAACCGGATTGTCAATGAGGTGCGGGGAATCAACCGCGTGGTCTACGACATTACCTCGAAGCCGCCGGGGACGATCGAGTGGGAGTAATGCGCTAGCTTGCAGGTTCAGTTTTCACAAAGGGGCGCATCCTACTTCCCTGAAAGTTTCAAGCAATGACTAAAGTTGCAGGCGAGGACTATGGCGCAGAGGATTGAGGATTACGGTATCATCGGCGATTGCGAAACCGCGGCGCTGGTCGGCAAGAACGGCTCAATCGATTGGCTTTGCTGGCCGAATTTCGCCTCCGACGCGTGCTTCGCCGCCTTGCTCGGTGATGAGGGGAATGGTCGCTGGCTGCTGGCCCCGGTCGAGGCCAAACCCGGCGAGGGCGCCCAAGCAGAAAGGTGGACCGCAGCCTGGCATTACATCCCGCAAACGCTTGTGATGGAAACCCGCTGGACGCGCGGCGAAGATGTCGTCCTGGTAACGGATTTCATGCCGGCACGGGGCGAGCACTCCCACATCGCGCGTAAAGTGGAGTGCCTCGCGGGCGAGGTTTCCATGTACATGGAGCTGGTGCTTCGCTTCGACTATGGGCGAAGCGTCCCCTGGGTGACGCGCGAAGGGCATACGACGCGAGCCATCGCAGGGCCGCATATGGTGCTGCTGCGTACAAACCTTGAAACCCATGGTCGTGACCAGAAGACCGAGACGACTTTTACGGTGAAGGAGGGTAGCCACGTCTGGCTCATGCTCTCCTACTGCCAATCGGCCGGGGCAGAGTCGGCTGAGATCGACCCGGATGCGGAGCTGGAGGATGCGAAGCGCTCTTGGGCGGAGTGGTCGCAAAAATGCACCGGCGCGGGCCGGTATACCGAGGCGGTGGAGCGCTCGCTGATCACACTAAAGGCGATGACGTACCGGCCCACAGGCGGGCTGGTGGCGGCAGTCACAACCTCCTTGCCGGAGCAGTTGGGTGGTCCGCGCAACTGGGATTACCGCTATTGCTGGCTGCGCGACTCGACTTTCACGCTGCTGGCGCTGATGAACGGCGGCTTTTACAAGGAGGCGGAGGCGTGGCAGGACTGGCTCCTGCGCGCGCTTGCCGGCTCGCCCGAGCAGGTGCAGATCATGTACGGCATCGCCGGCGAGCGACAGCTGCTGGAGTGGGAGGTGCCCTGGCTTGCGGGCTATGAAGGATCAAAACCCGTGCGCATCGGCAATGCCGCGGCGGAACAGTTGCAGTTGGACATTTACGGCGAGGTAATGGATGCGTTCTTCCATGCCTTGGCGGGTGTGAAAGCACCGCGCAGCGTGGATCTGCATCTTCAGCAACTCTTGGTCAACCACCTGCTCACCATCTGGAAACAGCCGGACCAAGGCATCTGGGAAACGCGAAGCGGGCCGCAGCATTTTGTGTATTCGAAGATGATGGTGTGGGTGGCGCTCGACCGTGCGGTGGCGATTGCCGAGGCCACGGGCAGCTATGTGCCCCTGGACACGTGGCGCGCGGCGCGGGACGAGGTGCATGCTGAGGTGTGCGCGCGGGGGTTCAACAAGCAGCTCAATGCGTTTACGCAGGTGTATGACGGTGAACAACTGGATTCGGCTTTGCTGCTAATGCCGCAGGTTGGCTTTCTGCCCCCGACCGACCCGAGGGTGAAAGGGACGATCGAGGCAATCGAAAAAACGTTGATGCGCGATGGATTGCTGCTGCGGTACGACACGGGCAAGAGCGCAGATGGGCTGCCGGAGGGAGAGGGTGCTTTCCTGGCTTGCTCCTTCTGGATGGTGAGCTGCCTGAAGATGATCGGGCGGGAAGCGGACGCCCGCAAGCTGATGGATTCTTTGCTATTGCTGCGCAACGATCTTGGCCTGCTGGCTGAGGAGTACGACACCACGAAAAAACGGCAGGTGGGCAATTTTCCTCAGGCATTTTCGCATATCGCCATGGTGAACGCGATTTTCGATCTTGAATCGAGCAAGCAGCAGATGCGGCAGCGCCATATGCGGCACACGCGGTCACCAGCCATTCCCCCGGCGAGTGAGGAGAGCACGCCTGAGCTTGATCCGCAGCGGGTGGGCGCACCGCCGGGCGAGAGCGGCAACACTGCATCTACGTAAGAAGAGGATTGGGATACACATGCACGAGTTTCGAGTTTGGGCGCCGAAAGCAGAGCGGGTCGAGGTGGAAACAGGTGGGGCGAAGCACCCCATGAGCCGGGATGAAGGCGGTTGGTGGTTCGCCGAGGTGGAAGGGGCGGGGCCGGGTTCGGATTACTCCTTTTTGATGGACGGCGACGAGCTTAAACTGCCGGACCCGCGCTCGGCGTTCCAGCCGGAAGGGGTGCACGGGCCTTCGCGGGTGGTCGATCATAACGCATTCCAATGGACGGACGGCGACTTTCACGCCAAGGCATACCAGAGCGCGATCATCTATGAGCTGCACGTGGGCACATTTACGCCGGAGGGGACCTGCGACGCGGCGATTGAGAAGCTCGACTACCTGCGCGAGCTGGGCGTGACGCATATTGAGCTGTTGCCTTTCGCGCAGTTTCCGGGAAAGCATGGATGGGGGTACGACGGCGTGGACCTGTTCGCGCCGCAAAACTCCTATGGCGGGCCGGACGGGTTGAAGCGGTTTGTAAATGCCGCCCACGGCCAAGGCCTGGGCGTGATTATGGATGTGGTCTACAACCATTTTGGCCCGGCGGGAGCATACGTCAGCAAGTTTGGGCCGTATCTCACGAGCGAGCACAAGACGCCTTGGGGCGACGCGGTGAATTTCGAGACGGCGGGCTCGTATGAGGTGCGGCGATTTTTCTGCGATAACGCCCTGATGTGGCTTAGGAATTACCACATGGACGGGCTGCGGCTAGATGCGGTGCATGCGTACATCGACCGTTCGGCTATCCACTTTATGGAGCAGATCAACACGGAGGTGCACGCGCTGCAGGCGGAAACCGGGCGGCCGTACGTGATGATCGCCGAAAGCGACCTGAACGACCCGCGGCTGGTGCGCTCAAAGGAGGCGTACGGCTACGGGTTCGATACGCAGTGGAGCGACGATTTCCACCACGCTCTGGTGACGGTGCTGACAGGGGACCGGAGCGGTTATTATGCGGACTTCGGTGAGCTTGCCGACCTCGGTAAGGCGCTTACGCAAGCGTTTGTGTATGACGGCGAGTACGCACCCTCGCGAGACCGGGTGCATGGGCGGCCAGTGGCGAACCTGCCTGGATGGCATTTTTGCGGGTACTCGCAGAATCATGACCAGATCGGCAACCGCGCCAAGGGCGAGCGCTTGGAGCACCTGACAGATGGGCCGCGCGCGAAGATTGCGGCGGCGCTCACGCTGTTGGGGCCATTTCTGCCGATGCTCTTCCAAGGGGAGGAGTGGGCGGCTTCCACGCCGTTCCAATACTTCACGGATCACGAAGATAAGGAGCTCGGGCGGCTGGTTTCCGAAGGGCGGAAAAGGGAGTTTGAGGGGTTCGGGTGGGACCCGTCGGAGATCCCCGATCCGCAAGAAGCTGGAACTTTCGAGGGCTCAAAACTGAAATGGGAGGAGCTCGGGGAGGAGCCGCATGCGGAGATGCTGAGTTGGTATAAGGACCTGATTGCGTTGCGCAAAAGCCGCCGTGAGCTGTCGGACGGTGTCCTGGAGCAGGTCGATGTGGACTTCGACGAGGAAGATCGCTGGTTCACGATGCAGCGCGGGGGCATCGTGGTGGTGTTTACGCTGGACGAGGAAGGCTACTCGGCGGGATTGGACGATAGTGTAGAACTCCTGCTGTCTTCAGACCCGGGGATTACGGTCGAGGAAGGGCGGTTGGTGCTGCCGGGGGTGGGGGTGGCGGTGCTGTCCGTCGGCTAAAGGCGTTCTGTCGCGGCGGTGCTTTCCAGTTGCTCCCCCCAGGGCTGGAAAGTGTCGAGTGACGCGCCGGCCTCAGGCCGGGCCCGAAAGACCTCGCCGCCCATGAGCAGCGTGGGCGCCGGGCCGGGGGCGGTGACGTGGAGCAAGCCGAGTGTGGTGCGTGTGACCTGTTGGTCGGGCTGGCCGGCGTGGGAAACAAGAATGCAAGGATAGTCGCCGGGCAGCCCGGCTTCGCGCCACTGACGGGCGATGCCGGTGAGGTTGCGGCCCGGCATGTACACGACGCGGGTGGGCTCGGGGTTTGGAGTTTCGCCCGGCGCGTGGTGGCCGGTGCTTAATAAAATGGAAGAAGCGGCGCGGCGGTCGGTGAGCGAGCAGGGCATCGCAGCCGCGGCGGTGGAAGCAGCTGTAATGCCGGGGATGACCTCGAACGGGATTTGGGCGGCGCGGAGAGCGTCCATCTCCTCGCCGGCGCGACCGAACAAGAGCGGGTCGCCGCTTTTGAGCCGGACCACCCTGCGCCCGGCTCGCGAGCCCGCAATCATCAGCTTGTGGATCTGTGCTTGCGTGACAGAGGCTCGCCCGCAGCGTTTGCCAACGCTGACCACCTCGGCTGCTGCGGGTGCGAGGGTGAGAATGGCCTCGGGGACGAGGTCGTCGTGCAGCAGAAGCTCCGCTGCGCCGAGCAGGCGTGCAGCTTTAACGGTAAGCAGATCGGGGTCGCCCGGGCCTGCGCCGACGAGCATGACCATACTTGGGCCCGCTTCGGGCTGAGGGTGCGTTTGATGGGAACCGGGCTCGCCCACGCGCTCGGATGGATGCGCTGTTTGCGTTTTGGGGGATGTGTTCGACAATCCGAGAAGTGTCGCGAGGTGCTCATGCGGCAGGGCCAGCCGTCGTGAGGGGCAATTGCGCGACTCGCATACTTGACGCTCACCCAATATACCCAGCAGGGACTTACGCTCTTCACTTGAAGGGTAGGCCGCGAGCACTTCGCGGCGCAGCATGCCGAGGGTGTGCAGCCAAGGGCCGAGATCGTGCGGCAGCGCTGCGTCGATTTCATGTCGCAGTTTTTGGGCTGTCGACGGGCTTTCACCGGCGGTCGAAATCGCGATTTGCAGGTCGCCGCGGCTGACCACCGAGCCGTAGTAAAAGTCGCAGTGCGGGATGTCGTCAACCGCGTTACACAATGTGCCGGCGGCGTCGCAGAGCCGGTATACGTGCTGGTTGACCGGTGTAATGTTCGTGCCGGCAATGACGAGGAACTGGCCGTCGATGTCCGAGTCGGTGAATTCGCGGCGGTTCCAGGTGACGGCGCCGCGCGCGGCGAGGCGCTCGACCGCCGGCTTGGCCCAGGGCGCGACGACCGTAACTCGGGCGTCGCTCGCGACTAGGCTTTCGATCTTGCCGGTCGCGACTTCGCCGGCGCCGACGACCAGGCATGGCCTGCCATCGAGTTTGAGGAAAACGGGAAGGAGACTCATTTACATATCCGAGGAAGCAGGGGCAGCAATGGCACTGGTGTCGCGCTCGACAGGGCTCACCAGCTCGCCGGCAAGCTGGGCGCGCAACTCGTCATTAGAGTGGCGGGCGAAATAGGCGCGCAGGGTTTCGCCATTGCCCAGACGGCGGCCCTGGTAGGTCTTGAGCAACCGTTCGATAGCTTCCGGGACTTCGGTGGCCGGGATGCGGTAGCCCACCGGTCGCGCGGTACCCGCGTGCCGGCCTACCGAACCGCCGACACAGAAATAGTAGGCGTCCACCATGCGCCCGTCGTGCTTGATCTTTTTGCCTTCGATGCCGATGTCGGCGATCCAGTGCTGGCCGCAGGAGTTGGGGCAGCCGGTGACATGGAGCCGCAGCTGCTGGTCGAACTCCGGCACGCGCTCTTCAAGCTCGTCGACGAGCCAGCGCGTGAAGCCTTTGGTTTCCGTGATGGCGAGCTTGCAGAACTCAGTCCCGGTGCAGGCCACCGCGCCGCGCCAGAACTGCGAACCCTCGACCTTGATGCTATGCTGTGCGAGCTCCTGGGCGAATGCGCCGGCGCGCTCGGTTGGGATGTCAATGAAGAGCAGGTTTTGACCTACGGTGGTTCGCATGTGGCCGGAGCCGTAGCGCTCGGCAAGATCGGCGACGGCGGCAAGCTGGTCGCCGGTGAGCCGCCCGCGCAAAACGGATGCGCCGACGTAGCTGAGGCCGGGTTGGCGCTGCGGATGGATGCCGACGTGGTCGCGCAGGACGTCCTCGGGGACGATTTCGGGCGCTGCCGGGGGAAGCGTGAATCCAAGCCGCTGGTTTAACTCCGCAAGGAAGGACTCAGCCGTCCAGCCTTCTCTCATAAACAAATACTTCATGCGCGCACGGTCGCGGCTTTGGCGCAGGCCCTGCTGGTCGCGGAAAATCTCCGTGATGGCCCGGCAGACCGCGAAGGCCCGGTCCTCAGGAACCCAGCAAGGGAGCTTGAGGGCCAGGTGCGGCTCGGAGGAAAGGCCGCCGCCGACGCGCAGGTTGAAGCCTTTTTCGTTCCCGCGCATGGCTGCGGTCAGGCCGATGTCGTTGATCTCCGGGTACGAACACCAGAGGGGGCAGCCGGTAACGGAAATTTTGAACTTGCGCGGCAAGTTGTAAAAGGCCTCATTCGCGATCAGGTCTTCGGCGATGGCGAGCGCCACGGGCGAGGCGTCGAACAGTTCATGGCCGTCAATCCCGGCGAGGGGGCAACCGGTCACGTTGCGGACCACATCGCCACAGGCGCCTTTGGGGGAGAGCCCGACTTTCTCAAGCGCGTCCACCACATCGGGCAAGCTCTCGATGGTGAGCCAGTGCAGCTGGATGTTCTGCCGCACGGTGATATCGGCCTGATTGCGGGCGTAGCGCTTGGTCAGCTCGGCGACGGTTCGCATCTGCGTGGCGCTTAACTGGCCTGTAGGCGCGATGATGCGCATCATGAAGTAGTCGCTTTGGAGTCCTTCGCCGGCTTTGCCGCCGGTCACGCCCGCGCCATCGCCCTGGGTGTACACGCCCCACCACTTGAAGTAAACCCCGGCCCACTCCGGCATCACGCTCTCGCGCCCGGCGCGCGCGAACTGGCGCACCTCGTCGAACAGCTCCCAGGCGTTTTTCTCGACCTTGAGGCGCTCCATGCGCTGGGCTTTGGTTTCCTTGGGTGCGGCGGTCGGTTCGGGCATGGTCCATCCTTAAACAAGTTGGCAGAAAACAAAGCCCACCGGGCTACGGAGAGCCGGGCGGGCAAGGGAGGAAAATGCGTCCCCTTACCGCACTAGAAGATTACAGGCGCGGTTTTGGAGAGAAAGCACATATCTAGACTACGAGGGGCTGCCGGGGAGCGTCAATCTGCCGGTTTCACGCTGTAGGAAGAGGTTGGACAGAGTTTTGCGACTACGAATGGGCAAGCGCGAGGCAAGTTGCGACCTAATTTATCATATGCAGACATTCCGCAGACGTTACCCTTGATCGCCCTGTCCCCGGACATCTCTCAAAGCAGGGGGCGCATCGAGCCCGGAATCATGTAGCATCATGAGCGATCCGCTCACCCGCCAGCGCTCGAAGATGCGCGGCGAGGCTCTTGGCGTGGAAGGCATACAGGCACACATGGCGATTACCAGCGTCGGCAACGACTTCACCACCTCCGCCCCGGGCAAGACCAACTACAGCGCCATGGCCATGGTCACGACGCTGTTCTTCGTGTGGGGTTTCTGCACCGTCCTCAACGACGCGCTGAGCCCGCATCTGCAGTCGATTTTTTCGTTGAACTATTTCCAGACGTCCTTGATCCAGGTCGCTTTTTTCGGCTCGTATTTCGTTTTCGCGCTGCCTGCCGGCAAGCTGATTGAGTGGATCGGGTACAAACGCACCATGGTGGTTGGTCTGATTACCATGGGCGCGGGGGCGCTCCTGTTTGTTCCCGCCGCCACCGCCGCTTCCTACGCGATTTTTCTTGGCGCACAGGTCGTCCTTGCTGCTGGCATTACGACTCTTCAAGTTGCGGCGAACCCTTATGTGACGATTCTGGGTCCGCCCCAAACAGCATCCAGCCGTCTTAACCTCACCCAGGCTTTCAACACACTTGGGGACACTGTGGCGCCCTACATAGGCGGCGTATTCATACTTGGGGGCGTGGTATCCGCCGAGGCTGCGGGCGATCCTTCACAGCTGCATGGCGCTGCACTCACCGCCTATCGCGTCCACCAGGCCGCGAGCGTGAAGCAGCCGTACGTTGTGATCGCCGGCATCCTTCTTATCCTGGCGCTTGCAATTGCCATCTATCGATTTCCACGCCTGGAGATTACGCGGGATTTTCGTCCTGCCAGTCTGAATCTGAAGCAGGACAGCTTATGGAACCACCCTCACCTGTACCTCGGAGCCGTCGCGATCTTCATCTATGTCGGCGCTGAGGTCAGCATCGGCAACTACCTGGCCAAGTATCTGGCGCAGCCTGAAATCGGAGGAATGAGCCTACAGAAAGCCGTAAAAGTTGTCACTTTTTTCTGGGGTGGCGCGATGGTCGGACGTTTCCTTGGCTCAGCCGCGATGCAGCGCTTCTCCGCACCGCGAATGCTCGCGTTTGCAGGCGTTGGCGCGGCAATCTGCACCCTGTGTTCACTGCTCGGCACCGGGCAATTCGCGGTAGTCATGATCCTCGCCGTCGGATTTTTCAACTCGATCATGTTTCCGACGATCTTTACGCTCGGGGTCGCGGAGCTCGGTCCGCTTACAGGGCGAGGCTCGGGCTTGCTCGTACAAGCTATTGTCGGCGCGGCAGTCATCCCCGCGGCCATGGGCTGGATGGCCGACCGTATCGGCATCCACCATTCGCTGGTTCTGCCGCTTCTCTGCTATCTATTCGTGATCTATTACGGGTGGCGCGGCTACCGGATCGCTCCATCGGAGCCTAAAACGCGTGTGCAGGCGGTTTCTTAGAAGACCATGCGCCGCCGGTGGGTGATACTGTTTCCATGCTTGAAGAAGCGGCGTTCCCCACCGCGCTTTCCATCACGCTAGCCGATGTTGAAGCAGCCTACGGGCGCATCCGCGACTCGATCGCTCTTACCCCCGCCCCTCACTCAGCCGCGCTTTCGGCGATGACCGGCCAAACGGTTTTTCTCAAACTGGATAACCTGCAGCGTACCGGAGCCTTCAAGGAGCGCGGGGCGCTCAATAAAATCCTCACCCTGCGGCCCGGCGAGCGGAAACGGGGCGTGATTGCGGCAAGCGCCGGAAATCACGCGCAAGCTGTGGCATGCCATGCGGCGAGACACGGTATCCAGGCGCGCATCGTTATGCCGGAAACGACACCCCTCGTCAAGATTTCCGCCACCTCCGGCTTTGGCGCGGAAGTGGTCCTTTACGGGTCCAATTACGACGAAGCGTATGCCGAAGCCATTCGCCAGAGCCGTGAGCTAAAGCTCACCTTTCTCCATCCGTTTGACGACCCGGCCGTGATTGCGGGGCAGGGATCTATCGGGCTCGAACTACTCGAGCAGGTTCCCGACCTCGATGCGGTCGTTGTTCCGATAGGGGGCGGCGGGCTCATCAGCGGCGTCGCTTGCGCGCTCAAGGAGCGGCAGCCCGGGATCCGGGTCATCGGCGTGCAAACCGACCGGCTACCCTCCATGCTGCGCGCCCGTGAGCTCGGCGGCCCGGTAACCCTGCAGCCGCAAGCCACTATCGCCGACGGCATCGCTGTGCGCCGCGCTGGGCTGCTCACGTATCCGCTGGTCGAGCACTACGTTGACGAGATCGTCACGGTCGATGAAGAGGAGATCGCGCAGGCGATCCTAGTGCTGCTCGAAAGCGAAAAGACCCTGGCCGAGGGAGCGGGAGCGGTCGCACTGGCGGCGCTGCTCCAGAGGAAAACTTCGCTGAGCCGAGAAGAGCGGCCCCTGCGTACGGCTGTGCTCGTCTGCGGCGGCAACATCGATGTGAGTCTCTTGGCCATGATAATTGAACGTGGTTTGGTCAAGGACGGGCGCCGCACGCGCCTTCGCATCCACCTCACCGACCGGCCCGGCGCGCTGCACGGCATGACCCGTATTCTGGCCGACATGCGCGTCAACATCGTTGAAACCAGTTACGACCGCGCCTACTACGGCGTGAACCTAGGCAACACGGTCATCGATGTCACGCTGGAAACGCGCGGACAGGCGCACATCAACGAGCTCAGTGAAGCTTTGCATGAAGCGGGTTATCCGCACGAGCGCATCAATTAAGCCGGGTTTTGCTTTGGGGGTGGGTGAGCTCGCATCGCACTCTGCCGCGCGGAGGACGAGCCCCTGCCAAGCAGTACAGGTGCGCCCGCCTGGTTTGACCCTTTACCCAAGCATTGCTAGAATCAAAAAGCGGGGTGGAGCAGTCCGGTAGCTCGTTGGGCTCATAACCCAAAGGTCGTAGGTTCAAATCCTACCCCCGCAACCAATGAAAGTTTCAGCTTTCAGGCATTGTCATCTGTCTGGGCTGTGAGTTAGCCAAGCGCTCGCATATGCTCCAGATGTATTTCATATCTTGGTGTGGTCATCCTTTCACAACATTTTGTTTTGGCTTGCATTTTGTTTAGCTTGTCATTTTTTGGTTTATGAACAGGCTGTGCAAAGTCCGAACAGCTTTCTGGGAGTAAACAGAGTCCAGATTCGGCTCGCGTGTATGTCCAGTTGTGATCCAAATCGCGCTGGGTACTGCTGGGACTGTCTTACGTGGTATATGCCGGGCACATGACTTTCGCTACATTGGATAAGTCAGGGTACAAACGCGACCGGCTCAAGCTTGTGTTGACGGCTTTGCATTTCGCCGGACCTGTCTAGCGCCGCGTAGAATGTTTTTTTGCGACGTAGTGGCCGACGAGCCAGCCTGCTACCCCGCCTACGAGGACATCCGTGGGGAAGTGCTGCTGACCCAGCACCCGAGTCAGGCTGGTCGCGGTGGCCAAGCCATATACGCCCACCTGCGTCCAGGCGGAGGGATATTCCCCGGCGAGCACGGCTGCCGTGGCCCAGGCCAGGGCGCTGTGCGAAGAAGGAAAAGCCCCATTCGCGCCGGCGCTCGTCTGGAAGAACCGTCCGCGCCCGTTGTTCTGGAGGGGCCGCTCGCGAAAAAACACCAGCTTCAGCCCTTGTTCCACTGCGACTCCGTCGGCCAGCGCCTCGGCTCCGAGCAGGCCGGTTTCCCGCGCATGCTCGTCGTTTCGGAAGTGCCCAAGCCCGTACAGGACGGCAGGCGTCGCGATGAAGCCGCCGATCAGCACATTGGATACGTTTGTATTTGCCTGGTTGAAGCCCGGGTCACGGCTTACAGCAGTGGTCTCAACACGCCGGTCTGTTTCAAGCGTTGTAGCAGTAGCCGCGGCCACGGGCAGCAGCCATAGGAGATCGTGTGTGCGAAGGCGCAGCGGGCTCGTCCAGATCGTGCCTTGGTCCTTCAATACATTTTTCGGCAACTGACGAAGCGTAGGCGCTGCGCCTGGCGCATCCGGCAGCGGTGTCCCGCTTTGTGCCCATGTCGACGAGGAAATAGCGATGAGCGCCGCTGAGCAAACGAGGGCGCGCGCGACCTTAGGCATGCAGGCGTTCGAGCGTCGGCGTGACAACAGCAGCGGAGGAAAGCGAAGGGCAGAACAGGATGCCGTGGACGCAAAGCAAATACCGGGCCGGAACATCTTCATCATTGTGCACCATTGCCTGCTATGCCGGGCGTTTTGCTCCTGCATGGTTTTCCGCTGCGAGCCGGATATGCAGAGCATTCCATAAATCGAGCCTTTTCTCGAGCTGTGCCGGAAACCGGACGTGTCGACATGGAAAGCAAAGGAATGGAAAGCTGCCCCGTACCGCTTTCAGACTCTTATTTAACTAAGATGAACTCTCAATGAAGGAATCAATGCGCGCCTGCTGTGGCGGGTGCTAGCCTCTTTAAAGAGGCCACTATGCCGTTGAATGGTTCAAAAAAGCCGCTTCTGCCCACCCCCGCGGAGATGCGCCTGCTCCGCGCCCTGTGGGCGCTCGGGGAAGCGACAATCGAGGAGCTTGTCAGCTCGTTTTCGGAGATAGAGCGTCCCAACTACAAAACGGCTCAGACCGTTCTGCGCATCATGGAAACCAAAGGGTTTGTCGACCATACCCCGCGCGGAAAGGTGTTTGTATTTAAACCACTTCTTGCGGAGCAGGAAGCCGCAAGCCTGTCCGTCCGTACCTTGCTAAAGCAGAACTTCGGCGGTTCGGCGCGCGGTTTGCTGGTGAATTTATTGCAAGCGGAAACCCTCCAAGCCGGCGACCTCGAGGAGATGGAACAACTGATCCGCACGTACCGAGAAGAGCAGGGCAGCAAGGAGGCTTGATGCACCACCTGGTGAGCACCCCTGAGCTTGCGCTCTCCGCTTTTGCGCTCTTATGCCGTTTCGCGCTCGTTTCCTGCGCAGGCTACCTGTTTTGCACTTTTTTGACGCGCCTGGCGACTTCGGCCGGTGCGCGCTTTGCTGTTTGGGCCGTGTATATGGCGGCCGCCGGCGGCTTCTGGCTGCATGTTCTTGCTTCCATCGCAGCTGCAGCCGTTTTTCCGGTGCTTCCTGTAGAAAGCTCAGCAATGGCCATGCCGCATCCAGCTTTGACAGTTTTGTTTTCAGGCGCTTTTGCATCCCTGCTCGGCTCGGTGTTGCCGGTGCTCGCCGGGATCTATGCGCTCGTTGTGGTCGTGCTCGTGACTATGGGCGCATGGCAGCGCAAGCAGCTCGGGCGCGCGCTTTCTTTCCGCACAGCGCCGTCCCCTTCCACTCTTGTGCTTTTTCGCCGTATTGCGGCTGAGCTCAAGGTTTCCGGTAGCGAGCTCTGGGTGCTTCCCGGTTTGCCGACACCGGCGACGATCGGTACATGGAAACCGGCGGTGTATCTTCCTCACAACTGCCCGCAAAACCCGCTCGAGCTTGAAAGCATTCTCCGTCATGAGCTTTGCCATCTGCGCCGCCGTGACAATCTATGGGAAAACGCTGCTCGCGTGTGCCGGAGTCTGCTTTTTTTCCATCCGCTTGTTTCTTCGGCTTTCGGCTCCATGCGCTTTGAGCGCGAACTTGCCTGCGACATGGAGGTCGTGCGCACGCATCCGGGCGCGCGTGACAGCTACGCGGATACCCTGGTCCGCTTCGGATGGATCGCAAGGGAGGCCCGGGTACCGAATGCTATCGGCGTCCGCTTCGCCGCGCGCGCCAGTGTTCTCCATGCTCGGGTACGTTCAGTGCTCGCCGGGGAACAGGCCTATTCCCGCGCATCCCGACGGCAGCGCCTTCTCGCCGGGGGCATAAGCCTTTGGCTCTTCGCTTCGATCGCGCCCGCGCTTTCCATCGGCTTCGACCTGGCCCGGTCCTCTGTCCTGCCCGCGGCGGCTGCCAACGCCCCTGCACCACTTCATGCGCACCGAACCACGCGCATGGCGCACTCCGCTCCTGCGCGGAAACCGGAGCAGGACGCGGCGAGGGTACAAACAGCTCCCGCCTTTGTGCTCCCGGAGTGGATCCCTGCAGTGCCCGCGCAAGTGCGCTATGCCAGCTCCCATACTGAGCAGCCCACGCAAGAGCTCCGCCGGCAAACCTCAACTGAAACAGAAGGGGCGGAGGAAAGCACCGCCTCCCCAGGAGGTTCTGCGCCCCCGAGCCGGGGTGTTGGCGTTCCGAGTGCCACGTCCGTACTGATCGACGCTGCCGTCGGGCTGGCTCGGCTGGGCCTCAGTCGCGGTCACGATCACGATCACGACTGAGGTGCCGAGTGTCTGCCTGGATCGGAGTCATTCTGAGAGGCGCGTGAAAACTCACGGAAACGATCTCAGGCGCATCGCGGTAGCTGTCAGAATGCTCTAAAGCAAGCTTTCGAGCGCTTCGGACGGTTCCGGACGTACCCGGAAATCCGCATAAGCCCTGGCCCAGAGCACAGTCCCATTCTGCGCGAGTACATAGGTTGCGGGCAGGGGCAGCCGGTAGCTGCTTTCGCCATTCAGGAAAGGAATGTTCACCAGAATCGATCGATAATACCGTTGCATTGTTTCCGGCACTGGGTAGACCAGCCCGAACTGCTCGGCCACCTTTGCGCCTGGGTCGGCCAGAACGGGGAAGGGAAGCCGGTGTTGACCAACGGTGAATTCATTCTGCCGAACGGTCTGCGGGGCAATCGCAACCACCAGTCCGCCGCGCGCCCGCACACCCTCATACAGCGCCGCCCATGCTTCCAGCTCGTTGACGCAGTACGAGCACCAGCGCCCGCGAAAAAAATCGATGACCAGTGGCCCGAGGGCCAGCAGGTCGTTCGACTGCACGAGCCGCCCGTTTCCGTCCTGCAAGGCAAAAGGAGGAGTTTTGGCACCCACAGGAAGAATGCGTCCCTCGGCGCCCGAAGCGAACAGCTCCGCCACAAACCGCTCAGCCGGCAGGAGCCGTTCAGGCTGCACCAGCGTGCGGGTCCGCTCGGTGATCGTGTCGAGCAGGTCCTGCAAGGAATGCATGATGGCTCCGGGATAGGTAAGACCCCCTGCGTGGGAGGCGGCTACTTCGTGGCGTGTGTACTTGAAGTGCTTTTCAAACATATGTCACAACAAGAGCTATGCCCTAAAAGTGACCGCCAGCCGTGAAGCGGTTTATCGCCCTCGCATTCCGCCCAGCATGCTCATGGCGCGGCGCTGCATGGCACCGCCGCCCTTGCCCATTCCCCTGAAAATTTTGCGCATCTGTGCGTACTGCTTTAGAAGCTGGTTCACTTCCTGCACGGTTGTCCCGGAGCCGTCGGCGATACGTTTGCGGCGCGAGCCGGAGATGAGCTCGTGGTTGTTGCGCTCGCGCTTTGTCATCGAGTTGATAATCGCCTCGACGCGCACGAACTGCTTTTCATCCACCTGGTCGGCCATCTGCTGCATGCCCTGGAAGGGCCCCACCGAGGGCAGCATTTTGATGATCGACTGCAGCGAGCCCAGCTTGCGGATCTGTCGCAGCTGGTCGCGGAAGTCCTCGAGCGAAAAACCGTCGCCGGAGAGCGCCTTGATCGCGAACTCCTCGGATTTCTTCTTGTCGAGCGTCGCTTCAGCCCGCTCGATGAGCGACATCATGTCGCCCATGCCGAGCAGACGCCCGACGATCCGGTCCGGGTGGAAGGCCTCGAATGCGTCCGGTTTCTCGCCCGTTCCGATGAACTTGACCGGCTGGCCGGTGGCGTGGCGAATGGAAAGCGCCGCCCCGCCGCGTGCGTCGCCGTCCATCTTGGTCAAGATGGTTCCGGTGAGCGCCAGGCGTTCGTGAAAGGCCTGCGCCGAGCGTACCGCGTCTTGCCCGGTCATCGCGTCCGCGACGAACAGGATTTCATTCGGCGCGAGCAGATGCTTGAGCATCGCCATCTCGTCCATGAGCTCGGTATCGATGCCGAGTCGCCCGGCTGTATCGACGATCAGCGTGTCGCACCCGGAGTTGACCGCCTCGCGCCGCGCTTCTTTCGCGAGCCGCTCAACCAGCGCCGGGCCGGCAGGCTCGCCGCGCTCATCGCCCTCGTACAAATTCGCCTTGATGGACTGCGCGACAATCTTAAGCTGCCGGCGCGCAGCCGGCCGGTATACGTCGACCGAGACCAGCAGGGGCCGGTGCCCGCCCTTCTGCAGCCATGCTGCCAGCTTGCCGCTTGTGGTCGTTTTGCCGGAGCCCTGCAGCCCAGCCATCAGGATCACGGTTGGGGGCCGCGACGCGAACTGGAAGCGCGCAGTGTCCTTGCCCAGCAGTGCAATGAGTTCATCGCGCACAATCTTGATAACCTGCTCAGTCGGCGAGAGCGCGGTCATGACTTCCTGGCCAACGGCTTTGACGCGGATGTGCTCGATCAACTCCTTGACGACGGCCAAGTTCACGTCGGCTTCAAGCAACGCAAGCCGGATTTCGCGCAGTGCGTCGTTGATGTTCTCTTCGGTAACGGTGCCCTGCCCGCGCAGGTTCTTGAAGGCGCGCTGCAGTTTGTCCTGCAAATTCTCAAACATACGTTCGTTCAGTCTAGCAGCGTGCCAGCCTGTGATACCGCCGCGCTCGCGCCACGTCCTGCCCGATCTGCTCGCGCAAAGCCTGGGGAGAAGGGAAGCGCCGCTCGCCTCGCAGACGGTGCAGGAACTCGACTTCTACGGGCGCGTCGGCATCAAGCGGCACCGGCTCGAAATCAAGCAGGTGCGACTCGATCGCGTACGAGTCCTCGCCGAAGGTTGGGCGGTTTCCGGCGTTGGTGATGCTCCGGAACCAGCGGGACTCAATGCGCACCCGCGTTACATATACCCCGTGCGCCGGCTTCTGTTCCGGGTATGGTGCGAGGTTCACCGTAGGCACCAGCAGACGGGTTCCAATGCCGCGCCCCCGCGCCGCGGTTGAGCAGATTGAAAAGGGCCGCCCCAATAGCGCCCGTGCTTGCTCCACCCGGCCCGCGGCGACCAGGCTTCGCACCACGCTTGAGGAAACCGGCAGCCCCCGCCGGTGCAGGACACTGTGCGCTACAACGGAAAACCCGAGCTCGGAGCCGAGCGCCCGCAGTTGTTCCACGCCTGCTTCGGCTCTGTAGCCGAACCGAAAGTTATCCCCTTCGTGCACCGCAACCGCCTGAAGCGGCTCTCGCAGGACCCCCTCGGCAAACCCGCGTGCGCTTTCCCGCGAGAAAGCCTCGGTAAACGAAAGCACCAGTGTCGCGTCCACCCCCGTCCCGGCCAGCAGTTGCAGCCGCTGCGGCATGGGCGTTAGCAGAAGGGGCGCCTCGGCGGGCCGCAGAATTCGGAGCGGGTGCGGATCGAACGTGACCACCACAGCGCGCGCGTCGCTTCCGCGTGCCCGATTACGTACATCCTGCAAGATCGCCCGGTGTCCGCGATGTACCCCATCGAAGTTGCCGATGGCGACGACGCTCGGCCCGTAGCCTGCCGGAACCGCCCCGAGTCCGCGAAACACCTCCATCGCTAAAGCTCGAACGGGATGCGCAGCCCGTCGTACAGCAAGCGCACGTTTTCCGGAAGCTTCGCTTCTGTTTCCGCATGCTTGAGCTCATGCGACATATGCGTGAAGTACGCGCAGCGCGCGCCCACACGCCGCACCCACTCCAGTGCCTCGTCTACATTGGCGTGGCTCGGGTGGTGCTCCCATCGGAGCGCGTCCAGGATAACGACATCCAGTCCTTTTAACAGCGCAAAACTCTCGTCCGGAATCGCGCTCATATCCGTAAGGTAAGCCGCACGCCCGAACCGGTACCCTGCAATCGGCAGCCGCCCATGCAGCAGGGGTATCCTTTGAAATGCCTGGCCCGCCACCGTCACTGTGTCTGTCCCGGCAATCCGGTTCAAGGCAACTCGAGCCTTGTTCGGGTAAAGGGATCCGGGCGAAAACGTGTAATCGAAAATGCGCTCCAGTACCTGCGCGGTTGCCTCGTCCGCATATAAAGGGAGCTTGCCCGCAGGATGCCGGAAAGTGAGCGGTCGCAAATCGTCCAGGCCCAGGATGTGATCCGCGTGAGCGTGCGTGTAGAGCACTGCGTCGACCCGGTCGATGCCCTCGCGCAAGGCTTGCAGACGAAACTCCGGGCCGGTGTCGATGAGAACCCGATGCTCCCCCCATGCGACCGCAATGGATGGCCGGGTCCGATTATCGCGCGAATCTTTCGAGGTGCAGGTCGCGCAAGAGCAGCCCAGCATAGGGACGCCCATGCTGGTGCCCGAACCCAGCACCGTAATCGCGGCCTCGGGCATCCTTAGCGCAAGCCGCCTGGTCGGCCGCCGCTCGGCGCGCCCGGCGCAGGCCCAGCCAGTGCTTGCCGGCTGATCGCGTTGGTCAGCTCCAGGAACATCATCCGCAACTCAAACATGATTCCCTTCAGGAGCTCGCCCTCCTGCGCCGAAAGGTTTCCGCGGGTTTTGTCCTCCAGCAGTGCCAGCATGTCGATGGATTGCCGCGCGCCCAGGATGTCGATGCGCGGCTTCTGCCCGGGCTCGGTCCCCGCGCCCATGGCCATGATGGCGGACAGGTAAAAGCTCTGGATTACATGTTCAAACGTCACTGCGCTCGGCTGGGGCGCGCCCGGGTTCGACTGCTGGAGCAGCGAGTCGAGCTCCCGGCTGGTCTGCCGATATGCCGCGTCCTGGGCCGCCGTTTCGGCGGCGCTGCGCGGCTCGCCGACC
This sequence comes from uncultured Acidobacteriaceae bacterium, assembly GCA_964247895.1. Lineage (GTDB taxonomy): Bacteria > Acidobacteriota > Terriglobia > Terriglobales > Acidobacteriaceae > EB88. Next base: position 24,283 of record CAXTWG010000009.1, read on the forward strand.
CCCGCGTCGTCCGCAAACTCCGCGTCCAACTCGCCTCCGGCCTCGCCTCTGCGCTCATCGCCCAGCGCATCCGGCCCGAACTCCAACCCTCCGGTGCCTGTGCCTTCGAGCGCGCCGGCCATATCCTCGTCGCGAAGATCGTCCGCAGCACGCGTCGCGTTTTCCGCGGCTTCGGGGGTTCGCGGAGGCATGGTCACGACCTTTGCGGAGGAAACCACTGCCGGCTCAGGCGCCCTGTCGTCTCTCGGCTCATCGACGGGGGCACCCTCGCGGCGCTCCCCCTCTGCGGTGAACTTACGCTTGTCTACAACTACAAATGCCGGCGGCTGTTCGCCCATGGTCACAATCCTTTCAGTCCACTTTCGAGCGGCGCCCGCGCCAACACGGTCGCGACACCACCTTCGTATCGCAGCTGCCCGGCCACTACCCCGGACGCTGCCTCGGTCCGCACCGTTCCCAGCGCGAACAGCCCTGCGAGCTCCGGCAGGTCTACCTGTGTGATGCTCGTCAGCTCGCCCACAGCCTCTGTTTTGCCTTCAGCGAACAAGGCTGTTCCTGTAGCGGGGGTGGCACCCTCAAGCTGTAAAGCTCGCAAACCCTTGTGTACTGTCGCCCGCGAGCGGATTCGCTCTACGATTTCCTGCCCCAGATAGCAGCCCTTGTTAAAGTTCAGGGCCCGCATTTGCCCCGTTTCCTGGGCAAGGCTCTTGTCCGTGATATCGACGCCGTAGCGAGGCACCCCGCGCAGCACGCGCAGTGCTTGGACAGCTTCAGCCCCACACGGCTTCGCGCCCGCGTCAAGCAGTTTGGTCCACCAACTCGCCGCTTCCGCTTGGGGAACCCAGACGGTGAAGCTGCCGGCGTCCGTGCGTGCGAGCAACGCCCCGTCCCGCTCCTTGAAGTGACCCCGCTCAAGCTGCTCGGTTCCTAGCAGTTCCGCCGCTCCGGGACCCGCCAGTCCCAGCGCCGTCACGCCCATTTCCGGCACGAGCTCCACGTCATCCATGATGATGAACCGCTCCAGCTGCTCCCCAAGCTTCGCCGCCTGCGCCCGGTCCGTGACGAAGAACAGTGAATCAGCAAGCGCCCACACCTCGCCATCGCCCTGAATCCTCCCCTGCGCGTTCAGCAGGAAGGTGTAGTTCAGTTCCCCTGATGCGAGATCCTTGACGGTGTTCGTCACCATGCCATTGAGCCAGCGCACCCGGTCCTCGCCTGTGATCCGGAACCGCACAAGAAAGCTCAGGTCATACATCCCTGCTCCTTCGCACAATGCGGTCAGCTCTTCCGCCACGCTTGAGAACACCATGGGTGTTTCGGTTCCCGCTCCCGGTACAAACGTTTGCGCGCTCGCCGCGGGGACCTTCAATTCATCCTGCAATCCGTCCTGGATGTTTGAAATCATCGTCGAACTGATTATAGGCCGCCTCCTTGCCCGCGCTACCATCGTGAAATACCCCATGCCGCTCCGCTTCGCCGCCGCGCTTCTGCTCCTGCCCTCCCTCGCTGTCGGGCAAACGCCGCAGAAAACTCACATCAGCCCTGCGCAAGCTGCCGAGTTGTTTCGCTCGGTCGACACCATCCTGCGTTTCGACGCCCAGGACACGGGCTTGCATGTCCACCACGCCGTCAAGCGCCGCCTGATGACGCGCGAGCAGGTGGTCGCCTTCCTGAAGCAAAAAATGGACGAGGATAAAGACACCGCGCGCGTGGAACGCTCCGCCATTGTGCTTGAAAAGTTCGGCTTATTGCCCAACGGTTTCGCCCTCCGGCCCTTTCTTCTCAAGCTGCTCGGCGAGCAGGTCGCCGGCTTTTACGATTCCAAAACCAAAACGGTGAACCTGCTCGACTGGATCGATGCCGATACGCAAAAACCGGTACTCGCGCACGAGTTGGCCCATGCGCTCCAGGACCAGTACCAGACCGCGCGCGGCGTCGACCTGGACAAGTGGGAAAACTTCGGCCCGGAAGGTACGGCTCACAATTTGGAGGAAGATCGCGAGCATCTTGCCACCGATGAAGCCGATTCCGCGCGTGAAGCCGCGCTTGAAGGGCAAGCCATGGTCGCCTATATCGATTGGGGCCTCAATGGCAAAGGCCAAACGCTGCGGACCCTGCCCGACATCGGCCCGCAGATGCTCGGCGACGGCTCGGACGCCGACTCGCCTGTTCTTGCGAGCGCGCCGCTCGTGCTCAAGGAATCGCTGCTGTTTCCTTACCAGGAAGGTATGCAGTTTGAGCAGCGCATCCTTAAGACGCAAGGTACGGAGGCTGCATTTGCCGGGGTGCTGACCCGGCCGCCCGGCACCAGCTGGGAGATTCTGCATCCGGAGGATTACGAGCGCAAGGTCGCGCCGCCGCTGCTCGTGCTGCCTGACCTTCACCCGTTGCTCGACTCCGCTTATGCTCCCTATGATGTCGGCGTTCTCGGTGCTCTCGATGTGCGCATTCTTGGGCAAGCCCTGGCCGACCCCGGCGCAGGTGCGGATTTGGCCCTGGCCTGGGACGGCGGCGTGTACTACGCCGCGCAGGCCCGCTCTGCCGCGAACAAAAATGACCCCGGCTCGCTCGCGCTGGTCTACCTTTCGCGCTGGAAGACCCCGGCCGCCGCGCACCAGTTCGCGACGGTTTATCGAGGCTCGCTCACCCGGCGCTTCGTCAAACTCGAGCCCGGCGCGCACACCGCCATGCGCACCGTCGACATGACCGAGGATGGTCCGGTCCTCATTGAACAGCAGGACCGCTCTGTTTTTGTCAGCCAGAGTCTTCCTTTGTCCATCGCGGAGGAGGCAATGCGCCTCATGCTGGCTGCGCAAACCGAGGCAGCCGCAAGGGCACCGGGGACCGTCAGCCTTTCCGCTCCGCTCCGCCGCTTTTTCGCCGCACAGGGCCTATTTCGCGCCGGGTATACTAGCCGCTAACCCTAAGCAGGAGTATGCGTTTGGAGCAGCAGGCAGAGATTGGCATTATCGGCGGCAGCGGCTTGTACAGCATGCCCGGTATTACGGATGTGCATGAGCAGCCCGTTTCGACGCCATGGGGCAAGCCGTCCGACCCCCTTGTCCTCGGCACTCTGGACGGCCGGCGCGTGGCGTTTCTCGCCCGTCACGGACGGGGCCACCGCTTACTGCCTTCGGAGCTGCCTTTCCAGGCCAACATCTACGCGCTGAAGTCCGTCGGCGTCACGCAAATCCTTTCCGTTTCTGCTGTCGGTTCACTCAAGGAAGAGCACAAGCCCACCGATTTTGTGATCCCCGACCAGTTCATCGACCGGACTTTTGCGCGGCATGCGACATTTTTCGGGGACGGCATCGTCGGGCATGTCGCTTTCGGCGAGCCCATCTGCGCCCCCGTGGCGAAAAGTCTCCAGCAAGCCTGCGATGAGGCCGGCGTCACCGGCAAGCTTGGCGGCACTTATGTCTGCATGGAGGGACCCCAGTTTTCAACCCGTGCCGAGTCGAACCTGTACCGGTCCTGGGGAGCCGACATTATCGGCATGACGAACCTCCAGGAAGCCAAGCTCGCCCGCGAGGCCGGGATCTGCTATGCCACTCTCGCCATGGTCACCGATTACGACTGCTGGCGCGAAGGCCATGATTCCGTGACTGTCGAGCAAGTCGTCGCCGTTATCCACCAGAACACCGCCAACGCATCCCGCATCGTTCGCTCCGCCGTCGGCCTGCTTCCTAAAAAGCGAGCCTGTGCATGCGCCGGCGCCGCAGAACACGCCATCATGACCAGCCGGGACGCGATCCCTGCCGCCACGCGCGAAAAAGTAGCCCTCCTGTTCGGAAAGTACATCTAAAGGCTGGAATACAGCCAGTCACACGGAGTTTCTCAATGAGCATTCTGGTAGTCGGCAGCGTCGCGTTCGATGGCATCGAAAGCCCTTCGGGCAAGCGCGATCGCGTTCTCGGCGGCGCGGCCACCCACTTCGCGCTTTCCGCCTCTTTCTTTACCGACGTTCGCGTCATTGCTGTGGTTGGCGAGGACTTCGGCCCGGCGGAGGAGAAGGTCTTCACCGATCGCAAGATCGACATCCGCGGCATTGAGCACGCCTCCGGCAAGAGTTTCTTCTGGCAGGGCAGCTACCTCGATGACCTGAACAGCGCCAAGACGCTCGATACGCAGCTCAACGTGTTCGGCAACTTCGCCCCGAAAATCCCTGACGCTTTCGTGGACACCGAGTACCTGTTCCTCGCCAATATCGATCCAATTCTTCAGGAGCGCATCCAGGCTCAGTTGCCGGATGTCCGCATGGTTGTCGGCGATACCATGAACTTCTGGATTACGAACGCGCGCGAAAACCTGCTCCGCGTTCTCAAAACACTCGACACGCTCATCGTCAACGACGGCGAGGCGCGCTTGCTCGCCGGCGAGTCGAACCTGCGCAAGGCAGCCCGCAAAATTCTTGATTTCGGCCCCAAGTCTTTGATCATCAAGCATGGCGAGTATGGCGCGACCGCGTTTTTTAGCGAAGATTCCTTCCCCGGCCAGAAGCGCGCCCGCCCCGTCGCCTTCCGCTCCCCCGCTTACCTTCTGCCCGAGGTCGTCGACCCAACCGGCGCGGGCGACTGGTTCGCGGGCGGCTTCTTCGGGTCGATCTCCGAAACAGGTCTCGTGACCCCTTCGGCTTGGCGTAGAGCCATGTTTTACGGCGCTGCGATGGGTTCCTTCGCCTGCGAGCGCTTCGGCACGGAGCGCATCCAGGAGCTGACCCGCGAGGAGATTGAAGCGCGTGTCGAGGAACTGCGGAGTCTTTCCAGTCTCGACTAGGGTTGACGAAAAATCGGAGTCGTTCTACACGCGTAAGGAATAGGGATTGCATGGCAAAGTCCGGTCGTCTCACAAATTTAACGGGGTGGGGTGCGAATCTCCGAGCCGATTGCCTGCTCGCCGAGCCGGACGCCCTATCGGAGGTTGCGGCCTCCATCGATCGCACGGGTACGATCGCGCGGGGGCTTGGGCGCAGCTACGGCGACTGCGCGATCAACGCCGATGGCCAGGTACTTGGCGCAACCCGGCTCGATCACTTTCTGGAATTTGACGAAACCGCGGGCATGCTCACCTGCGAAGCCGGGGTAAGCCTGGAAAGCATTGTTGAAACATTTGCGCCGCGCGGCTGGTTTCCGATGATCACGCCGGGCACCAAGTTCGTCACCGTGGGCGGCTGCATCGCGAACGATATCCATGGCAAGGCGCACCATGCGCAGGGCTGCTTCAGCAATTGTGTCGAGCGCATGACCGTGATGCTCGGCAACGGCGAGGTTGTCGCGTGCAGCCGGGAGGAGAATGCCGACCTGTTCTGGGCGAGCTTCGGGGGCATGGGCCTGCTCGGCATCATCCTTACCGCGACGATCCAGCTGCGCAAGATCGAGACGACGTACTTTCACCAGAAATCGATCCGCGCGAATAACCTGGAAGGGATGCTGGCTGCTCTCGACGAGAATGACCATACGTTTCCCTACTCCGTGGCAACGCTGGACGTGCTGGCGACAGGGCCCCACCTAGGCCGCGGTGTGCTCACGGTGGGCGACCATGCAGCCCTCGCCGACTTGCCGCCGAAGCTGGCCGCCAACCCGCTGCGAGTTTCAGGCAAACCGAAGATCGGTGTGCCTTTCGACTTGCCGGAACTCACGCTGAACCCGCTCACTATCCGGCTCGTCAACGCGGTGATCCAGCGCATCCAGGCGAGCGCGGCACCACTGGGCCATTATGAAGCATTCTTTTACCCGCTCGACAAGATCGCGCAGTGGAATCGCGGCTATGGACGGCGCGGCTTTACGCAGTACCAGTTTGTGATCCCATTTGAAAACGGCCTGGCGCAGATGCGCAAGATCCTGACGGCCATACTTTCCTCGGGCGAGCTGCCATTCCTGAATGTGCTGAAACGCTTGGGCAAGGAAAGCGGCGGCATCCTGTCGTTTCCGCGTGAGGGTTACACCTTTGCCATCGACTTTCCAGTGCGGCAGAGCACCCCGGCTTTGCTTCGTCGTCTCGACTCCATGGTAATAGACGCCGGCGGCCGTATTTACCTCGGCAAGGACTCCTACACAGACGCGCCCACCTTCCGCACCATGTACCCGGAGATAGACCAGTGGCTCGCGATCAAGCGCAAATACGACCCGGATGGGGTGTTTACCTCGAACCTGGGGCGGCGGGTTGGTTTGTGTTAGTTTCGCGTATGTAAATCGGAGACTATGATGCGATCGTGGCTCCACTTAGCTTTATTGCTTATTGCCGCCATGCAAGCCGGGCTCGCGCAAACAGGCCCGGCGTTCCAGTTCCGCTTCACAGAGCCGTTCGGCCCGGACCCGGTCGGTCTGAAGGTAGAAAACCAAACCGACCCGTCGCGGCCTTTTCAGGCGAGCCCGGCAGCGCAGGTACCGCGCCCTTTGCAAATACTCATTTGGTATCCCGCGCAGACTTCTTCCGCAAAGGTCATGACTCTCGGCGACTATGCCGGGCTGGTCAAGACGGAAACAACGACCACTCCAATGGAACATGGCAAATCTCAGGACTACATCGCGCAGTTCACGCACGGGCTCGACGAATCGCCGATGTACGCCAAGCGCGATGCCGCTCCCGAAGCAGGCCATTTCCCGGCAGTCATTTATGCTCCCAGCCTGAACGCGACGAACACCGAGAACGTCGAGCTATGCGAGTATCTTGCGAGCCAGGGCTATGTCGTTCTCGCCGGCCCCAGCCTCGGCGTAAGTGCACGAAGCATGACGAGCGACCAAGACGGAGCAGAAGCGCAGGCGCAGGATATCGAGCTGATCCTAAGCTTTGCAAAAACTCTCCCGGACACCGACCCTGTGCAAGAAGCAGTCATCGGCTATAGCTGGGGTGGGAACGCAGCACTGTTCGCTTCCGCTCGCGACAAGAATATCCGTGCGCTCGTCGGCCTTGACCCATCGTTTCTCTACAGCGGAAACCCTGTCCCGCAAGCGGAGTTCGCCATCCCGCTTCTCGTCTTCAGCCATGGCCCGCACTCAGCACCTTTGCACGACAGCAGCCGGCAGGAAACATACTCAGGCGTGCTGTTTCACTGGGAGGGCGATGTAAGGCAGATAGACATGCTTGCCATGGCCCACCTCTCGTTCAGCACCTTATACCAGCGCAGCGACCGCTTTCGCGCCGAAGCCCTCCATTTCACCCCGGCGGATTACTCGCTGGAGGAAGGCGCGGAAAGTTATAACTGGTTAGCCCTGTACACGCTCAACTTCCTCAATGCTTATCTGAAACATGACTCTGCCGCCCAAGCTTTCCTGAAGCGCACGCCGGCCGAGAACGGCGTTCCCCGGCACCTGATGGTTGCGGATCTCCGCCCGCCGCAAGCGCGGCAGCGCCCAAGTAAACTGGAGTCTTGCCGAACCTAGCGACCAGCCCCGCCGCGCTCCGCCAGGAAACCCTGCTCGCCGCCTCACTCGCGCTGATTCTTTCTCTGCTTGCACTGGCTTACTGCGCCCGCCATGGCATGCTGCTGCTGTACGGCGATGCGGTGGCGCACCTTCACATTGCACGGCGCTTAACGGACTCGCTGTACCCCGGCTTTCGCCAGCTCGGCTCGGTGTGGCTGCCGTTGCCGCATCTGCTGGTGGCGCCGTTTGCGCAGTCCATGCGGCTGTGGCAGACCGGGCTTGCCGGCGCGCCGCCGTCGATGCTCGCCTATGTGCTTGGCATGGCGGGCATGTACAGGCTCGCGCGACTTGCGCTCCCGGCGACCGGCGCCATGCTCGCGACGCTGTTTTTCGCGCTCAACCCTGGCCTGCTATACATGCAGACCACCGCCATGACCGAGCCCATCTTTCTCGCGGAGATGGTTTGGGCCGCTATTTTCGTCACGGAGCACGGCCTGCTCGCCGCAGCCGAGCCCTCCCGGGCCCGCGAGCGCCTGCTTGCCCACAAGCTCACCGGTGCGGCGCTGGTCCTGGCGGCAGCGGTTTTCACGCGGTACGACGGATGGGTTTTCGCCGCGCTTGCCTGGTGCTTTCTGGCCTGGAACACGTTCCGGTATGGTTTATTCAAGCATCGGGCCGGCGGCGCTTTCCTGTTTGCGACCGCGCTGATCGCCGCCGCCCCGCTCCTCTGGCTCGCTTACAACGCCCGGCAGTTCGGCGATCCGCTCGACTTTATGCGCGGTCCTTACTCGGCGCGCGCGATCGACCTAAAAACCAGCGCCCATGGCCCCGGCCACTACCCCGGCTGGCACCGCTATCCGGTTGCCTTGCTTTATTACGCCAAAGTAGCCGAGCTGGGCGCGACAGATCACTGGCTGGCGAACCTGCTCATGCTCGGGTCTGTTGCCGGGGCCGTGCTCGCTGTGCGCCGGGGCATGACGGCCGCGACGGCGCTGCTCTGGGTGCCACTGCCGTTTTACGCCTACTCGGTCGCTTACGGGTCTGTGCCGATTTTTTTCCCGCTCTGGTACCCGCACGGCTACTACAACACCCGCTACGGCATGGAGATGCTGCCCGCCTTCGCGCTCGGCCTCGCCTTCCTTACCTCAGCCGGGCTTGCCTGGCTTCGGGGAAACCGCCCACAGTTCGCGACTCCCGCTTTCGCCGCCGCGGCTGTGCTCGTGCTCGCCAACGATGCGGAGCTCATGCATGCGCGCCCCCTCGTTCTCGACGAGGCGTTCCACAACTCCGCCACTCGCATTCCGTTCGAGTCCGGCCTGGCTCGCGCCCTGGACCGGCTTCCTTCGATTGGCCTTATTCTCATGTACACGTCAGACCATGTCGGCGCGGTACAGCAGGCCGGCATCCCCCTGCAGCGCACGATCAACGACTCCGACTGGCAGCTCTGGCGGCACGCCCTCACCGACCCGGCGCACTCTGCCCGTTTCGTAGTTGCGCTAGACGGCGATCCGGTAGCTCAGGCCGTGCAGGCTCACCCGCAGGGTCTGCAGTTGCTCGATGTAATCTGCTCTACCGGCCAGTCCTGCGCGCGCGTTTACGAGTCGACGGAGAAGCGAAGCTTTTAACGAGAACCCGTCCCGAAGGGACCGCAAGCCGCGCAGGCGGTTTTAGGTTTTAATGAGCAAATGCTTGCCTATGCAAAAGCCCACGCCTGCGGCAACGACTTCCTCATCGTCGAGACAGACGTTTCCTTGCCCAACGAAGCAGAGCTCGCCCAAACCCTTTGTGCCCGCACCACCGGTATCGGCGCCGACGGGGTCGAGTTCTTGCGCTGGACCGGCGAGCGCTCTGGGCAGATCCGCCTCCGCAATGCTGACGGTGGAATCGCCGAGATCAGCGGCAACGGCACCCGCTGCGTCGCCGCCTGGATGGCTCACAGCCGTGACGCGAAGCCGGGCGAGTCGTTCAGCCTGCACACCGATGCCGGCGAGCGCACGTGCACGTTGATCGCTCGCGATGCACACCGCACGACCTTGCGTTCCCCCATGGGTGTGCCTGCGATCCGCCCGGCCGGCATCGCTCTCGATGAAGAGGCTCTTTTGATCGAAGGCGCGATCGTTTCCACCGGCAACCCGCATTTTGTGGTTCGCGTCGACAATGACGCTTTCAGGAGCCACGGCGTTGACTGGCAAATCGTAGGCCGCGCGCTTTCTATTCACCCCGAGTTTCCCGCGCAAACCAACGTCGAATTTCTCCATGTGCTATCCCCGACAGAGATTGCCATTCGCATCTTCGAGCGCGGCGTCGGACCTACCTCCTCTTCCGGCACCGGCACTTGCGCGGCCGCTTCCGCGGCGATCCGCTTCCACGGATGCAGCCGCAATCTCCTGGTCCACGCTCCCGGCGGTACGCAGTCCATTCGGTGGCCGGCGGACGAAGCCCAAATCGAGCTCACCGGCCCCGCCGTGTTGGTCGGCACAGGTCAGTTCTTCGTATGAAGCCCCGCGCTCTTCCCGCGCTGCCCACCGTCGCTGTCCTCGCCCCGGCCAGCAGCGCCCAGCAAGCTCGTATCGATCGAGGGGCAGCGGTCCTTCGCGCCCGCGGCTGGACTCTTGTTTTCGGGACGCACGCCCAGGGCCGTCAGGCTCCCTACTTCAGCGCCACCACGGAAAACCGCCTCGCCGACCTCCATGCGGCATTCGCCGACTCGAAGATCGACGCAATCCTCTGCACCCGCGGCGGCTACGGCAGCAATTATCTCCTTCCCCATCTCGACCTCGAGCTCATCCGCCGCAATCCCAAGCCGCTGTTTGCTTACAGCGACATGACCGCCCTCCAGACTTTTCTCCTGGATCAAGCCGAACTTCCCGCTTTCCACGCACCCATGCTGGCTGCTGACTGGTTCCTTGAGGATGGCGTGGATGAGCCGAGTTTTGCGACTGTGCTCAGTGGTGGCCTGCATCGGTATGGCGCTTCTGAAGGGATTCGTTTGCTCCGACCCGGCGCCGCCGAGGGTATTCTTTATGGCGGCTGCCTTTCCCTCCTTACCGCTTCGCTCGGCACTCCCTACGTCCCGCAGACTGAAGGCAAACTCCTGTTTTTGGAGGACGTCGGCGCCAAGCCGTACCAGATCGACCGCATGCTCCGCCAGCTTGTGCTTGCAGGCAAGCTCGAGGGCGTGCCCGGCATTGTGTTCGGGGAGATGCTCGACTGCCAGTCCCCCGGCGCGCCTGCGTCCCTGCTCGAGGACGCGATCCTGCACGCGCTGGCAGGCTTCCCCGGGCCAATCGCAATCGGCCTTCGTTCCGGCCATGTTTCGCGCGCAAACGTCACGCTTGCTTTCGGCGTCCGCGCCCGCCTGGAGGCAAGTGCCTCGGCAGTCACCCTTGCTTTGCTAGAATCACCCGTCCGTATGCGAAGCTAAATACACACAGCAATGACCCCGAAACATATCCATCTTCTCGGTATCTGCGGCACCGCCATGGCTTCGCTTGCCGGGCTGCTCCAGCTGCAAGGCCATCGCGTCACCGGCTCCGACCAGGCTGCTTACCCGCCCATGTCCGACCTGCTCCGTTCGCTCGGCATCCCGGTCGCCGAGCCTTTCACCGAGCAAAACCTCGATCCGCGCCCAGACCTCGTCGTGGTCGGCAATGCGCTTTCCCGCGGCAACCCGGAGCTCGAGGCTGTGCTCGACCGGCGTATCCCTTTTACCTCCATGGCTGCGCTACTACAGGAGCAGTTCCTTGCGACCCGCGATCCATTGGTGGTTGCCGGGACGCACGGTAAAACCACGACCACCAGCCTTCTGGCATGGATTTATGAGGTCGCCTCCCGCAGCAATCCCGATCTCGCGCCTTCCTTCCTTATCGGCGGTGTGGCGGAAAACTTCAGTACGAGTTTCCAGCTTCGCCCCAACCGTCCCTTCCTCATTGAAGGCGACGAATACGACACCGCCTTTTTCGATAAAGGCCCTAAATTCATGCACTACTTTCCCCGTGCGCTCATCCTCACCCACGTAGAATTCGACCACGCCGACATTTACCCGGATCTCGCCGCTGTTAAAACCGCCTTCAAGCGTCTGGTCAACCTTGTTCCGCGCTCCGGGCGCGTCGTCGCCTTTGACGGTGCCCCGCATGTGCGCGAGTGCGTCGCCAAGGCATTCTGCCCCGTCGAGCTTTACGGCTCGGGCGCCGACGCGCACTGGCGCGTGACGGAAATGACCCACGACCAGGGTGCGACCGAGTGGGCCGTCGCCCGAAAAGGCGAGCCCTGGGCCCGGTTCCGCCTCCCCATGGCCGGCGAGCATAACGCCCTGAACGCCACTGCCGCCGCCGCGCTCGCCGCCGGGCAGGGAGTACCCGTTGCGGCCATTGAGGAAGCGCTCGCCACCTTTCAAAGCGTGAAGCGGCGGCTGGAGATCCGCGCTGTCGTCCATGGCATCACCGTCATTGACGACTTTGCCCACCATCCCACCGCCATCCGCGAGACCTTGCGCGCGCTGCGCTCGTCCTACCCCCGCGCACGTCTCTGGGCCATTCTTGAACCCCGATCCAATACGCTGCGTCGCAACACCTTCGAGCGCGAACTGGTGGAAAGCCTCGCGCTCGCCGACAGGATCGTCCTCGCCGGCGTTTTCAAACAAGAGGGCATTCCCGAGCCAGAGCGTCTCCACCCCGAGCAGGTCGTCCTCGCGCTCGCCAACCTGGGGCACGATGCCGCGCTTTACGCCCACGCCGATGGTATTGTCGACGCGGTAGCGCCGGAGCTTGTCGAGGGCGATGTAGTCGTGATTCTTTCAAACGGCGGCTTCGACGGCATTTATGAAAAGCTGCCGGCGCGTATCGCCGCACTCTGCGACCAGTAATGCATTGCTCCCTTAGGCATGGCCTAAGCCACAGGACCCGAAGTGGGTTGTCCCTCAAGACAAGTCGCATGTCACAAATCCTGCGGACTCCACCGAAGGGAGCAGCGCTCTAGTGTTGCGCGCCTACCTGCTTCTCGCTATCTGGGCTACGCTTGCCATTCCCGTGGGGATGCTCCTGCTGCCCTGGACCGCCCTTACCCGTAAAGCCACTCTGCTTTACCGCTGGGGAGTCCGAGCCGGCGGCCTTGGCCTGCGCGTCGCCGGTGTCCGCTCACGCGTCCACTTCGCGGAGCTGCTCGACCCGGCCCAGCCTTATTTATTCTTCTCGAATCACGCTTCCAATCTCGACCCGCCGCTGCTCGCCTCCGTGCTCATGCCGCGCCGCACGCCCATGCTGGTTAAGCAAGAACTGCTGCGCGTGCCCTTGCTCGGCCGCGGCATGCGGCTTGCAGGTTTCGTCCCGGTGGCCCGCTCCGGCTCTGTCGAAGACGCGAAACGCTCTCTCGAGGAAGCCGCTGCGGTTCTCCGCTCCGGCATCTCGCTTCTTATCTTCGTGGAAGGCACCCGCTCCCCGGACGGACGGCTGTTGCCCTTTAAGAAAGGACCCTTTTTTCTCGCCATGCAGTCCGGTGTGCCGGTCGTTCCCGTTACTCTCGCCGGTACCGGAAAGCTTATGCCGAAAGGCGGGTCGAGCCTCCAGCCCGGAACCGTAGAGGTCACCTTTCACAAGCCATTGAACCCGCGTGATTACCCCAACCGCGATGCCCTCAAGGAAGCTGTCCGCACGGCTATCGCCTCGGTCCTTCCCACAGCCTAGGAATGTCTTTCTAACGGCCTACAGGGGTCCAGCAACTGTGCGGGTGGCTTTTCCGTAAAGAAAGCCACATGGAGATACTCTTCGGCTGCACACCATTAGTGAAAATGCATTGCTATCGCATCATCCGGCAGATTGTTATCGTTCAAGGCTTGATAAACGCGTTGTACCCGTTATCCGCAAGGCGCCCCCGTACTTCCTTCGCTGCTGTGAATGAAGAAAACGGCCCAATCTGTACATGAAACAGCGAGTCCGTCGTTGAGGTCCGCACCACCGCCGCAAACCCGTCGTGACGGAGCGCGCTCGCCAATGTTTGCGCATCCGCAGCCCGCGAGACTGCGGCGATCTGCACCATCAGGTTCGCTGCGGGCACAACCGGCACAGTTCTTTGGGCGGCCTCCGGCGCGACAAAGGGCGCATGCGGCCTCGCAGCAATTCCATCGACATCTTGCGGCGCTTCGAGAGCCGGTTGCCTTCCCATGCCAAGCGCAGCGGCAGATCCGGCGCGCTTGGGCGGGGCCGTTCCCGAGACTTCAGCCTCTGGAGGCATCCCCGGCACTTCGCCCAATGGAACCGAGCCGGAGTCAACCGCATCCGCTACGCCCGGAGCCGGCTTTTCCGGTGCGGCAGGAATACTATCCTCGCTCGACCCGCCCAGCGGCCGAGGTGTGAACCTCCCCTTAACCGTTGGCGTCGGCGCCACGGCAGCTCGCTCCGCCACGCCTCGAAACCCATGCCCCCGCGAGTACCCAAACCCAAAACAGATCGCGCATACGAGTGCCACCGCGAGGAAGATCCCCAGTAGCGCAGTCGTCCCCAGCACCACATCCTGCTGCTGCTCGACCTCCCGCTCTTCAAACAGATCCTGCTCGCCTCCGAGCACCCGCCTCATTGCCCAGTATCCTCCCCAGGAATGATTGTGCCTACCGCCTTGCGCAACAGCGACAACATTTCAATCGGCAAAGGGAAAATGATCGTGGTGTTCTTTTCGGTGCCGATATCGCGCAGGGTTTGCAGGTAGCGAAGCTGCATGGTCGTCGGCTGCTCGGCGAGCAGTTTGGCTGCGTCCACAAGCCGCTGCGCCGCTTCAAATTCGCCGTCCGCGTTGATGATCTTCGAGCGCTTTTCCCGCTCCGCTTCGGCTTGCCGTGCCATTGCCCGCAGCATGGACTCGGGCAGGTCCACCTGCTTGACCTCGACCGAGACTACCTTCACGCCCCAGGGCTCAGTGCGCGTGTCGATAATGGCTTGAATACGCTGGTTGAGCATGTCCCGGTGGGAAAGAAGCCCGTCCAGGTCGACCTCGCCCAGCACCGAGCGCAATGTCGTCTGTGCGAACTGGGATGTTTGGTAGACGTAGTTCGCGACCTCGATGACAGCCCGCGCCGGGTCGAGCACCCGCAACGTGATTACGGCATTCACCTTCAGGGTCACGTTGTCGCGCGTGATCACATCCTGCGGGGGCACTTCCAGCACCTCCTGCCGCAAGGAGATTCGCACGATCTGGTCGAACGGACGGAAGACCAGGATGACCCCCGGCCCTTTCGGCGGCGTGAGCGCGCGGCCAAGGCGGAAGATAACGCCGCGCTCGTACTCGCGCAGGATAATGACGGACGAGATGAGATAGAACGCGACAATCAGCAGCGCGGCAGCGCCGAAAAGACTCATAAATAGGAAGCCCTCGCCTGTGTGCGAGTGTACTCCTGCTAGCCCGACCCCGGTCCGCTGAAAGGGGCCACCAGCAGCGTCAAACCGCGCACGCCGGTAACCTTCGCGTACGCCCCTGACGGGATCGGCTCCGGCGACTCTGCCCACCACAGCTCTCCCCGCACCAGCACCTGCCCTCGCGCCGACGCGGCGAGCTCGCCTTGCGCGATCGCGACCGCCCCCACCATTGCTGCGGAGCCGGTGAGTACCTTATTCCGCCGCGCCCGCACTGCAATCCGCACCAGGTATGCAGTGATCAGCCCGAACCCTGTACCCACGCCCAGCGCCGTGCCGAACCGCACCTGCATCTCCGGGATAGGGCCTGCGACCAGCGTCAGCAGCCCGCCCACCAGGCACACGATGCTCACGGCGGCAAGCACCCCATGGCTTGGGACTTTGATTTCCAGCACAAACAGCGCCAGTGCCGCAATGAGAAGCATCACCGCTGTGTATCTTAGGGGCAGTAAATTCAGGGCAAAGAGCGCTGTCAGTACCAGCAGACTCCCCAACGCTCCGGGGATGATCGTTCCCGGAGCGTTGAATTCGAGGTAGATCAGCAGTGCACCGGCCACCAAGAGCAGCACCGCCAGGTTCGGGTCGGTCAGCACGCCCAGCACTCGCTCCCGCGGGGACGCTGCGATGCTTTCCAACCGTGCATTGCCGAGGTGTAGCACTGTCTTTCGCCCGTCTATCCGCGTAAGGGTCTGCCCGTCAAGCGCCCGCAGCAGCGCCGGTGTGTCCGGAGCGACCAGCGTGAGCAGCCCCAGTTGCATCGCTTCCGACTCCGAGTACGATTTCGAGTTCAGCACCGCATCCTGCGCGGCGGCTAGGTTCCGCTTGCGCAGGCTCACGAAGGACCGCAGGAACGCCGTCGCGTCATTCTCGAGCTTCTGCTTCATGATCGGGTCGAGCTTGCCGCCCTCGATAACCGGGTGCGCCGCCCCCGCGTTCGTCCCCGGTGCCATCGCCGCCACGTCCGCCGCTTCCAGCAGAAAGAACCCCGCCGACCCTGCCCGGCTACCCGCGGGCGCCACGTACACGATCACCGGCACGGGCGAAATGAGGATGCTGTGCACCATCTCCCGCATCGACTCGAGCAACCCGCCCGGTGTGTTCATCAGGACCAGTGCCGCCTGCGCATGCGCATCGCGCGCTGCGTCCAGCCCGCGCTGCAGGTAGCCTGCGCTTACCGGCTGGATCGTTCCGTCCAGGTGAATGACCGTGACTATCGGCTGCTCTGCCATTACTCCAGCCGCTGCCACCGCAGGCGCTCGCAGTCCCGCCAAAGCCGCAAAGAGCAGCGCAAATGCAATCAGCCACAACACCTGTGATCGCATCCGCATCACGCCGGCTCTCATTGCGCTACGGCTCCGGAATGCGCTCCTGCTTGCGCGCCTGTTCCCCGCGCCACCACTGCCTGCCGCAGCCCCAGGGCCTCCGCGTTGCTCCCGTCCAGCCTGAGCGCTGCGTCCACCTCGCCTGAAGCCACCGCGACCTGCCCACCGGCCAGCGCCAGCCGCGCCAGCACCAGATGCGCCGGCGCGTTTTCTTTGAGCGCAAGCGATCGCGCTGCCAGCTCCCGCGCCGCGTCCTTTTCCCCGGTTCGTTCGCGGACCCGGGCCAGCCCCGCGTAGGCAGCCGCCGAGTTCCCATCGACCCCAAGCGCCCGGTAGTACTCCCGCTCCGCCTGCACGAGCAAGCCCGCATTCGCGTAGCGCTCCCCATCCGCCAGCAGAGCAGACTCACGCCTTGCCGGTGTTTCGGTTGCTGCCCTTAAGGTCTCCATCTGGTCGATCTCAAAAGCCGCCTGCCGGAATCCCGCCTCGTCATAGGACCGCTTAATACGCTCCAAGGGCAGCGTTCCCGCGCTTGCGGCTCCCGCGAGCCACCCCGGAGTTCTCAAGTTCGCCAAAAAACCGGCGATTTCGGAGTCCCCCGGGCGCAACTGGAGCGCGGCGTACGCCTCCTTCTGCGCTCCGGTCGAATCCCCCCGTCGTGCAAACGCGAGAGCCAGGTTCATGTGCAGGTCCGCGTCTTTAAGATCGCCTGTGAGTGCTTGCTGAAAGAGCGCCGCGCCGTCCCTGCCTCGCCGCGCCGCCGCTACACCCTGGTTGTTTACCACCTCCGGCAGCGGCAGCCGGGTGCTCACGAACGCGAATGCATCCTCCGCCGGCAGGTATTTGCCGGTATAGAAGAACGCCAGCCCACGGCAAAAATCCGCCTGCAGAGCGTTTGGGTCGTTGCGCGTCAGGTGCCCGTATGCGGTTGCTGCGGCTTCGTAATCCTGAGCCGCGAACTCCGCGTCTCCTAGCGCCAGCCATGCAGGTCCATACCCGGGGTCCAAACGGACGGCTTCCCGCAGCCGTCGTACCCGGTCCTCCGGTCCGCCCTGCGCCAGCCCGCGGATGTAATTTTCAAATGCATCCAGTCGCAGTTTGGCATCCGCAGCCAAGAAGGTCGCCTCCGCTCCGCTGTACGCGGGGTCCAGCTGTCGTGCTACCCGCCAAGCCAGTGCGTTGATCGCGTCCGGTAGCCGGCTCAGCTCCGCTGTTTCCGTCAGCGGCCCGCTTTCTCGCAGGTTCGTCATGTCGAGCACCCGCGCCGTCGCGCGGATCTGCGTGCCCGCCACCTCATACGTCCCAAAGATCACCGAGTCGGCATCGAGCGTTTGCGCCAACCGCAGCATGCTCGCCCGCGTTTCGACGAAGTCCGGCGGCAGCCCTAGGTGGTCCAGGGCGTACAACCGGTCCTTGCGGCTGATCGGTAAAAAGCCGGCTGCCGCGAACCGCTGATTCATCAACTCGGGAAAGGCAGCTCCGATCCAGTCCAGGTTTCCGGCGGCTCCGCTGTTTGCGAAGGGCAGCGCTAACAGCAGCTCACCATGGGCCTGCGGCGTAGCTGCCGGTGCCAGGGAAGACGAGGGTTGAGGCCGCCCCGCCGTCGAGGTTTCCGCCGTTGCCGTTCCGCTCGTGGACTGCTGTGCGCGCAAAGGCGCGAACCCGAGCAGCAACAGGATGCAAATGGCTATCAGTCCGCGCAAAACAACACCCCGCTCACCCGCAGATTATAGAAGCCGCGTCGGAAGTTCGCTCTTTCCCGGCGAGCCAGAATGTTGATCGATGCAATCAGGTTCCGGAAAAAGGAGCTATTCCCGTTTTGAAATCCGTGCCAGTTGTCCATGCTCGAACCGGAGCACCGCTGCCCACTGGCCGCCTCGCCGCTCCTGCCAGACTACCTGGCCCCGCAGCAGAAAGGCTACGGCTGTCGCGCTCAGGTCGTGGTGCAGGTCGAAGTACCGCTCCTCAAGCCCTTCATCCCAGGCGCGGAAGAGCAAACGCCCTGGCGGCTCATACTTGGTGGAGAAGACGATCGCCGTCGAGTAACCCTGGGGTTGCGCGGCCAGAGTCTGCAACGCCGAAAGGGAAAAATTGTCGATCGCCACCACCGGCACAGGCGCCCGCACATACCCCAATTCGGGTTTACGCAGCCCATCCGTCATCGGCCACGCAGAAAGCACAGCACCGCCTGGATACGCTCGCAACACCTCTCCGATTGCGTCCTGCTCCAGCCGGATCGCATCCCGGTATGCCAGCGTGTCTTCCGGCGCGACCCGATATGGCGTCGGCAGCACCAGTGCGAGTAGAAAAGCCGCAACGCTCACAACCGGGAACCAGCCCCACCGCCGGAATCGTCCATAGATTGCGGCAACTACCAGCAGCAGCACGAGCGGGTACTCCGGCAGCAGATAACGGGTCAGCAGAGCCCCGCCCAGCACGGAAAACAGCAGCGCATTGGCAACGATGACCACCCAAACCCGCCTGATGAACTCGGCGCGCAAACCCCTACGCACCCGCTGTAGCGCGAGCGAGCCCAATGCCAGCGCCACCGGTACAAATAGGTTGAGGTGGGCTCCGAGGTGCAGCGCCCGGTGCCCAAGCGCTAAAAGCACACGCTCCGGCGAGAACGTCGCCAGCGCGTTGTAGCGTAGAAACTCCGGATTGCCGAAGATGAACCCTGTCCGCCATCGGTGGTAGCCAAACCAGGCCGCCAAAGGGGCTACCGGCAACAGGAGCATAGCCGCGCGCCGCCAATTCTGGGCTGCGAGCTCGTAGCAGGCCAGCGCGAGCGGCGTCCCGATCGCGATTTCCTTAGACAAAGCAGCCAGGGTGAAGCACCCCGCTGCAGCCCACACCCGACTTGGCGCTCGCAGTGCAAATACCAGCCCCCATACCGTCGCCGCGCAGGCCTGTATGTCCGCGTGCGCCAGCGTGCTCTGCACAAAGAACACCGGGTAGCAGGCCGTGAGCACCGCGACCGCGACTGCGGGCTCGCGCGCCCCAAAGGCCTCCCGCGCCAGCCGGTACACGCCTGCGAGCGCCAGGGCCGCGAGCAGGCACACGCTTACCCGCGTCGTTCCAGGGTGGAAGCCGAACACCCGCCAGGCTGCCGCCAGATACAGCGAAAGCCCCGGTGGGTGCGCATTCGTCAGGGTTGAAAAGGGGACAAGCGTGCCCGTGCGGAAAAAATCGTAAGCCGCCGGGATATAGTAGCCCGCCTCATCCCAGTAATAGGGCAGAGCGAGCAGCGGCCCGTGGGCCGCCACCTCAAGCGCAAACAGGATAAGAAGGGAAGCCGCGAACCGGAGCGTCGGCGAAAGAGCAACCGCATGCTCCCGAAGCGGCAAGTGAAAGAACTTACTGCACCGGCCGGGGCCCGAGCGGCTCAAGCGCAATTTGCCCGAAGGTTTGTTCGTACTGCGCCAGATTCTGCCCCAGGATGTTGAACAACGCCTTGGCCTGCTGCGGGCTCAGATAGATGCCCTGCTGGTTCTCAATGACGACGTCATCGGGCGAGGTGGGGTGGGCGAGACCGAAAAGCAGGAAAATGTCCCACACGCTTACGCGCACCTGCACACTATTTGCATAGTTCTCACGGTAGTTGGCGCCTTGGGTCACGGCAAAAGTCGGTTGGTTGGGTGAACTCATAATGGTCCTAGACTATCGGATTTTTCCCGCTCGATGAATCCTGGTGCGAAAGGGGGGACTTGAACCCCCAAGGGTTGCCCCGCCAGATCCTAAGTCTGGTGCGTCTGCCAATTTCGCCACTTTCGCATCTCTCCTGCCGCAACCGGTAGGCCTGCTTCCGACTGCGGCCCAGCCCGGCATGGACCTAGCCTAATGGCAAAGGTGCGGCTGTAGCAATCCCGCATGCGCTCCGGTTCTCGCGGAGCGTTCTGTTGACCGGTCGAATCGACGCGCAGGGAAAGCCTTCGCCGAGAGCGAGCCTACACAGCCCGGTCCGCGCTTGCTGCCACATCGCCGGCGCTCGCAATGGACCGTAACTCCGGCATTACGTCGCCGAGCGCCACTGGCTCCGCGCCGCGCGTTCCCAGGCCGAAATACAGCTTTCGATACAGCCTAAAGAGCCGCTCGTACACTGCTCGCGCACCTTGCCGCGGCAGGTACGTCTTGAATGGCAGACACAGTTTTTCCTGCGCTTCCTCGACCGAGCGAAACGCCCCCGCCGCAAGCATCGCGAAGATGCCCGAGCCAAGGCTCACCGGCGTCCCGTCCGGCACCAGCACCGGCTTGCCGAGCACGTCGGCGTACACCTGGTTCAGGACAGGGTTTTTCTGCGGGATGCCGCCCGCATGGATCACCCGCTCGACCGGCACTCCATGCTCCGCCATGCGCTCCAGCACAATGCGGGTGTGCATCGCCGTGCCCTCGATGGCCGCGAACAACTCGTCCTGCGCGGTGTGGACGAGATTCCAGCCGAGCGTGACCCCGCCCAGCTCGGCGTTGACGAGCACCGTGCGGTCGCCGTTATCCCAGCTCATGCGCAGGAGGCCGGTCTGGCCGGCGCGGTAGTTTTCGAGCCCATTGGCGAGCTCTTTCACTGTTGTTCCGGCCCGCCGTGCAATTGCTTCGAAGATGTCGCCCGTGGCGGAAAGGCCCGCTTCCACGCCGGTGTATGCCGGGTGCACGCTGCCGGGGACGACCCCGCACACTCCCGGCACCAGGTTTGTTTTGCGTTCCATGGCGATGATGCAAGTCGAGGTGCCGACTACGTTGACTACATCGCCCTCGCGGCACCCTGCGCCGATCGCGTCCCAGTGCGCGTCGAACGCGCCGACCGGGATGGGGATGCCGGCGCGCAGTCCCAGCCGGTCCGCCCACGCGGGCGCAAGCCGCCCAGCCAGCCTGTCGGACGTGCAGTACTCCCCCGCGAACCGCATCCGCACCCGGTCCAGCAGCGGGTCAAGCTTGGAGAAAAACAGCTGCGGCGGCAGCCCGCCCCAGCGCGGGTTCCACAGCCACTTATGTCCCATGGCACAAACGCTGCGCTTTACCGCGCCGGGGTCCGTGATCCCCGCGAGTGTCGCTGCGACCATATCGCAGTGCTCAAAAGCTGTCGCCCATTCGTCCCGCCGGGCGGCGTTGCGGCGTAGCCAGTACAGCAGCTTGGCCCAGCCCCACTCGTGCGAGTACACACCCCCGCACCAGCGGATCGCCTCGAGACTTTCGGCGTGCGCGAGCGCGGTAATCTCCTGGGCTTCGGCCTTGGCGCGGTGGTCGCACCACAGCATGTACTCGTCGAGCGGCTGCATTCCGCAACCGACGACGACGACGCTTGAGCCGGTTGTGTCGAGCGCAATCGATTGGACCTGCTCGCCGGGTACGCCGGTTTCGGCCAGGACTGCCCGCGTCGCCGCGACGAGCGCACGCATCTGGTCGTCGTGCGATTGGGTTGCGTAATCCGGGTCTCCGCGGCGCCGGTGCAGAGGGTACTCGGCGGAGGCGGTGCCGAGCCGGCCGCGCTCGGAGTCGAGCAGGGTCACTCGTACGTTCAGGGTTCCGAAATCCACACCGGCGACGATCATCCATGATCCCTAAAACCGCCTACTGCGCCTTCGATGAACCGGCGAGAGGCTTGCGGCCACTTCGTAGCGGGTACTCGTAAAGCTATTTAGTTATTTGTCATCCTGCTCATGCCGGTGCATGCCCCAACCCAGGTATTTCGTAGCCGCCTCATATACGGGCGCAGCCACGGTTGAGAAACTCCCCGCAACGTGGTGTTCAAAGCCTTCCTCGCAGATATACCTCAGCAGCTTCTGCATCCGGGGTATCTTCACCACCCCGGCTCCGCCGAAGGTCTCCAGCGGATCGGAGGTAAACTCGCCCTCGCCGACATAGCCGCGCATCTCGCCGTGCAAGTCATCGGTCGAGAACCGCAGGTAGGTCATGGCCCCCGCCTTCACCCGTCCCACGCAGGTGCCGAAGGTGTTTTCCTTGCCGACCGTCCCGGCAATGATCGCCTGGAAGTCCATCACCACCGACTCAAAAAAGTGCTTCGGCAGGTTGGAGCAGTGGAAGCACACCGCTTTATCCTCGTCCTCGCCGTAGTTGTTGTTCCAGTCAAGCAGCGCGCTCGGGGTTTCAGAGGCCAGTGCGAGCCCGTACATGCTCAACACACCGGCTACGTCGGTTTCGCAGGCGGACGAAAACAGGTTTTCGCTCATCATGCTCATCACCGTGCAAGGTACCACGCCGAAAAACTCCTCCATCGCCGTCCAGCATTGGATCGCGGAGATTGTGCAGTAGGTTTCCCGCATCCAGGCGTCGATGACCGCGCCGAGCTTAGCCATCTTCATGAGCGCATCGGCCGGCACGCTTTCCGTAGGTACATAGGCCTGGATCGCGGAAAGTTTTGCCTGCGCCGCGTCGTCGGTGTCCTTCATCCGGTTGATCCGGCCGAGGATCTCCGACAAATCTACCGTTTCGACGGAGATCCCTTGGCGCTCCAGCAGCTTCTCCGAGTAGCGCACCGTGTTGAATGCCGCCGGCCGGGCTCCGATCGCGCCGATGCGCAGATTTTTGAACCCGTTCACCACGCGGCAGGTCGCCGCAAACTCCGCCAGGTCACGCGCAAACGCCTCCGAGCCGGGCGCGACCGTGTGTTTTTTCGTGAGCGAGTACGGAATCCCGTACTGCTGGAGGTTGTTGCACGCCGACATCTTGCCGCAAAACGAATCGCGCCGGTGCGAGATTTTCATCGTCTCCGCGCGGTCCGGCGTGGCCTGCACCAGCACCGGCACCCGCAGCCCGGACAAACGAATCGCGTCCACAATCGCGCGCTCCTCGCCGAAGTTGGGCAGGGTGACAAGGATGCCGTCGATCGTGTCTGCGTTTTGCTTGAACAATTCCGCGCACCGCCGCGCATCGTCCGGCGTCTGCACCGCCCCATGTTGCGTTTGCTCGGGCGAGAGCACTACCGAGCCGTACCCAAGCTTCGCGAGCACCGCGATCATCTCCTCGCGACCTTCTTTGGCCAGGTGATGCGGGAAGAACCCGCGCGAACCGACGATGACACCGAATGTAAGCTGCTTCAATCCCGCCCCTTGAACCTTGGACTCACGTGCAAACCGCGCACTCCAAACGCTACCAGATGCGGGCCAGCTCTCGCAGGTGCGGTTTTGCGGTAATCTTCGGTACCGGGGTGGCCGCAGGCAGGTTTGCTCTGGCCGGGTCATACTGGAAAAACGAAGCCGTTCCCGTTAGGCTGTGCCGGGCGGCTCTCGAATCGACCTATGCCTTCACGACCGTCCCGCTCCTCGCCCCAGCTTCTATCTGTCCTGCTGCTGGTTGCCGTCATTGGTTTGCTGGTTTACCTGTCCACGCATCCGGCGCAACTGCATAACTACCGCACCCCTCGCGAGGAGCGTGGCCGTGCGCGGAGGCAGAGCGAGCCTGAGCGCCAGCAAGGGGAACGCGGCCCACGGAGGCCTGCGGATTGCCGCACCCTCGGTATCGCCTGCACATCTCGTTACGACGCCCCGTGGTCCGCCCCGGCCGAGGGAAGCTGCGCGACCATTGTCCGCGCCGGGAGCCTGTTTCCCGACCCGCGCTGCACGCCCGGCGGCGTCGATCCCTCGGTTACCGAGGCCACCCTGCACGACCCAGCCTGGACCACGCGCTGCGACCGCAACTGCGCGACCAGCGAGGCCGAAAAGCATGTGACCTATGGGTGGTATGGGATCGCGAAGCCCCGCGCCAACTCCGGCGAGAGCCAGGTGTGCGAGCTCGACCACCTGGTGCCGCTGGAGCTGGGTGGTGCGGACGGGCTTGGCAATATCTGGCCGGAGTGCGGGCCGGCAGGCGCCCCCTTGCGCGAGCGAAACTTCAAGATCAAAGACCGGGTTGAAAACTACCTGGCCGACGAGGTGCGTGCCGGGCGCATGCCCCTTGTGAAGGCGCAGCACGGCATTGCCGCGGACTGGGCGCAGTACCTGCCCGCCGCCAACCGGTACTGCCAGGCGGGAGGGCGCTGTTAACCCCAGCCGCAGTCTCCGCATCGAAGCAATCCGGGAGAACAAAATGCCAGAAACAATTGATCAGAAAAAAGTTCAGACCACTCTTGAAAAGGTAATTGACGTCCTACGCGACGGCCACCAGGGATTTCTTGAACTAGAAAAGCACCTTAAGCATCCGGAAGCGCGCAAGTTTTTTCTTGAAGAAACACAGGCCCGCGCCAACTTTGCCGGTGAGCTGGAGAATGAGCTGCATCGGCTCGGTGTGAAAGACGTGGAGCAGAGCGGGATGGTGTCCGGCAAGGTCCACCGTGCGTGGGGCGAGCTGAAAGCCAATCTCGGCGGAGGCGACCATACCTTGCTCGCGACGGCGGAGCAGGGCGAGGATGCCGCGAAGAAGGCCTATGAGACCGCGCTTTCCGAGCACCTGCCCGGGGACATCCGCGATGTGCTTACGCGGCAGCAGGCGCATATCCAGATGTCGCATGACAAAGTTCGTGGTTTTCGCGACGCGACCAAATAGGTTAGTGTAAAGGCAGAAAAGCCGCCTTCAGTGGCGGCTTTTTACTTGGGGAACGGCAGACCGCCTGCGCGGCTTGCGGCCACTTCGTGTGGGTGCTTTTAAGGGCTGGAAACTAGCCCAGCCACTTTGGATTTCCGGCGGTTCCGTCGTAATGCTGGGAGGTCTTGAACAATTCAGTCGTCCCTGTCATCGCCAGCTGCTGCGTGCGTTGAAGTAGCGATGCCTGCTGCGCCTCGGGCATCGGTTTAAAGTCCTTAACCGCCGCGAATGCCTGATCGAGGATCGGCATCGAATCAATTCCCGTAATCACCACGGAAACCGGTTGGGACAGGCTCCATTGCATGGCTTCGAGCGCCTGCACCACGCCTGAGTCGAGGATGTAATGGTCGCCGAAAGTCTTCATCGCGAGCACGCCGATGCCTTCGCGATTGGCCACCGGGAGCACTTCCTTCGAGAACGACCGGAAGTGCGCGTCCATCACGTTGACGGGCATCTGCACCGTATCGAAGTGGAAGTTATGCTGTTTGGCGACTTCAATCATGCGCAGATGAATCGCGGGGTCCTTGTGGCCGGTGAAGCCGATGTACTTGAGTTTGCCGGCCTGCCGTGCGGCTACTGCCGCTTCAAGCGCGCCGCCGGGGGCGAAGATGCGGTCGGGGTCCTCGAAGCGGATGATTTCGTGAAATTGCACCAGGTCGATATGGTCGGTGCGGAGGCGGGCGAGGGATTGTTCGAGCTGACGGTTGTACTCCTTGGCGGTGCGACCGTCCATTTTGGTCATCAGGAAAACTTTGTCGCGGTAGCCGTCCTTGAGTGCCTCACCCATGCGAAGTTCACTGGTGCCTTCGTTGTAATCCCAGCAGTTGTCCATGAAAGTAATGCCCCGGTCGATGCCTGCATGGATGAGCTTGACGCTTTCCTCGGCAGTCGGCTGCTTGCCGATGTGGTAGCCGCCCATGCCGATGGCGGACACGCGCTCGCCGGTGCGGCCGAGTTCCCGGTATTGCATATTCGGCGACTCGGGGCGCTTGGCCGGAGCGGATGAACCGGCAGCGGTTTGGGGGGAGCCGGTTTGGGCAGAGCCGGAAAGCGCGACCGCGCCGACCCCTGCCACGGCTGCTGTTTTCAAGAATTCTCTACGCTCCATTGGGAGCTCCTTTGTGCCGAGGTATCAGTGTTTGAGATGCAAGCGATGGTTTTCGAGAGGTTGTTCAGCCTGGATGCTTTTTGGTTCCGGAGAACGTTTATGGGAACCTTCATACGCTGCAACGGCAGTCTGGCTTACCTGTTTCAGGGGTACAGAATGGCGGGTAGCGGCGGCGCGGCAATCCTCGAACTCAGGGGTGGCGTTCAGGGTTTCACCGTTCCGGGAACCGAGCTTGACGCGGATGGGGCCGTAAGCACTTTGGACGGTGACGTGGGCTCGGTCGAGGCAGGCGCGCTGCTCGGTGCGGCGGCGCACGCCGAGGGTAGTGGTTTCGCGCAGGAGGAGGGCTTCGAAGGTGCTTGTGTCTTCCTCGTTGCAGAGAATGGTCACGAGGGTGCCGGGGCGGCCTTTTTTCATGATCGCCGGGGTAAGCATGACATCGAGCGCGCCCGCGGCCAGGGCTTGCTCGGCGACATACGCGAGAAGCTGCGGTGTGGCATCGTCGAGAGCGGTTTCAAGGACCGCAATGAGTTCAAGCCTGCTTGCGGTTTGGTGCGTGTCGGCTTCGCCGACAAACAACCGAAGGACGTTGGGGAAGCCTTCCGGGTTGCGGGTGCCCGCGCCGTAGCCGATGTGCGTAACGCGCATGGGCGGCTGCGGGCCGAACCGGGGCGCAAGCATGCGGAGCAGCGCCGCGCCGGTGGGGGTGACGAGTTCCTTTTGGACATGGGCGGAGTAGGTGGGCATCCCTGTGAGGAGGTCTGCGGTGGCGGGGGCAGGGACAGGGAAAGTGCCGTGGGCGCACGCAACCATGCCGCCGCCGACGTTGATGGGGGAGCTGTGCCACTCGAGCGGACCGGAGGCCTCAAGATGCGCAATGCCGGCGCAGGAAGCAATGATATCGACGATGGCGTCGACCGCTCCAACCTCGTGGAAGTGGATGTGCTCGACGGAAACGTTGTGGATTTTCGCTTCGGAATGGCCGAGGAGCTCGAAAGCCTGGATGGCTTTCTGTTGGACGGTTTCGGGAAGGGCAGAGGCGCGGATCAACGAGCGGATGGTGGAAAGTGAGCGGCCGTGGACATGCGGCTGGGCAGGCTGGGGCGCGTGTGTGTGCGTATGCCCTTGGCTATGCTCTGCGGAAGCGCTCGCCTGGGTGTGTTCGCCATCGGAGTGCGTGTGGTGAGCATCCGCGTGGCTATGGCTATGGGCGTGTTCGCTGTGCGTGTGTTCCTCATGCGCATGCGCGTGGCTGTGGCCGTTCGCCTCACCAGGGTGCGTGTGTGCAGGAGGGGCCTCAGCAGTGCGGCCGTTCTCGAGGACGTGAACCTTGATGGAAGAGATGCCGCTGCGGTCGACCGTTTCGACGCGGAAGGAGGCGTCGAGATTAAGGGCGTTCACTGCTTGCTCAAGAATAGAAAGCGGAACACCTGCGCCAAGGAGGGTGCCGAGAAACATATCGCCGGAAACGCCGGCGAAGCAGTCGAGGTAAGCGATGCGCATGGTTCGGATCCTTTTGGAGAGGAGCGTTGCTTTAAGGAAAGCAGGTCCCTCGTCGCTCTGCTCCTCTGGATGACACGTCTTTAAGGGAGAAGTTACGATTTAAGGGCGGCGATTCCATGGAGCACAGCGTTCATGGAGCCGGAGCGGTAGCCTTCGGTGTCGAGGGTGATGTATTGGAAGCCGAAAGGGCGAAGCTCGGCGGTGATGCGGTCAAGCATGGGGAGGGAAAGGGCGCGGGGGAGATCGAAGCGTGCGATCTCGATGCGGGCGAGCTCGCCGTGGTGGCGGACGCGAACTTGTGGGAAGCCGAGCGAGTGAAGGGCGGCTTCGGCTTGCTCGACTTGCGAAAGATTCCGGGCGGTAACGGGACGGCCGTACTCGATGCGCGAAGCGAGGCAGGCGGAGGCGGGCTTGTCCCAGACCTCCAGGCCGGCCTCATGGGCGAGGGTACGAATTTCAGCCTTGGTGAGCCCGGCGGCTACCAGCGGGGCGTGCGCGTTGTGGAGTGCGGCGGCGCGCTGGCCGGGGCGGAACTCGCCGCGGTCGTCAAGGTTCATGCCGTAGGCGAGGTGCGCGAAGCCGAGCTCGGCTTGGGCGGCGGCCATGCGAGTAAACAGCTCGTCCTTGCAGTGGAAGCAGCGCCCGGCGTCGTTGCGGATGTAGTCGGGATTTTCGAGCTCGGCGGTTTGGAGGATGTGGGTGGGAATCCCGTGATCGCGGGTAAAGGCGAGGGCGGCTTGGAGCTCGGCGCGGGGCAGGGATGGGGAGTCGGCGATAACGGCGAGCATGTTCGCGCCGAGTGCCTGGTGAGCCACCCAGGCGAGAAAAGCGGAGTCCGCACCGCCGGAGTAGGCGACCAGGACGCTCTCGAGCTCGCGCAGGATCTGGGTCAGAAGAACGGATTTAGCGTGGTGGTCCATAGAGAAATCCTAGACGAAGGGTAGGTAGCTCAACGCACGAGCGAGGGCAGTTTGTCGGATGCGCCGAGAATGAAGATGAGTCCGATCGTGAGCGAGTAGGCGGCGGTGAGCAGGGTGACAAAGCTTTGAACGCGGGGACGGTGGACTGCGCCTGAAAAGATGCCGGAAGCGGAGGCGGTCATAAGGGTGTTCATAACGAGGAGGCCGGCGATGAAGCATAGGAGGCCGACAATGCCGCGGCTGGTGCCGCCGAGATTGGCGGCGAGGAGGAAAAGGACGAGCTGCGAAGGAGTTTCAGCCCCGAGGCCGTGGAGGATGCCCACCGTGAAGACGGAGCTTTGGCCATAGCGGAAGCGGAAGGAGGCAGGCTTTTCAAGGGTGGGGTTGCGGAGTTTTCGGGCGCGCCAGTGGAGGTAGCGCGCGCCGGAGACAAGCAGGGCAATACGAGAGACTGGATGCGAATGCACGCCGGGTCTGCGCCGGAAGAAGGCCACGAGGATGTAGACGGTGAGGACGAGGAGGGTAGCGCCGACGACACGCTCGCCGACTGCGTCGAGATGGACGGGAAGCGCGAGGCGAAAGGTAACGACGGCGACCCCGAGCGCGGCGACGGTGGCGGCGTGGCCAAGGACGTAGAGGAGGCCGAGGCGCATGCCCTCGCGCCAGCCGCGCTGCACGCTGGTGATGTCGGTAATGGCGGCGAGATGGTCGTAATCAAAGCCGTGGCGCAGTCCGAGGGCGGTGCAGGAGAGCAGGGCGAGGGTGAGTGGGGCAGGCATGGGTACGATGTGTGGGATGCGGGGTAGTTCAGGGTGGCATGCGGGGATGTTACGGACCGGGTGGCTGCGCTTTGCCAAGTGGAAAGCGCAGCGCAGTTTTGTGCTTACCCAAGCAGCTTGTCCGGGGTGATAGGGGCGGAGCGGATGCGCTTGCCCGTGGCATGGAAGATGGCATTCGCGATGGCCGCGGAAGCGCCGGTGATGCCGATTTCTCCGATGCCGCGCGCGCCGAGATCGTTAAAGTTCTTGTCAGGGATGTTGAGGGCGGAAACGTCGATCGACCCGATGTCGAGGTTTACGGGGACGTGGTACTCGGCAAGGTTGTTGTTGACCGGGCGGCCGGTTTTGGGGTCGAGGTGGGTGTCCTCTCCAAGGGCGAGGCCCGTGGCCCAGACAATGCCGCCGATGAGCTGGCTGTGGCCGGTCTTCTCGTTGAGCAGGACGCCGACGTCGTAAACGGCGGTGACGCGGCGGACGCGGGCCATGCCCAGCATTTCATCGACGGCAACCTCGGCGAACACCGCGCCCCAGGAGTGATTGGAATATTCGTCGGCGTATTCAGCTTTTTCGGCGGAAGCTTTGGCCTCGACAGGCTGGTCGCCATTCCGGGCGAGAACTTCTGTGAAGGGGATGGCAGAGGCAGTGTTGGAGATGCGAGCGAGCTTGCCATCGTGGAAGGCGAGCTCGTCGGGTTGCGCGCCGTGGAAGGGTGAAGCGGGATTGCCGATTTCGAGGGTGACGAGCTTGAGGACGGCTTGCTTGGCGGCGGTTTCGACGGCGGGGCAGACGGACGCAGCGGTTTGCGAGCCGCCGGAGCCGACGCCCTTAGGCTGCTTGGTGTCGCCGAGTTTGGCGTCGATGAGCGAGATGGGCATGCCGAGGGTAGCGGCGGCGACCTGGGCCATGATGGTGTAGGTGCCGGTGCCGAGGTCCTGCGTACCGCAGGCCACAGACACGCGGCCATTAGGTTGGAAGGTCACGGATGCCCTGGCGGAGGAGCGATTGGCCGGGTAGGTGGCGGTGGCCATGCCATAGCCGATGAGCTCATGGCCTTCCTGTTGCGTGCGGGGCTCGGGATGACGGCGGGACCAGCCGAACTTTTCAGCAGCCTGCGCGTAGCACTCGCGAAGATGTTTGCCGGAGAACGGTTTGTGGCTGGTGGGGTCGAGCTCGGCGTAGTTCTTGAGTCGCAAGGCGATCGGGTCCATGCCGAGATCGTAGGCGAGCTCGTCGAGGGCGATTTCAAGCGCGAAAGAGCCTGTGGCCTCGCCGGGCGCGCGCTGAAAGGTCGGAGTGCCGGTATTGAGCGGCACGAGCTTCTGCGAGGTAGTGATGACCGGGGCTGCGTAGAGCATGCGGGTTTGCGCGGAGGAAGGCTCGACGAAGTTCTCGAAAACGGAGGTGTGGGAGTAGCAGTCGTGGCGAATGGCGGTGAGCGTGCCGTCGCGCTTGGCGCCGAGCACGATGTGCTGCTCGGTTTGCGGGCGCGTGCCGACCGGGCCGAACATCTGCGGGCGCTCCAGGACAAGCTTGACCGGGCGGTTGGCCATCTTTGCGGCCATGGCGGCGAGGATGACGTGCGACCACAGGGAGCCTTTGGAGCCGAAGCCGCCGCCGGTAAAGGGGCACAGCACGCGGACGTTGTCCTCCGGGATGCCGAAGGTTTTTGCGGCCACTTCCTTGACGCCATTGATGTTTTGCGTGGCGTCATGCAGCGTAAGCAGCTCGCCATCCCAATCCGCAAGGGTGGCGTGGGGCTCGAGAGGGTTATGGTTCTGCTGCGGGGTGGTGTAGGTCTGATCGACCGTAACCTCAGCAGCGGCGAAGCCCTTGGCGATCTCGCCTTCGGTGAGGCTGGGAGGGATTTTGGACTTGCCTACGTGGGCGGTGGAGAAACCGGCCCGGAAGTCGAGCTTCGGCGGGGTTTCCCGGTAGCGGATGTCGAGCAGCGAGGCGGCGTAGAGGGCCTGGTTCAGAGAGTCCGCAACAACAACCGCGATTGGCTGGTTGTTGTACTGAACCGTGGCGTCCTGGAGGAGTGAAAGGACGCGGCCTGAGGGTGGCTGAACGCCGGCTTTGCCGCCTGCGGGCAATTTCGGGGCGTTTGCCGGGGACAGAACCGTGACGACGCCGGGAGCTTTCCCCGCGGCTGTGGCGTCGAAGCGGGTGATGATGCCGCTCGGGATGGTGCTGGTGACCATGACTGCGTAAGCAAGATGGGGAGCGGTGAACTCAGCGGCGTACTTAGCTTGGCCGGTGACCTTGGCGCGTCCGTCGACGCGCGTGAGAGGCTGGCCGATCTTTGCAGGCATGGCGGGAGTGGGCACAACGGGAACGGCGGCGCTCATGCTTGTTCTCCTCCTTGTGCAAGCGTCAGTGCACGGACAATAGCGGCCTTGGCCATGGGGACCTTGAAAGCGTTGTGCTCGTAAGTCTTACTGCCGACGAGTGCGAACTCGGCGGCCTGCCGGTAAGCGGCTTGCGCAGGGGGCTTGCCGACAAGGTGCCGCTCGGCTTCCGTAGCGCGCCACGGTTTGTGGGCGACCCCGCCGAGGGCGATGCGGGCACTTCGGATGGTGGTGCCGTCGAGCTCAAGCGCAGCGGCTACGGAGACAAGGGCAAAGGCATAAGAGGCGCGATCGCGGACCTTGAGGTAGTGCTGATGGGGGGCGTAGGGGTTTTTCGGCAGGTCGATCGATAAGATGAGCTCGTCCGGCTTGAGATTGGTGTCGAGCTGCGGAGTCTTGCCGGGGAGGCGATGAAACTCGGAAAAGGGAAGGGTGCGTTCGCCCTTGGGGCCACGAACGCGGACTCTTGCGTCGAGCGCGGTGAGGGATACACACATATCGGAAGGATGCGTGGCGATGCACTCCGGACTCGCGACTCCTTCGCCGGCACCCAGAATAGCGTGGACGCGGTTGAAGCCTTCAAGAGCGGCGCAGCCGGAGCCGGGATTGCGCTTGTTGCACCCGGCGTAAGCGGGGTCATAGAAGTAGTAGCACCGGGTCCGCTGGAGGAGGTTGCCACCGTTAGTGGCGGCATTGCGCAGCTGGGCTGAGGCCCCGGCGAGGATAGCTTGTGCGAGCATCGGGTAACCCTGCCGCACGAGCGGGTGCGCCGCGGTGTCCGCATTGCGGGCGGTCGCGCCGAGGCGGAGGCCGCCATCGGGCAGTGCGCTGATCTCGGCAAGCGGAAGCGGGTTGATGTCGATAAGGGTAGATGGCTGCTCGACGCCTTGCTTCATAAGGTCGACGAGATTGGTGCCGCCGCCGAGCAGCTTGGCCATACGGTCCTGCGTAAGAGCATGGACGGCGGCCTCGGGGGTGTCGGCGCGTTGGAAGTCGAAGGTATTCAAGACTGGGCTACTCCTTGCCGGTACGCTTGCTGCACGGCGGCCACGATGCCGGGGTAGGCGCCGCAGCGGCACAGGTTGCCGCTCATGCGTTCCTTGATTTCCTCCGGGGTGAGCTCGATGGGACCGGGCTGGTGGAGGTTCGGGGTGACCTGGCTGGGTTGGCCTCCCTTGACCTCATTGAGCAGGGCAACGGCGGAGACGATCTGGCCCGGAGTGCAATAGCCGCATTGGTAGCCGTCGTGGTCGAGGAAGGCTTGCTGGACGGGGTGGAGTTCTTCGCCGTGCGCAATCCCCTCGATGGTGGTGATGGACTGGCCTCCGTAAGCAAGCGCGAGGGCAAGGCAGGCGTTGATGCGGCGGCCCTCGGCGAGGACGGTGCAGGCGCCGCACTGGCCGTGGTCACAGCCTTTTTTCGTGCCGGTAAGGCCGATCTGCTCGCGAAGGAGGTCGAGAAGGCTGATGCGAGGGTCGACTTCGAGTTGTTTTTGCTCGCCATTGATCGTCAAGGAGAGGGGGATGAGCTTGACGGGTTTGGATGGCGCTTGGGCGGCTTCTGCCGGACCCGCGGTAGCCAGGATGCCGGCTGCGAGGGTCGCGCCCTGGAGAAAGCCGCGGCGGGAGATGAACTCGCCGGCAATATTGTTGACAGGGACGGGATCCCAGGGCTCTCTGGGGGTGGTGTCTTCAGAAATGCCCTCGCAGGGAGCGCCATGGGGGATAGAAGCGAGTTTCAGGTCATCTTGCATGCGGGGGAATGGTGCTCCTGGTTCAATGTAGATGACAAGCGACCTCGTATAGATGCAGCTGCCGGGGCCGGGTGTTCAAGGGACTGCATCACCCGATCAAAATGGATGAAAGTGCGGGGACTCGCTGCGGGAACGGCAGCCAAGCCCTTCGTCGCCGCTCCTTTGGAAAACATGATTTAGCTTGAGCGGAATTGTTGCGGAGGGAAGGGTCCTGAGCAAAAGCTCAGAACCCTTCTCAGGTTAAGAAACGAGACCTGGACACCCCGCACCTGGATTCCCTCGTAGGACGACGGTTCTCGTGAGGAGAATCCTCAGTTCCTGGGGGTCAGGGGCGGTTGGCGCCGTTGCAGGCTGCGCCGTCTGTGACGGCGGTGAGCTTGAGGTTGGCGGAATTGAGGGAACGGTTATAGCAGCGGCCGCGGGTGTCGGTGCCTTGATAACTCGCGTCGCTGCCGGTGGTGCGGGTTGCGACTGCGCCGCTGGTATTGAGGGTGTACTGGTCAGTGGAGCCGACCTGCTCCTGCACACCGGTGGAGTAGGTTTCAGCCCCGTTGAGCAGATCGCGCTCGTACTCATAGCTTTGCTGGTAGGAGTGCGCGAGCAGCGAGCCGGAGCCGTCCGTGTTGGTGACCGAGTTGTAGTTGAAGGTGAAGGGGTAGTACGTGGAGCGATCCGTTTCCCGCACCACCCCCCCAGACTCCTGCTTCAGGTAGGTATAGGCGGTGTTGACCTGCACAATGTCCTGCGTGTTGAAGACGCTGTTGAGGTTGATGCGCTGATTGTTGCCGAAGGTGATGATCTCGTTGAGGGTAGTGGTTACCTTGCCGTGCGAGGTATTGACGGAACCGCTGATCTGGAACACGCGCTGGGAGTTGACGACAGTGGTGCCGTGGATGGTGCCGCTGGCGTCGGTCACCGCGCTTGCCTCGATGACGGGGACAGGGGCCGGGCTTAGGGTGTTTGCGGTAAGCGCGCCGGTAACCTGCTTGCTGCCCCGGTCGAGGGTAAGCAGGAGGGTGCCGGTGACGGAAAAGGAGTTGCCGGCGTTAAAGACGCCGATCGAAACAGTGTGCTGCGAGCCATCGGAAAGGAGGGCGGCAAAGGGCGTGAGGTCGACCGTGTAGGGCTTGAAGTTGAGAGTCTGGACGCCGATGATGGGCTCCCACAAGGAAGGATCGATGCCGCCGGTGTAGATCCAGGGAAAGACGGGAGCGATGCCGGCAGGCTGGCCGTCGACGTACACTTCGGTCTCGCGAAAGGCGGTGCCGCCGGTGTTTTGGAGCGTGGCGGCCACGGAGTCGGGCGAGTCGAGGTACCAGAACTCGTCGCTGCCCTGCGATTGCGAAAAGAGCTGTAGCTGGGCGCGCTCGATGTTACGGGGCAGGGCGAGGAAGCTGCCGGTGAGGCGGTCGGCGGTCGTGTTGAGGCTGGTAATGCCGCCTGCGGGGTGGAGGGGTAGGACGGCAT
>CAXTWG010000010.1:0-16751 GCA_964247895.1 uncultured Acidobacteriaceae bacterium
CCATCTGCCTGCCTAGCCCCCCTCCTCCTCGCCGCCACCCTGCCCCTTGCCGCCGAGCAGCCCCAGCTTGTCGTGCCCAAGACGACAGCCGCGCCCGACACGACCACCGCCGCCCCTGCGCCGCCCAAGCCGCTCCACAGCTTCGATCTTTCCTCGCTCGACCGCACCGCCGACCCTTGCGTCAACTTCTACCAGTACGCCTGCGGCAACTGGCGCAAGAGCAACCCCATCCCCTCTGACCAAGCCTCTTGGAACAGCTTCGCTATCCTTGACCAGCGCAACCAGTACCTGCTCTACACCGAGCTCAAGGCTGCCGCGGACAGCCCGAAATCGCCACTCCAGAAGCAGTACGGCGGCTATTTCGCGGCCTGCATGGACACCCCCGTCATCGACAAGCGCGGTCTCGCTCCCGCCCAGGCATCGCTCGCGGCGGTGGCGGCGCTCCGGGAAAAGAAGGAGATTGCCGCCCTGCTCGGCGACACGCACTACGATGTCGGCGGCTTCGCGAATTTCGGCCCCGAAGTCGACCAGAAGGACGCCTCCCACTGGATTGCCGGCGTGCACCAGGGCGGCCTCACCCTGCCCGACCGCGACTACTATCTGAGCGATGAGCCGCACTTTAAGGAGGTCCGCACGAAGTACCACGACTACATCGTGCAGCTCATGCAGCTCGGCGGTGACACCCCGGCCGCCGCCGCGAGGATTGCAGAAGACGTCCTCCGCATCGAGACCGCCCTGGCGAAGGCCAGCCTGCCCCGCGAAGAACAGCGCGACCCGGACAATGTCTACCACCCGATGCCGGTTGCCGTGCTCGTTGCGCTCACCCCGGCCTTTGCGTGGCCCTCGCTCTTCCACGCCGTCCGGGCGCCGGAGTTCACCGGCGTCAACGTCGGCGAGCCCGCGTTCTTTAAAGCCATGAACGCGCTGATTGAGGCCGAGCCGCTACCCGCGCTTCAGAACTATCTCCGGTTCCAAACCCTGGACGGCGTCGCCCCTCGGCTTTCCCGCCCCTTTGTCGACGCGCAGTTCGCCTTCCATGGCCGCGTGCTCAACGGACAAGACGAGCAGGAAGCGCGCTGGAAGCAGTGCACCGCGCGCACGGACGGCGCGCTCGGCGAAGCTGTCGGCCAGGACTGGGTCAGCCGAAACTTCCCGCCCGAGGCAAAGCAAAACATGCAGGTGCTGGTCGCGAACCTGAAATCCGTCCTCCACGACGACATCCAGGGCCTGCCCTGGATGTCAGACCCGACCAAAAAGGAAGCCGAGCTGAAGCTGAGCCAGTTCCGCCAGAAGATCGGCTACCCCGACAAGTGGCGCGACTACTCCGGGATCGAGGTCAAGCCCGAGGACTGGTACGGCGACGCGCACCGGGCCGCCATCTTCAACCAGGACTTCTTTCTCCAGCAGATCGGCAAGCCGGTGGACGAGAGCGAATGGGGCATGACGCCGCCCACCGTCAACGCCTACTACGACCCATCGACCAATGACATCAACTTCCCCGCCGGCATCCTCCAGCCGCCTTTCTACCAGCTTTTCGCCGACCCGGCCGTCAACTACGGGGCCATCGGCATGGTCATCGGCCACGAGATGACCCACGGCTTCGACGACGAAGGCTCGCGCTTCGACGGAAAAGGCAACAAGCGCAACTGGTTCACTCCGGAAGACCGCACCCAGTTCGACAGCAGGACCAGTTGCGAGGTCAAGGAGTACAGCGGCTTCGAGCCGCTCCCGGGCCAGCACCTCAATGGCAAGCTCACGCTCGGCGAAAACACGGCCGACAACGGGGGTATCCGCATCGCCTATCAGGCGCTTGAGAAAGCAACAGCGAGCGAACCGGCAGCGGAACGCGCCAAGAAAATCGACGGCTTCACCCCGGACCAGCGTTTTTTCATCGCCTTTGCCCAGGTCTGGTGCGAGAACGTCAAGCCCGACCTCCAGATTAAGTACCTCAAGTCCGACCCGCACTCCCCCGGCGAATTCCGCACGAATGGAGTGGTCGAGAACTTCGACCAGTTCGGCAAGGCCTTCGGCTGCCATGCCGGCCAGCCGATGATGCCGGAATCGAGCTGCCATGTATGGTAGGGGCGTGCAGCGCTGGGCTTCACGTTTTCCGTTGAGACCCCACGCGACATTGTTGGCCGTATGAAATTGCGTGGAAGTGCCGGCAACAAGCAAATGTGGTTTGTACGTGAATCATCTCGTATTTCCATAAGAGATTGCATCGCAGTCGGCAGTGTGTACCAGGAGGTACTGCCCCGATGCATTCCCGCTCCGCCACTTTTCCCCTGCTGCTAGCTTCCGCACTCCCACTGCTGGCCACCGGCAACCCTGCCGCCGCTCAAACCGCATTCGACCTTTCCAATTTCCAGTTTGAGGAATCGATCCCGTGGACCAGCGCCGGCAGCGGCGCAACGGACAACCACTTCGCTCCCGATGAGATCATCCTCGGCAAATACACTCTTCCTTTTATCTTTGAGCGCTGGGTTTTCGCCGCGGGTGGTGAGGTACAGGACACGCCGACAGTTCAGGGAAACGATGTATACATCGCGGACGCCAGCGGCATTGTGTGGAAGTTGGATGGACGGACGGGCACCCCGGTGTGGCAGGCCAATCTATCCACCCTTACCGGCGATCCGAAATCTTATTCTCGCAATAGTCCTGCGATCGGGACGGACGTAGTGATCGTGGGTGACCAGGACTCAGGAAGCGTTTATGCTCTTTCCAAGCAGAGCGGAGCACTGGTGTGGAAGCAGTCGCTTTCAACCGATCCTGATGCGGTCATCACCTCCTCTCCCGTTATCGTGAACGGGCGCATCTACGTTGGCGTGGCATCGGACGACGAAACAAAAGCGTCCACAACCCCAGGCTTCGTGCCCAAATTCCGCGGGTCGGTGGCGGCCCTGGACGAGGGCAACGGAAGTATCTTCTGGCAGACCTATACGGTTCCGGAGGGCTATACCGGCGGCGGCGTTTGGGCGAGCAATCTTGCCGTCGATTCTGTCCGGCAGGCGGTATATGTCACAGCCGGCAACAATTACACGGTGCCACCCTCAGTCGCCGCATGTCAGTCCGCGGCAACGACGCCGGCACAGCAGGATGCCTGCCTGCCGACCGAGGACCACATCGATAGTGTCTTTGCACTCGACGCAAACACAGGCGCGTACAAGTGGAGCCAGCGCTTCACGCACGTCGACACCTGGACTACATCCTGCCTGTTCTTTACCAAGGACCCGCAAACACCCTGCCCGACACCGACCGGCCTTGATACCGACTTTGGCGCCGGCGCCAACCTGTTCACCGTCACCCGCAATGGCACAACGGTGGACGCAGTCGGGGCCGGCCAAAAGAGCGGCGCCTATTTCGCGATGAACCGCGATACCGGAGAAATTCTGTGGGGCACGCAGGTTGGTCCCGACGGCGTAGTTGGCGGCATCGAGTGGGGCACGGCAACGGATGGTCAACGGATCTACATCTCAGAGGCGAACTCTGCTTATGTCGAAACGACGCTGATCCCCTCCGGGCAGAAGACCAATGGCGGTTTCTGGTCGGCAGTGGATGCGTCCACCGGACAAATCCTTTGGCAGACACCCACCTTCTCCCCTGCGCCCATCCCGGGCGGAAAACGTACGCAGCCTCCGCCGGCAAGCGGCGCACTCACCCCCGCAGGAGGATCGGTCAGCGTAGCGAACGGAGTGATGTACGCCGAGGACACGGCCGGCGACTTTGTGGCGCTCGATGCGGCGACCGGCCAGATTCTGCGGAACTTTAACAGCGGTGGGGCCGCCTTCAACGCGCCTGCCATCGTCGACGGAGCGCTGTACTGGAGTTCGGGTTACAGCACCACTGGGCAAACCAACAACAAGGTCTATTCCTTCTGGGTCGGCCTGCACTAATCCCCCGCATTACCCCAAGGGCGCCCGGTTTCGTACCGGACGCCTTTTACTTTTCCAGGCAGGGCGCCGGCCCGGCGACACGCGCCGCCTATCCATCAACTTCAACGAGCTTCCATGCCGATGCGGTCTCCCCTGGTGTGTGAAAGCGATGTTTCACGCGTGTTAACGTTTGAGCACAAGCTGCTCACCGTTCCCTCGTGAAGGACGTCCATGCACACTGATCGCCTGCTTACACTCGCAGCCGCCGTTGTTCTGGCGAGCTTCCCCGCTTCCGCGCAGCTCCTGATCTCCCCGCCTGATACGACCGACGTCCCTACCCAGCCCAAAACACTCCGCAGCTTTGACGCGACCTCGCTCGACAAGTCCGCCGACCCTTGCACCGACTTCTACCGGTACGCCTGCGGCGGCTGGCGCAAAGCAAACCCCATCCCGAGCGACCAGGCCCGCTGGGGCACCTTCAACCAGCTTGGCGAGCGCAACAACTACCTGCTCTACACTGAGCTGAAGCAAGCCGCCGACACGCCCAAGGACGCCATGCAGAAGCAGTACGGCGCTTTTTTCGGCGCCTGCATGAACGTGGACCAAGCGAACACTCTGGGCGCCAAGCCCCTTGAGCCAAGCCTCAAAGCCATCGACGCCATAGGCGACAAAAACGGTATCGCCGCCTTTCTCGGCAACAAGCAGTACA
Source organism: uncultured Acidobacteriaceae bacterium (assembly GCA_964247895.1). Classification (GTDB taxonomy): domain Bacteria; phylum Acidobacteriota; class Terriglobia; order Terriglobales; family Acidobacteriaceae; genus EB88. The sequence goes on from CAXTWG010000010.1 coordinate 4,582, forward strand.
TCAGCGACGGCCTGTTCCGCTTCAGCGTGCAGCAGGACCAGAAGGACTCCTCCAAGCAGATCGCTGCCGTCACCCAGGGCGGCCTCACATTACCCGACCGCGAATACTACCTCGCGACTGACGAGCGCTCCGTCAAGCTGCGCGCGCAGTACCATGACTATCTCGTGACCTTGTTCAAACTTCTCGGCGATGAGCAGCCGAAGGCCGAAGCCGAAACCCAAAGCGTTCTCGACATAGAAACCGCGCTCGCCAAAGGCTCCATGGCCCGCGTCGACCTGCGCGACCCCGACAAGGTGTATCACCCCACTGCGGTTGCGGACCTCAGGCAGCTCACGCCGGACTTCGAGTGGGCTGCTTTCTTCTCCGCCCTGCAAACACCCGCCTTCACGACCCTCAACGTCGGCCAGCCGGAGTTCCTGCGGACCATGGCGACCGTCATCCAGGACCAGCCGCTGCCCGCGCTCAAGAGCTACCTGCGCTTTCACTCCGCCAATGACGCCGCGCCCTACCTGTCAAAGCCCTTCGACGACGCGAACTTCGCCTTTTTCGGCAAAACCCTGCGTGGCCAGGCTGAACAACAAGCCCGCTGGAAACGATGCACGCGCCTTACGGATCAACAGTTCGGCGAGGCCGTCGGGCAGGACTGGGTCAAGCAGAACTTCCCGCCTGGAAACAAAGCCAGCATGGAAAAGCTCGTGGCCAACCTGAAGTCCGCCCTCGGGGACGACATTCAGCAGCTGCCCTGGATGTCCGATACCACTAAGCAGGAAGCGCTTAAAAAGCTCGCGTCCTTCCGCGATAAAATCGGCTACCCCGAGCACTGGCGCGACTACTCCGCCGTGGAGGTCACGCCTGCCGACTTCGTCGCCGACCTACACCGTGCGCAAACCTTCAACTACGACTGGGAGCTTGGGCATATCGGCAAGCCGGTCGACGAAAAAGAATGGGGTATGACGCCGCCTACCGTAAACGCCTACTACGACCCGCCGCTCAACGACATCAACTTTCCCGCCGGCATCTTGCAGCCGCCCTTCTACTCGCAGTCCATCGACCCGGCGGTGAACTACGGTGGCATCGGCGTCGTCATCGGCCACGAGATGACCCATGGCTTCGACGACCAGGGCTCGCGCTACGATCCCCAGGGCAACGTGCGCGACTGGTTCACGCCGGAAGATAAAGCCAAGTTCACCGCGCGCACTGATTGCGAAGTGAAGGAGTACGGCAGTTTTGAACCGGTTTCCGGGCAAAAGCTGAACGGCAAACTCACGCTTGGTGAAAACACCGCCGATAACGGCGGCATACGAATCGCCTACGCCGCGCTCCAGAAAGCGCTGGCTGAGCAGCCCGCGGCGGACCGGGCAAAGAAAATCGACGGCTTCACCACGGACCAGCGCTTCTTCATCGCTTTTGCCCAGATCTGGTGCTCCAACATCACCGACGCAGCCGAGCGCGTCGCAGCCAAAACCGACCCGCACTCGCCCGGCGAGTTCCGCACCAACGGCACGGTCCAGAACTTCGAGCAGTTCGGCCGCGCCTTCGGCTGCCACACCGGCCAACCTATGATGCCGGCAGAGGCCTGCCACGTCTGGTAATCTTTTCCTTACAGCGAACGCACGTTGTGAAAGAGCCGAGAAAGGCCGGCATGCCGGCCTTTCTTCTTGCAACCCGGAGCCTCCTGAAAGCGTCTGAATGCGTCCAGCATTTACAATTGGCTCTAGTCATCTCCGTTTCCTGCGCCGCTCGTGGGCCGGCAGGACAAAAGGAAGCGCATGAGTTTTCGTAGTTTTCGCCGCACCCTCCTGGCAGTCGCCGGAGCTGCCGGCGTTTCGCTCGGTCTTACCTCCTGCTCCAACAACAAGACGGTCGGCTACGCATACGTGCTGGGCACCAGCGCCGCCGGCCAGCCTGCCGGGCAAATCGGCGAGTTCCGCGAGTTGAACAATGTTGGAAACCTGCTGGGTATTGCCGGTTCCCCGATCGGCTCGGGCGGCCTCAACCCTGTCCGCGCTGTTATTCCCGCAGGCAATCGCTTCTTCTACGTCCTCAACGCAGGCCAGGCGACGACGGACACCAACGCGACACTCGCGAATGGCGCGCCCAACCAGCTTCAGGGTACGGTGAACGGCTACTCCAGCTCCAATGTTTCGCTGTTCTCGATCGGCGGTTATGGCCAGCTGTCGCCGCAGCTCACCTACACCAGCCAGGGCTTCGGCTCCATTCGCGTACTTGCCGACTCCAGCGGCGCAAACCTGTTCGTCCTCGATAAATACGCGAACGTCGGTATTGCGAATGGTGTCACGGCCCCCATCTCGCAGGTGGGCCAGTCCGCAAACTATCCCTGCCAGGACGCGGCCAACCCGGCGATCTACCATCCGGTCGGCGCGATCACCGTCTTCTCCATTGATGGCACCACCGGCCGCCTCGGCGTACAGCAAAACCAGCGTCAGCAGAACCTGACTTACTTTCCCGTCGGCTGCAATCCGGTTGATTTCCGCATCGCCGGTACCTACATCTACACCATGGACGCCGGCTCGGCCTCCAACAACGACCTCCAAACAGTCAATATCTACGCCCTCGCCACCAGTGGCCAGCTCACCCCGACCCAGACCAGCCAGATCCAGATTACGAGCAATAACTCAACCAACATCACCGCGATCACGGGCGACGTGGGCGGCAAATATGTGTACCTGGTCGACACGCAAAACAACCGCATTTTCCTGTACAGCGTAGGCACCAGCGGAGCGCTCACGGCGGTCACTGGATCGCCCTACAACAATGCCGGCAACTCACAGGCCGGCGGCCCGGTGCAGACACTGACCGATTCTACGAACAAGTTCGTGTACGTCATCAACTCCGGCCCGGCCGGAGGTACCGCGAACTCCAGCTCCGATATCGGCGGCTTCTCGGTGAATTCAACAACCGGCTTCTTTGATACGACAACCCAGAATTCGCCATACGCCGGCACGATCTCCGGGCCTGTGTGCATCTTCGAGGACCCGACCAACCAGTACATCTACACCGCCGGCGCGCTCGATAACAGCATCACCGGCCGCAGACTCGACCCCAACACCGGCACGCTGATTCCGCTCCGGACCAATGCCACTGTGCCCACGGTCGGAACACCTTCCTGGTGCCTCGGCATCTCGAGCGTGCTGTAGAGCGCGCACTCTTCATCCGGGGCTCCGGCCCCCCTACCCAACCGCTTGCGATATGTGAATGCCAGGCGGAGATCCAAGGAAATGCATGATGTGGAAACAGTGGAGCCAAAGGATTCTGGCCGGGGCAGCTGCGCTCGGCGTAGCCGGCGGCCTGGTCTCCTGCGGTACAAGCAATACGATCGACTACCTGTACGCCACTTCGGCGCGGAACAACCCTGGACAGATCAACGTTTACCGCGTGGATTCACAGTCGGGCGCGCTGACCCAGATTCCAGACTCACCCTACAATGCGGGCCGCAACCCGGTTTCGCTCGTTATCGACGGCTCGGGGCAGAATCTCTACGTCGCCAATCGTGACGACAACACCGTGATCCAGTTTGCCATCGGCACCGACGCGAAGCTCTACGGCCAGCACACTATTAACCTGCCCGGCTCCGAGCCCATCTGGCTCGCGATCCACTCCTACTACAACAGCAGCAACACACTGCTGGGCAGCCTCCTTTTCGTTGTCCAGAATCTCCAGCCTAACTTCACCGACCTTAATCCCGGTCCCGGCGCGCTCTCGATCTACCAGCTCAACACCTCCAGCGTCCTGAATCCCACGCCTGTAACGCAGACCGTCAATGGCCAGCCCAGCGCGTTCCTCCCGCTCGGCAACGCGCCGACAGGGGCGAACGTCACGGCCAACGGCCAGTTCGCCTATGTCACTGACATCCTCTCCACCGGCCAGACCGGCAGCGGGAACGGCAATTGCAGCGCAGGGCAGGGTGGCATCCAGGGTTACGGCATTGCCTTCGACGGCAGCAATCTGCCTTCGGGCGTCCTGACCCCCGTGCCCAACAGTCCCTTCTGCGCGGGGACAGCGCCTTCCTCGCTCGCGAGTCACCCGTTCAGCACCTTCCTGTACGCGACGGATCGTGCGCAGAATCAGGTCATTGAGTACGGCATCAACAACGCCGGCTCCCTCACCACGCTGCCCACCACGGTCGTTGCGGCAGGCGTTTCCCCTACCAGTATTGTTGTGGAACCGCGCGGGCAGTACGCGTATGTCGCGAATCGCAGCGGCCAAACTGTTTCCGGCTACCAGATCAATCTGGGTACCGGCGCACTTTCTTCGCTCACCACCAACGGCACCGGCGTTACCCAAGCGCAGCCCAGCTGTGTTTTCGTTGAGCCGGCCCTCGCCCGCTTCGTTTATACCGCGAACTTCGTCGACGGCACCATCAACGGCTTTATCCTCGATCCCAATACGGGCGGCCTTTCGGCAACACAGGGAACCTTCTACCCCGGCGCGGGCATGGCCACCTGCCTTACCGCTACCTCGCACGGCAACCATCCCATCATCCACGTCCAGAACACAGCGGGCTGATCGAAAGCCTGCCGTCGTAGAAAGCCCGCGCTTCCGAACACGGGCTTTTTTACAACAGCAGCTTGCGGATCTGTTTCTGCGCCGGCCGCTCCACACACAGCAGTGCCAGCCCCGCCCCAGCCGCCAGTAGCCCATAGCTCACCCATGGGTCGAACCGGGCAAGCCCCGTTCGCTCCAGCAGGCCCGAACCATGGATCAGCGCCCAAAGATTGAAGTGCAGGATGTACATGCAGTAGCTTGCCTGCCCCAAGGCAACCAGCGGCGCGAACCCGAAAACGCGCGCGAGCGCGTTACGCCCCGCTAAGCCTAAAATGGCGCACGCAAAGAGCGGCATCAATAGCCCGTCATGCATCAGCACATATGGGATTCCAGCCCCAAACCGCAACACCGCATAAAGTCCCGCCACTCCGCACAGTCCCAACACAAGCCGCAGGTTGCCATCGCGCCGCAGCCGTCCATCTGTTCGTCCATCGAGGTCCGCCAGCGCCATTCCAAACAGGAACGAGGGAAGGTGCGGCGGCGGGCTGAACTTGAGCGCCCGAATCCAGAACCCGTCCGTGTACCGCCCCGGGTGCGGGTCGCCATCCGGATGCAGGTGCATGTACAGGAGCGGCAAAGCCATCCCACAAACCCAGAACAGCCCCAGCAGCGCCACCGTACCCGCATTCGTCCGCGGCCTGCGCCATCGCACGACGAATGGAAACAGCATGTAAAAAAATGCCTCCGTCCCCATCGTCCAAGCCGGCGTGTTCCAGAACGTCGAAAGCTTCGGACTCCAGCCTTGCAAAAGCAGCGGCGTCAGCACCAGTCCCGTGAAGAACTCCGGACGCGTGCGCACCAGCCACTCATCGTGCAAGGCCCCGAGCGAAACCAGCAGTGCAAAGCAGTACACCGGGTACAGCCGCGAAAACCGTGCCACCCAAAATCGCCAGGGCACGAGCTCTCCTCGCTCGGACCGCGCGCTGTAGTTATAGGAAAGAATGAACCCCGACAGCAGTAGGAAAAACGAAACCGAGGTATACCCGTTGTCCACAATGGGCGCGAACGGGCCAAACCAGGCGGGATTTGAAAAATGAAAAAAAACAATGTTCGCCGCCGCGAACGCCCGCAGCCCGGTCAGCGCCGGCAGACGATCGCGACCGGGCTTGGCTGGAACCGCAGGCGCTTCCGGCGAGTCGTCTCCGCCGGCAAGCAGGGGCGGTTTCGTCAGCAGGTCACCAGCGAACCGATTCTCTCCCCCAGGATCACCCGCCGTATGTTTCCCGGCTCGTTCATGTTGAAGATGATCATCGGCATGTTGTTGTCTTTGCACAAGCTCACCGCGGTCATGTCCATCACCTTCAACCCAAGCCGCATGATTTCCATGTAGGTAATCTCATCAAATTTCGTGGCCGTGGCATCGAGCTTCGGGTCTGCCGTGTAGATGCCTGAAACCTTGGTGGCCTTTAGCAGTACATCGGCCTTGATCTCCATCGCCCGGAGACTCGCTGCCGTATCCGTTGAGAAATATGGGTTCCCCGTGCCCGCCGCGAACACCACGATCCGGCCTTTTTCCAGGTGCCGCACCGCCCGCCGGCGGATATACGGCTCGCATACCTGGTGCATTTGGATCGCAGACATTACCCGGCAGTGCATTCCGGTTTTCTCGATCGCATCCTGGATCGCGAGCGAGTTGATCACCGTCGCCAGCATTCCCATGTTGTCGGCCGACACCCGATCCATGTGCTTAGCCTGCTCGGCTACCCCGCGAAAGAAGTTGCCGCCGCCCACCACCACCGCAACTTCAACCCCACCGGCCGCTACATCGGCGATCTCCCGGGCCACTTCATGCACCAGGGTCACATCCACCCCGAAACCCCGGCCCGCGGCAAGGGCCTCCCCTGACAACTTGAGCACGACTCGCTTGTACATTAGCTCCGAGTATCGCACGGGTTTTTCATGGGCCCAAGGCTCATTTGCGCCGGTACGGTACCTTAGAGTCAGCTTTGCCTTTCGATCGAAAACCCGCCGCCGAACTGCTCGACGACGATCTCGGCACCCCCGAGGAGATCGCCGGCGCTCTCCAATCCATCTCCTTCGTCAATCGCTGGTTCGGTGGCAACCGGGTACATCGGCTGCTTTTTGAGCAAATCTTGCAGGGCCGTTCCCACCTGGACGTACTTGAGATTGCCGCCGGCCGCGCCGTCCCGCTCGCTGCGGCTTCGCTTGCCTTCCAGCGCCGGGGCATCACCCTCAACACGACCCTGCTCGATCTGAATCGGAGCCACCTGCCTACAGCCTGGCCACCCAGCCTGCCCTCACCCCGGCTCATCCAGGGCAATGCGCTTGCTATTCCCCTGCCCGATAAAAGCGTGGACGTGGTAAGCAGCTGCCTTTTCCTCCACCATCTCGCTCCCGAGCAGGCCGCCGCCGTACTGCGTGAGAGCATCCGGGTCGCGCGCGTGGCGGTGCTGGTCAACGACCTGAACCGCACCCGCATCCACTACGCCCTCGCCCGGCTGTTCTCGAACGTTGACCGCAGCCGGCTCTCCGCCTACGACGGCCCTGTATCCGTGCGGCAAGCCCACTCCTACGCGGAACTGCGTACCATGCTCCAAGCCACCGGCTGCCGCTTCACCCTGCGCCGCCGTTTCCTGTACCGGCTGGCTGCCCTGCTTTGGACCCGCTGATTCTTCATTTTTTAAGATGGGGACTGGGGTAGGATTGCGCTTGTATCTTTGTCAGGGAGCGAACGTCCAACGACTGTCGTCACCCATGGCCTTCCGGAGAGCCTTTTGAGCCAAATTGCTGCCGTCGCCTCTGCCCTGCCCCCGCGCTACTACACCCAGCAAGAAGTTTTTGAAGAGCTCCAAAAGCACTGGGGCACCCAGTTGGAAAGCCCTGCGCTGCTCCAGCGCTTTCATCAGCGCGTCGGGGTGGATGGCCGGTACTTTGCCCTTCCTCTAGAGCAGTACGCCCAAATGGAGCGCTGGGGCGAGTTCAATGCAGCCTGGCTCCAGGTCGCCGAAGAACTGGGCGAGCAGGCTATTTGCCGCGCGCTGGCCCATGCCGGGCTGGAAAAGGAGCAGATCGGCGCTCTTTTAACCGTCACCGTCACTGGCGTCGTCAGCCCCTCGCTGGACGCGCACCTATGCAACCGAATGAGCCTGCCCGGCCACGTGCGCCGTACTCCCATCTTCGGTCTCGGCTGCGTAGCCGGTGCGTCCGGCATTGCGCAAGCCAATGACTATGTCCAAGCCTACCCGGACAAAGTCGCAGTCCTGCTTTCGGTCGAGCTGTGCTCGCTCACCTGGCAGCGCCGCGATCTTTCAGTCGCCAACTTTATCGCTACCGGCCTGTTCGGCGACGGCGCCGCCGCGGTCATCGTTGCGGGCGATCAAGTCAAGCTTCCAAAGCAGGCAGGGCCTACGATCGTAGCCACCAGTTCCAATTTCTACCCAAATACCGAAGAAGCGATGGGTTGGGATATCGGCGAGGAAGGCTTCAAGATCGTCCTTTCCCCCGAAGTCCCCGCTATAATCCGCAAACACCTCCCCGTTGACCTCGCGGCCTTTCTCAAGGCCAACGATCTCCGCCGCGAGGACATCACCAGCTGGGTGCTCCATACCGGTGGCCCCAAAGTGCTTGAGGCCATGGCCGACGGCGCAGGCGTCACCCGCGAAGAGTGCGCGCTCTCCTGGGAGTCCCTGCGCAAGGTCGGCAATCTGTCCTCCGCGTCCGTCCTGTTCGTGCTTGAGGACACCATCGAGGAGCGTCGCCCCGCGCCGGGCAGCTACGGCATCTTAGCCGCGATGGGCCCCGGCTTCTGCTCGCAGCTTATTCTGCTGCGCTGGTAGCCTGGGTTATTGCGCGCTGGAGCGCGCCGGGCGGCTTTGCAGCGGTTTTGAGACAGATTCCAAGCCCATGCCAGCCGCTTCGACCCCGATGAGCAGTTCGGCGCCGGCCCCAAGCAGCATCAAGCCTGCCCCCAGCGCGTAGCCCCACGCGACGTTGGTGCGCGAACCGGAAGCGATTAACTCCCCAAACAGCACCGGTGCGCCCACGCCGCCGGCCAGCGTGCCAATGGCGTAGAACACTGCGATCGCAAACGCCCGGATCTCCAACGGGAAGATTTCGCTTACAGTCAGGTACGCCGCGCTTGCCGCCGAGGACGCGACAAAGAAGATCAACGAGAAGCTCAGGTCCAACGTCCGCGCGGTTAGAAGACCATGGGTGAACGGGTAAACCATCCCCAACAGTAGCAGCCCGGACAAACCGTAAGTCAACGCAATCATCGGCTTGCGCCCCCACTTGTCATAGAGGGGTCCCAACATCACCGGCCCGAAAAAGCATCCCACCGCAAAAGGAAGCAGGTGGAGCGGCACGCGTGCGTCGCTCACCCCGTAGAAGTTCTTCACCACCAGCCCGTAGGTGAAAAAGATCGCGTTGAAGAAGAACGCCTGCCCCACCATCAGTACCAGCCCCAGTAGGGAGCGCATCTTGTTCGCGCCCAGCATATCCCCAAACACCTCACCCCATGGCGTGTGGTCGCGCACCGCCAAACACAGCGGCTCGCCCTCCGGCTCCGGCAGCTGCTTACCTTCCGCGCGCACATCGGCTTCGATCGCGCTGACAATCTGCTCCGCCTGCTCCTCATGTCCGCGTAGCATCAGCCATCGTGGGCTCTCCGGCACCTTAAGCCGCAGCAGCAGAACCGCCCCACCCAGGATCGCGGCTGTCCCAAACGCCACCCTCCATCCAATCGCCTGCGGCAGCAAACGCCCACGCAGCAGCTCAAACGACACCAGCGAACCAAGGATTGCGCCCAGCCAGAACGTCCCGTTGATCAGCAGGTCGATTGTTCCCCGCACCTTGCCTGGGATCAACTCGTCAACAGCCGAATTTATCGCCGCGTACTCGCCTCCGATGCCGAAACCGGTCAACGCGCGGAACAGCGTAAAGCTCCAGAAACTCCAGGCCCCCGCCGTCAGCAGCGTCGCCACTGAGTACGTTGCCAGCGTGACAAGAAACAGCTTGCGCCGCCCTAGGCGATCCGTTAAATACCCGAAAAACAAAGCCCCCAGCACTGCTCCGGCCAAGTATGCAGTGGCCCCGGCGGTTACCTGCGGCGCAGTAAAGCCCAAACCGCGTTTGTCCTCCAGAATACCCGCGAGCGACCCGGCAAGGGTAACCTGCAGGCCGTCCAGCAGCCACGAGGTGCCGAGCGCGATCACGATCCGGATGTGCCACCGGCTGAACGGCAAACGGTCCAAACGGGCCGGTACCATCGACTCGACAGTACGCTCCTCCTGTGCAGCGATCACTCGGGATCCTTTTCTTCTTTGGGAATAATGCTGATGGCCCCCACTCGCTCCAGCACAGCATACTTGATGCCGTCCAGACTGCGCAGCCCCTTTGCCCGCGCCATCGCCATCACATCCTGGTCGTCGATACGCATCCCTCGCATCGCCTCGGTCTGCCATTCGCCGTCCTTGAGCAGTACCATGGGCGAACCGTCGACCACCATACTCGCTCGGGATGACCACGCGCGCAGCCGGGCCGTCGCACGGTGCATCAGCCCGATAGTCAGAATAGCTCCAATGCAGTTTGTCGCCGACTTGTCATCCCCAACCGTGGCCAGGATGATGAGCCCGCCAATCAAAAACACAATGACGAACTCAAACGGCGTCAATTGCCCGCCCGGCCTGCGCGAAAGCATCCGCACAATAAAGAGCAGAAAAAAGTACCCGAGAATGGCATAAAGGATGGTGTACATATGTCCCCTGTTTAGGGCATCACGAATACGTTTGCCGTAATGGAGTCCTGCGGCTGTTTGACTGTGCCATCGGTTATGAGACTGACCGTGAAGTGCGACCGGCCAACCACCGCGGGCTGCAGTGCGAACTCCACGAGACTTGGGTTGTCCGTAGCGGAGAAGGTATAGATCACGCCATTTTTTGCCGTGGCTGAGTTCAGCGGCTCGGGAATGATGCGCTGGTTGCCGAGCTGCTGCACCACCTCGCCGCTGACCAGAATCCGTACCATGCCGGTTTTCACCGCGCCCGGGCCGAACCGCACTGTAAGGATTGAAGGCGTGCTGAACCGCTCCACCCATTCGTAATCGACGCGCAACGCGCCATCGGGAGACTGCTTGTGCGCTTTCGACAAAGGCCCACGCCCAAAGATCCCCAGCACATCCAGCAACACCAGGAACGCAAAGAATAGCCACACTGCCCGCTCGAACTTCCACCACCGCCGCTGAAAGACGAGGTCTTCGCCCACCGCAACCTCGTCGTTCACCTTCCCGATCGTGTCCTCAACCGGCTTGGTCGCCGTTTCAATCGCCATGGCTGCCCTCTGCTGTTTTTACGATCGTGATCTCACCATTGCGTTCAAGTACCGCGTACGCCACGCTGTCGAGCGAGGAGATGCCCTGGTCCCGCGCGGCGGTCATCACGTCATTGGCATCGATCAACATGCCGCGCATGACCTCCGTGTGCCATTGCCCGTTCGAGAGCAGGACCATGGGTGTGCCGTCAAGCAGCCTGGCGATACGCGGAGATCGCTGCCGCAATACGACCAGCCCGTAATGCGCCAGTCCAATCGTCATAATCTGCGTGAAGGCGTTAGTCAGCGAACGGTCATCCGCCACCGTGAATGTAAGTGCAAGACCCCCGATAAAGAAAATCAGCACAAACTCAAACGGGTTCATCTGCTTGCCCGGCCGCCTCCCCACGATGCGCACCATGAACACGAGAAGAAAATAAGCGAGCGCAGCACGGAGGATGGCAGCCAAGGGAAAGCTCCTGGCAGATAAGATGCAAACGAAAACACCCCACGAAGTGGGCGCAAGCCGCGCAGGCGGTTTCGCCCTTGCGAAACGAAAAGGCCCGGCTAAGCCGGGCCTTTCCTGCAACATCGAAAGCGACCTACTCAGCCGCCAAGGGCAAATCCTCAGCCTTGACCTGCGCCACAGTCCAAACCGGGTCCCCTACCTTGAACCGCGCAAACCGCCGCACCGTAATATTCTCGCCCAGCTTGCCGACCTTTTGCGCGATCATCTCCTTGATCGAGATCGTCTGCTCCTTGATGAATGGCTGGTCGAGCAGGCATACTTCCTCGAAAAATTTGCCCATCTTGCCTTCGACGATCTTTTCGATCACCGGAGCCGGCTTGCCCGTCTCCGCTGCCTGTGCCCGGTAGATGTCCTTTTCGCGCGCCAGATCAGCCTCAGTCACGTCCTCCCGCCGGATATACCGTGGGTCCGTTGCCGCGATGTGCATTGCGACATCCTTGAGCAGCTCTTGAAAGTCCTCCGTCCGCGCCACGAAGTCCGATTCACAGTTGACCTCAAGAAGCACGCCGATCTTGCCGCCCGCATGAATGTAGGTGCCGACCGCGCCTTCGTTCGTGCCGCGCGAGGCCTTCTTCGCCGCCGAGGCCATCCCTCGCTTACGCAGGATTACGAATGCTTCCTCCATGTTGCCCTTGGCCTCTTGGAGACTTTTCAAGCAGTCGCCCATCGGCGCGCCTGACTTTTCCCGGAGCTCCTTCACCAGCTTCGCATCGATCTTTTCCGTCACTGCTGCCACGTTTGTACCCTCATCCGCGCCGCCCGGCGCTCATCGTTTCGTGCAAACCGTACACGTAGCGAGGGCGTGGCG
>CAXTWG010000010.1:16761-53582 GCA_964247895.1 uncultured Acidobacteriaceae bacterium
CGCCCCCCCGGGGGCTCAGCTTTGCGGCCAACCCGACCAGGACCCGCGGGGGGGGGGCCGTATCCGGCCCCCCGCCCTCGCTCCTTCGCTTCCCAGAGTCTAGACCGTACCTTCGATCACTTCCGGTTCTGTAATCACACCCGCGCTTACCGGCGCCTTCCGGATGCCTCCGCCGAGCGCGGACTCGAGATCCACCTCCTCGATTTCGGTCGCGTCCGCAGAAGGCTCCACGCCGTCCGCGCCGGCTTCCAGGCTGCCATCCGCGAAGGTCGCCTCGGTGAACTGCGCTTCCGGCACAACGCCGGCGATGTCCATGTATTGTTTGTCGGTCGCCATTTGCACGCCCTCGATCACTGAATCGGAGATCTTGGAGGTGAACAGCCGGATCGCCCGCAGCGCGTCATCGTTGCCCGGGATCACATAATCGACGACCGTCGGGTCGCAATTCGTATCGACCACTGCGACCACCGGGATACCCAGCTTGCGCGCTTCCTTAACCGCGATCGCCTCGGCATTCGAGTCGACCACAAAGATCGCGTCCGGCAGCCGCTTCATGTTCTTAATGCCGGCCAGGTTTGCTTGCAGGTGCTTGCGCTCGCGCTCCAGCTTGATGACTTCCTTCTTGGTCAGCAGGTCGTAGCGGCCATCGGTCGCCATCTCGTCCAGTTCCTGGAGCCGCTTCACCGACTTCTGCACCGTGATCCAGTTCGTCAGCAACCCACCCAGCCAGCGCTGGTTGATGTAGAACATCCCGCAGCGGTTCGCTTCCTCGGCAACCGCATCCTGTGCCTGCCGCTTTGTGCCCACAAACAAGACAACCTTACCGGTCGCGGTCAGGTCCGTCACATACTTCGACGCTTCCTTAAACATCTTTAGCGTCTTTTGCAGGTCGATGATGTAAATCCCATTGCGCTCGCCGAAGATGTACTCCTTCATGCGCGGATCCCAACGCTTGGTTTGGTGCCCGAAGTGGACGCCCGCCTCAAGCAGCTCCTTCATGGTGATGGTTGCCAAATAGCCTCCTTATGTAAGTTGCATCCGGTGCCGAAGCCCCGGATTGATTCCCATTCATGGGAGAATCACTTCCGATGATTTACTGCCTTACGCCTGATCCGCCTGCATTGCAGCCAACTCATTCCCGCTCGGGTCCAGGAAGTGGAACCGCCTGCCGCCCGGGAAGCTGAATGTTTCCTTGCTAATCTGCCCACCCGCCGCAAGCACCTTCATGTGCGCGTCATTCAGATCGTCCACCGTGATGACCACCAGCGGAGCTTTCGTCGCCTCACTCTCGTCAGCCTGCAACCCAAGCTCGACATCTCCGGTCATTGTGCAGGAGTGGATCGGACCCAAGCTCGACATCTGCCAACCGAATGCTTCTTCAAAAAGCGTCCAGTCTGTTCGGTACCCCGCGCGGGCAGCTCGACAAAGCCGATCCGAGCCATAAGAATTAGCGCTTGGAGAACTGGAACCGCTTGCGAGCGCCCTTCTGCCCGTACTTCTTCCGTTCCTTGATCCGTGCATCGCGAGTCAGGAGGCCTTCGGTCTTGAGCGTGGGCCGCAGCTCCGCATTGAACTCAAGCAGCGCCCGCGCAATCCCCATCTTCACCGCATCGGCCTGCGCAGCCACGCCGCCGCCCTTCACCGTGGTAAGCACGTCAAACGTCCCCACCAACTCGGTCAGCATCAAAGGCCGTTTCGCCGCGATCCTCTGCTGCTCGGTCACGAAATACACCTCGTGCTCCTTGCCGTTGACCTTGAACCCGCCATTGCCGGGCCGCAGAAATACACGGGCAATCGCCGACTTGCGCCGCCCCGTTCCGTAGTACTGAACTAGATCCGCCATTATGCCGTTCTTCCCTTCCCGAGCCGGGTTTCAATTTCGAGCACCTCAGGCATCTGTGCCTGGTGCGGATGCTTGTCGCCCCGGTATACCTTCAACTTGGTCCCCATCTGGCGGCCCATTTTGGTCTTCGGCAGCATCCCGAAGACGGCTTCCTCGATGACCTTCTCCGGCCGTCGCGCAATCAAGCGCAGAAACGACTCCTCGCGCAACCCGCCCGGGAAACCTGTATACCGCCGGTATACCTTTTTTTCGGACTTAAGCCCAGTCAGCCGGACTTTCTCGGCATTCAATACGATGACGTGGTCGCCCATGTCGATATAGGGCACGTACCTGGGATTGCGCTTGCCGGCCAGGATGCTGGCCGCCTCGGTCGCCAGGCGCCCCAGCGTCTTGCCGCTGGCGTCCACCACGAACCACTTGCGGTCGATCTCCAGCCCGCTCGGTATAAACGTCGACATCAACTTCTCCTCTGAGTCTTAAAACTTTCCACGCTTCAACAGCAATGCCGCGGCTCCAGCTGCGCGAACTCGTATGTTGAGCAGGATAAACGGTGTGCGTCGGTATTTCCGGCCTTCATAAAGCCAAGCGCCCAAATAAGCAGGCGCGAAAGCGCACAAGAACCTCATGGTATGAGATGTGCGCCTCCCAAGTCAATGCGCGCTCCTGCTTATATGCCGATCGCCATCAGCAAGGGCTCGATCGGTGCCTGCGGCTTCAGTTCCGGCATCGTGACATCGAGTGCCCGCCCTGCTGCCAGCTCCGAAAAAACGTGATTTGCCGTGTCTTCGGTCCGTGTCGAAGCGATATGGAGCTTCCGCACCGCCTGCATCGTCACCACTGCCATCAGGAACCGGTTCTGCATCTTCAACCCTGCCGCATAGACCAACTGTGAACGCATCCTGCCTCTTTTCCGAGAGTGAGTCGCAGCCGGGTCGCCATGCCTGCCGAAAGCTTTTCCCTCCTTCCATCGTACCCGCAAATGCCCGTCCCGCCGACCTTGTCCTTTATTCGCTCACTCTTCGATTCCCGCAAGCTCCTTCGCGAGCGTTTGCCTATGCCGTTGCGCGCGGCTAGGCGCCCGCTCCCGCATATCCGGTATCACCCGCTCGGGAGGAGGCGTCTCCACCCGCTCCCGTGCGTTCCGCTTTACCGCCTTAGCCACCGAAAACCGCTCCGGCCGACGCTTCCTCATCTCTCCCTCGCTCCTCGCCCTTCCATGCTAGATAATGAGGAACACCCGGGAGGAGCAAACATATGGAAGAGCGCGACTTTTTCGACGAAAAACCGGAACAGCGGACCCACTCGCTCACCTGCCCCCACTGCGGCAAAGCCGATGACTACCAGCTCGGCTGGCTGGTTCGCCGGAAAAAAGCTCAACTCGGCCGCGGAGCCGATGAGCGCGATCGAGCCCGCTTCGGGAAAGCGCAGTCCTACATGGTCCGCACCGATGACCAGCTTGCCTGCAAAAATATCCGCTGCCGCAAACGGTTTGAGGTTGCCGGCATCCAGTCCGTCGCCTTTCTTTAAGCGGCCGCGCACCAGGCTGCCGCCAACCGAGCGACCGCGCCGAACACTTTCTCTACCTCGACACATTCACCGTCGCCTTTGCCGTCTTAGTCCTTGTTTCAAACCTGGTCGATCTAAAATTTGCCGGATCGGTCCCTCCAGGTTTTGAGCGCGCAGCTGCTGCTCCCCATTGCCTACACCGGCGGCGACGTTTTCACGGAGGTTCAAGGCTACTCGGCTTCCAGCCGAGTAGTTTGGTTCGTCTTCTTGGCTCTTAAGAAATAAACGCGGGTAACCCCAAAGGGCAGGCAACTATTTGCAGCCTCGCGCCTCCCCCAGCATCCAACAATCGTTTCGCGATCTCGGCCGGGCCTACCCCAGCTAGCGCGCACCCTCAAGAGGTTTGCTCTCAGTGACCATCTCCGTACGGCCTTTCCTACCCGCTGCACTCGCTTTCTTTCTGATTGGCTCGCTGGCTGCCTGCGCCCACAAGCAGGCCCCGGCAGCCGGCTTCGGTCTCCCACCGGGCGGCCTCCCCGTCCAGACCCAAACCGTAAGCAACACCTCTGTTCCCCAAGGCGACACCTACGTCGCCACCATCAAGAGTCGCCGCACCGCCAATATCCAGCCGCAGGTGGACGGCAATCTTACCGGCATCCAGGTAGTCTCCGGCCAGCACGTCGCCAAGGGCCAGCTTTTGATGGAGATCGACCCCATCAAGCAGCGCGCTACTCTAGATTCCGCCGCCGCCACCGAACAGCAAAAGCTCGCCGTTTACGATTACAACCAGGCCCAGGTCGAGCGCCAGCGCAAACTCTTCGAAGCCGGTATTACCTCCCGCGATGCTTACGATCAGGCGCTTCAGAACTTCCGCAACTCCAAGGCCGACTACGAGTCCTCCGCCGCCACCACTGCGACCCAGAAGCGCCAGCTTGGCTATTACCGACTCGTTGCCCCCTTCGACGGCACAATCGGGGATGTCCCCGTCCACATCGGCGACTATGTTTCCTCAACCACCCTGCTGACTACCCTCGACGCCAATACCGACCTCGAAGCCTACATTTATGTGCCCACCGAGCGTGCCGCCGAACTTAAGCTTGGGTTACCTGTCTCCATCCTCGACGCCGATGGCAACCCGGTCGAAACCAGCAAGGTCGACTTCCTTTCCCCGCAAGTCGACAACGGCCTGCAAGGCATCCTCGTCAAGGCGCCGGTTTCCTCCTCTGCCTTGGCCCGCTTGCGCAACCTGCAGCTGGTCAAAGCACGCCTCATCTGGTCTTCCTCGCCGAAGCCCGTCATTCCCGTGCTCGCGGTTACGCGGCTCGGCGGCCAGGCTTTCGTATACATCGCGCAATCCGCGGGTCCCGGCAAATTCATCGCCCACCAAATTCCTGTCTCGCTCGGGGACACCGTCGGCAATGACTACGCGATCGAAGGCGGCCTGATTCCAGGTCAGAAAGTTATCCTGTCCAGCCTCGCGCTCCTTGTCGACGGCATGCCCGTCCACCCGCTCGGCTAAGCCTGTCGGCGCCCTTAGAAAGGAATTTCCGTGGTCGAATTCTTCATCCGCCGCCCTGTTTTCGCCTCGGTCTGCGCGCTGCTCATCATCCTTGCCGGCGCAGTCTGCATCCCGACCCTGCCCATCGCGCAATACCCCCAGCTTGCCCCGCCCCAGGTCCAGGTTTCCACCAATTACGTCGGCGCCAACTCCCAGGTCGTCGAGGCCGCCGTCACACGCCCGCTCGAGGAGGCCATCAACGGCGTTCCCGGCATGCAGTACATTTCCTCTACCTCGGGCTCCGACGGCACCACCGGCATCACCACCACCTTTGAAACCGGCTACGACCTCGATATCGCCGCGGTTGACGTCCAGAACCGCATCTCCTCGGCGACCGGCCAGCTGCCCGCTGAGGTCAACCAGAGCGGCATCACCGTCACCAAGGCCAACTCCAACTTCGTCTTCGGCGCGGGCTTCTATGCCGAAAACAACCGCTATTCGAGCCTGTTTATTTCAAATTACCTCGACGTCTACGTGAAGGACGCGCTCAAGCGCATCAAGGGCGTAGGCGATGTCGTTATCTTCGGCGAGCGTAAATACGCCATGCGCATCTGGGTTGATCCCACCCGGCTGGCCGCCCGCAATCTCACCGCCACCGACGTTATCAATGCCATCCGCGAGCAGAACGTGGAAGTGCCCGCCGGTCAGCTCGGCCAGCCCCCCAACAACACCGGCCAGAGCTTTCAGATCACCGTCAACGCCATCGGTCGCCTGGCCACGCCCGAGCAGTTCGACGACATTATCGTTAAAAACACCCCCAACGGTATCGTTCGCCTGTCGGAAGTCGGCCATGCCGAGCTCGGCGCGCAGGACTATGCGCAGGAGCTCAAATATTCCGGCGTCAGCGCCGTCGGCGTAGGTGTCCAGCAGCTTTCGAATGCGAACGCGCTCGAGGTCGACAAGCAGGGCAAAGCCGTCCTCGCCGAGCTTGCCAAGAGCTTCCCGCCCGGCCTCAAGTACATCGTCGCCTTTGACACCACAGAAGTCGTGGCCGAGGGCATTCACGACGTCGTCGTCACCCTGCTCGAGGCGATGGTTATCGTCATCGCCGTCATCTTCCTCTTCCTCCAGGACTGGCGCGCCGTCGTTATCCCCGCCGTCACCATCCCGGTCTCGCTTATCGGCACCTTCGCCTTTCTCAAAATCTTCGGCTTTTCCATCAACACCCTGACCCTGTTCGGTATTACGCTCGCCACCGGCCTGGTCGTCGACGACGCCATTGTCGTCATTGAAAACGTCCAGCGCCATATCTCCGACGGCATCGCCGACGCGCACGAAGCCACCTCCATCGCCATGAGCGAGGTCACCAGCGCCGTCATCGCGACCTCGCTCGTGCTCATCTCCGTGTTTATCCCAGTCTCGTTCTTCCCCGGCACTACGGGCTTGCTCTATAAACAGTTCTCGCTGACCATCGCGTTCTCGATCGCCATTTCCGCCTTCAATGCCCTGACGCTCTCGCCTGCCCTCGCCGCCCTGTTGCTGCGCAAGGAGACCCACAAGCGCGGCATCCTCGGGCTGATCGATAACAGCATCCGCTCAGTTGTCCGCGGCTACGGCCGCACCATCCACCAGGTCGTTCGCTTCCGCTGGATCATGCTCCTTTTGTTCATCGGCGGCCTCACCGCCACGGTGATCGTGTACCGGTCCGTGCCCACTGCCTTCGTCCCGCAGGAGGACCAGGGCTACCTGATCGTTCAAACGCAATCCCCCCAGGGCGCTTCGCTCGCCTACACCAGCCAGGTACAGGACCGCATCGCTGCGACGCTTCTCAAGGGAGAAAAGGACATCTTCGGCACCTTCTCGATCGCCGGCTTCTCCTTTGCCGGCACTTCACCCAACTACGGCATTACTTTCCTGCCGCTCCAGCCGCTCTCCAAGCGCACTGGTCCCGGCGACACTGCGGCTGAAATCGTGAAGCGTATCCGGCCTCTCTGCTTCAGCATCCCCGGCGCGCTCGTCATCCCATTCGAGCCCCCCGCCATCTCCGGCATCGGCTCCTTCGGCGGCTTCCAGTTCGAGCTCCAGGACCTCGGTCGCAACACCCTCCAAGACCTCGACCGCGTCGCCCACACCATGGTTGCCCGCGCAAGCGCCGGCCATGAGCTCGTGGGCCTCTTCACCGCCTTCCGCGCCAACGACCCCCAGCTGCTCGTTTCCATCGACCGCGAAAAAGCCAAGTCCCTCGGCGTACCTTTCTCCGAGGTGTCGAATGCACTTTCTGTTTACATGGGTTCCAACTACATCAATAACTTCGACTTCAACCAGCGCTCCTACCGCGTCTACGCCCAAGCCGATCAACAGTTCCGCCGCACCGCCGCCGATATCCGCCAGTTCTACGTCCGCTCCAACACCGGCCAGCTGATCCCGCTCCAAAATTTCGCCACTCTCCAGGAAACCTCCGCCCCTTCGGTCATCAGCCATTACAACCTGTTCCGCTCGGTTGAGATCGACGGCTCCGCCGCCCCCGGCCTTTCCTCGAGCGAAGGCCTCACGGCCATGCAGAACCTCGCTAAGCAAACCATGTCCCAGGGCATGAGCTATAGCTGGACCGGCCTGGCACTCCAGGAGATCGAGTCCTCAGGCAAGACCGTCATCATCTTCGGCCTCGGCATCCTGGTTGTGTACCTCACGCTCTCCGCCCAGTACGAGAGCTTCGCGCTCCCGTTCATCATCCTTCTCGCCGTCCCCATGGCCGTGCTCGGCGCGCTGCTCGCCCAGTCTCTGCGCGGGCTGCCGAACGACGTCTACTGCCAGATCGGCCTCGTCCTCCTTATCGGCCTTTCCGCGAAAAATTCCATCCTCATCGTCGAATTCGCCGAGCAACTCCGCCGTTCCGGCCGCTCCATCATCGACGCCGCCATTGAAGCCGCCGAGCTCCGCCTCCGCCCCATCCTCATGACCTCTTTCGCCTTTATCCTCGGCGTCATGCCGCTGGTCTTCGCGCATGGCGCGGGCGAGAACGGCCGCCACTCCGTCGGTACCTCCATCGTCGGCGGGATGCTCCTTTCCACCATCCTCAACCTGTTCTTTATCCCCGTGCTCTACGTCATCCTCCAAACCCTGCTCGGCGCCGGCGGCCGCGGCAGCAAACCCCACGTTGAAGGCCGCTCCGTCCACCAGCCTGTCCTCGAGGAAGAGCGCGAGCCCAGCTACCAGTACCGGGAAGCCAAACCCGGCCTCACCAGCCCGTCATAACGACCTTCCTACCGGATAGCCCAGCCCCCGGCATCCCTTGCTCGGGGGCGCATCTCAACCCCTTGTGTCGACAACGGAAAACACGGCCTCAAACCCAGCCCCAAGCACAGCTCCGAGCACAGCTTTAGTCCTCGGCGGCGGCGGTCCTCTGGGTGTCGTCTGGATGGCTGCAATGCTCAGCGGCTGGGCCAAGCTATGGGCAGGGGATCGCCCCGACCCGCTTGGGATCTTTCTCGAAGGCCGCATCATCGGGACCTCCGCCGGTTCCATCATCGGTTCCTATTTGGCTGTGCACGGCCACCTCGAACACCTAGCCGCCCTGCAGGCCGAGGCCGGCTCCACGCACGGCAAACCGCCCAAGCTGTTTCGCTTTCTACTCGCTTATCTCCTGGCCCGCTTTTTCACCCGTGACATGGCAGGTTTTCGCCGGTCCATGGGTCGCAGCGCCCTCCGCGCCTCTGTCCCCGGTGAGCAGGAGTGGGTTGAGCTGGTTGCCCGTTCCTACGCGCCCCAGGGCCCGTGGCCGTCCAAGCCCGATCTCCGCATTACCGTGGTCGATGCCGCCGGCGGCGAGCTGGAAGCCTGGGACCGGCATTCCGATATCCCGCTCGCGACAGCGGTTGCCGCCAGCTGCGCCATGCCCTGCGCCTACCCGCTCGTCCACGCACGGAGCCGTGCCTGGATGGACGGCGGCATTGGCTCTTCCACCAACGCCGGGCTGGCTGCCGGTTGCAGCCGCGTTCTGATCCTGGACCCTTTGGGACGGCCCCCGAGCGCGGCGGCGCAAAATGCTTTGCGCATCACCTCTCAAGCCGGGCGCGAGTGCCGCGACCTCCAGGCTGGAGGCAGCCGCGTCCTCCTGCTTCAGCCAAGCGCGCAGATCCTGGGCGCCGTCGGCCGCAATTTCTTTGATCTAAGCCGCTTGCCCGCAGTGGCCGCCCTTACCGGCACCCAGGCGCGCGCCACCGCAGGGGCCGTGCATCAGTTACTTTTCAGCGCATAAGCGCCGGATCCCTATGCAATACTGGTTCTCTTCCACCCACCCGGGCCGGGATGGCGGAACTGGCAGACGCAGCGGACTCAAAATCCGCCGAGGGCAACCTCGTGGGGGTTCGACCCCCCCTCCCGGCACCAAAGTATAAGTTGTTTATTTTGAGTAGTTTATCTCTTTGAGATCGGTGCCCTCGGCCCTCTCAAGAATGCCCGCTAATGAGTGTACCGGAACTGCTTCGGTACAATTTCGGTACAGTGCTGCCGCGAGGCGCTGTACCGGAGAGCCATGGCGACCCTCGTAAAAACCGATTCAGGGACCTGGAAAGCAGTCATCCGCAAGGCGGGATGGCCAACGACCGCGAAGACGTTTCGCACGAAGCGAGACGCTGAGGATTGGTCGCGCCGTAGCGAAGACGAGATGGTGCGCGGCGCCTACATCCAGCGAGCCACGGCGGATCGCATGACGGTCGAAGTGGCGCTGAAGCGCTACCTTGCTGAGGTGGTGCCGACGAAGCGCGCTACCTCACAGCTTGCCGACGTGAAGCGCTCAAGGATTCTCATTAAGCACCTCGGCAAGTATTCGCTAGCTGCGCTTACCCCAGAGCTCATCGCGAAGTTCAGAGACATGCGGCTGGGAGGAGAGGATCGCCTCAGTCCCGCGGGCCAGCCTCAGCCACGGGCGAACAACACCGTGCGCCTCGATCTTGCGCTGCTCGGGCACCTTTACACGGTCGCGATCAAAGAATGGAGTGTTGGGCTGCCTGCCAATCCCGTCATGAACATCCGCAGGCCCGCGCCGGGACCGGGGCGAAACCGGCGCATGACTGCTGAAGAAGAGTCGAAAATCCTTGCGTCCGTAGACGCCCACTCCAATCCCATGCTCGGCTGGATCGTCCGCATCGCTCTCGAAACCGGTATGCGAACCTCAGAGATCGTGACGCTGCGACGCGCTCAGGTCGAGATCGACCGCCGTATCGTGCGATTGCTGAAAACGAAGAACACACATCCACGCACAGTGCCGTTGACCACAACTGCCACAGAGCTCTTCCAGAGCGCGTTGGATCATCCTATCCGACCTGCCGGAACCGATCTGCTTTTCTTCGGGGAACCAGGCAGACAAGGCACTCGCGGGCCATATGCCTTTGATCGGGTGTGGCAAGAGATCAAGAAGAAGCAGGGTCTAAAAGATTTCCACTTTCATGACCTTCGTCACGAGGCGGTGAGTCGCTTCGTCGAAGCCGGCCTCTCTGACCAGGAGGTGTCCGCTATCAGTGGGCACAAGTCCATGCAGATGCTGAAGCGATACACGCACTTGAGAGCTGAAGACCTGGTTTCGAGACTCGATAAACTGCCCAATCGAGTTGAAAGCCGGAAGTCGCTTGCAGAGCAGACAAATGGGTAACCGTAAAGCCAGCGATAAGCTGCCGATCCCTACCTGGTTTCGCCTGTAGAACTACTTGAGCCTCAGGATGATGACAGAACCAGCGGCTTGGCTTGACCAGTTGGCCTTCCGTATCGACCTCCTGAGCCTTTGGAAAAGCATAAGTCCGTTCACACACGGTCGTGCGGGGACCATGCTCGTCGACGACCTCTACTTTGACGAAATGCTGTCCGGCCTTCAGGACCAACCGATTGCGGACGTATCACGAATAGTTGAGCAATTTTCCCGCCAGGGAGTAGTGTTCCCCACTCTAAAATCTGTCCGCTCGACCTACGAGACAGTACGACAGATGACCGCCGCAGACCTATACATCGCAGAGCAGGCACTTCATCCAACAACTCGGCGAATGGCGCGGAGCTTCTTCTGTGCGGCGAACGAGCCGATCAGTCTCGAAAACGAACCTCTATACTTTGCCCTCGGCGAAGACCAGGAAGACTGCTACGCCGCACCGCCTTCGGATATCCCGATCCGGAGTCTACACATGGCGGACTGGGCAGACACTCACAGGCGGCTGCGGAGGGAGAATGCACATTACCGTCATTTCGACGACGACGGAAATCCCGAAGTGCAGCACTTCATTGGCTCACTGGAGAAGTGGTGTGTTCAAGGTTCCGTAGAAGCTCCGTATTTGTTTGCTGTTGATCCGAATGCTCCCCCAAAATTGGCGGCGGCCGCCCTTAGGAATCAGCTTGAGGCGTTGCAGGGTGCGCGGGCAAACGTGAAAGAGGTGAAACCTAGCCTCTTTGCAAAGTGGATCGATGATGGTGTTCTATCCTTCATCGATCTAAAGATCGCTGAGCGAGTGCAGGCAGATCGTAAACAAAATAGACGCTTAGCCTATCGGGAAGAGGATCTGGCGGATGCAATCTACGCGAAAAATCCTCATCGATGCTCCACCTGTGTAGCAGACACCACCAAGCCCGTTGCGGACGCTCTTATGAATGCAAACAGCAGTTTGTTCAGGACACTGCTCGACGCCACAAAGCAGCCGGGTTGTTCGTAGCTACTGGAGGATCGGAAGAGGTTTTCTCGCAGAGAACGTCTCTCGATACAACCGAGCACGTTGTTTACCGTGAGCCCTAGTTCTTGCAGTTTGGGGGTAGATTACGGTGTCGACGGCAGAGCTTCTATATAACCAGTACGGGCCACTCATCACTTTGGCTCAGTTAGCGAAGATTCTCAACCGGTCGGTTGAGGGTCTCCGGATTACTCTCCGCACTCCGAGCCCCTTTTCCGACAGCATCAACGCTGCGCGTCTCCGCCTCGGCAGGCGCGTCTACTTCTCCACTCCGAAGATCGCTGCCATCGTCGTGGTCGAGTAGGCATCCTTGGAGGATGTCAAGTCCATACTGAAAGCCAGTGGTTTCCGAGTGCCGGACTCGCATCGGTGCTCGCCTCGTGTGACCAAGCGGCTCGTCGAAGTAGTGGCTTTGACTCGGCAGAACGAGCTCAGTGGAGAGCTATATCAGGTCGCTCAAGCTCTCATTCTGTGCGGCTTGCCTTACCATCCGACCGAACTCAGCAAGATCACTCGAAGCGCTCGTCTTGCCGATGGAACGCGACTGAAGGTGACGTTCAGTTCGAGTCTGACACGGGGCTTCCATACGGGAGCGACCGGAGTGTGCTGCACTTCCTACTCGACAGAGCAGTGAAGTCGCGCTCGCCCTTCATCACATGGAAGACGGCCAGCCAGTTCCTTGAAGCTATGGGTATGCAGCAGGGAGGCAAGAACCGCCGCGATCTGCGCGAGCGGTATCTCCGCATCCGCGCCTTGACGATTGGTGTGGAAAGGAGCAGCGGAAGGTCTTCTGATTCCCAGATCATGCCAGTGATCCGGCGTTCGCATCTTCCAAGTTCAATCAGCCCTCATGTGGCCGGCCGTGACATTCGTCAGCATGCTCTCGATACTGAAGACGCAGATTTTGGTTTGGAGATCGACTCGGATTTCTTCGAGGAGCTCGTGGCTCACCCGGTCGTCGTGCCAGCGGAAATTATTCGCGCCACGCGCGGCAAGCCTCAACTGCAGGATATGGTTCTTTTCCTGTATTGGCGATGTTTTGCCGCCCGCTCGACTTCGCTGATCCCTTGGCGAGAACTCCGGATGCAACTCTGGCAAGCGGATACCAACCTGCCGCGCATCAGGGCTCGCTTCGCGACTGCCATACGAGCGCTGCAAACGCTGTGGCCAGAGCTAAGGGCGTCAGCCGAATCGAAAGGGCTCATTGTCGGGCCGCCTGCTGGCGGTCGATGCTTTACGGAGGCGGCTCAAGCAAGCCGCCATCGCATCTTCTCCGATTGAATCAGCCGGATCGTCTGCCTAGCCTTGACTTCATGCCCTGAGAGTCCACGGTCTCCCAGATTGACCCAGCCGTGTCCAGGTCACGCCATCCAGCATCGGTTTCCCACAGCGGAGCTGTTGATCCCGGTTCTTTTCAGGGGACCTCCGGGTATGAATCCAGGGACCTCCGGGTATGAAAAGGGGACCTCCTGGTATGGAACAGGGGACCTCCGGGTATGAATTGTGTCTGTATATAGGTAGCAGGATGTACAAGAAGACAAGATGATTAGCAGAAGGAGTCGAGCGGTCGGCTGTGGATTACAAATCGCACAGTCGGATTGCTAGGACCGCTGAAGCCTGCCACGCTGCTTTGGCCCGTGCGTGCTCCGTGGGACCCGCTGGCCTTGATCCGCTGGCGTCGCTGGAAAGCGAAACAGCTCCGCGACTTCCAACCCGAGAACCTCGCCGATCCGTTCCAGGTTCTCGAAGCTGGGTGCTTTCATACCTCGCTCCATGAAGCTGAGGAAGTTCACCGACGCTCCGAGCCGTTCAGCCATTTGTTCCTGCGTCCAGTCCTGTTGCAGGCGAAGTCGCCTCAGGTTGCGGCCGAATTGTTGGCGGAGAAGGGACACTCCTTCGAGTGTTCCGAATGGGGCTCTTCCCTAACACAAACCAAAGGTGTGTAATGACATCTGAGGTCGGCGATGAGGAATTCTGACATTCGACGAAAGCTTTTGCGGCAGGCATCTCTGCTATGGCTTGGGATAGCGGCGTCCGCCGTGTTGAGTTCTGGAGGCTGCCACACGTCGCACCCGCACGGCCCCGTGATGAGCCTGTACCTCAAGGACGGTGGGCCGCCATTTGAGAAGTCTCCAGGCGTTTACGACCCGCTCCTGGTAGACGGCTTTTTCGAGTCTCACCCGGCTATTCTGCCCAGCTTCATCGACCATGGCGTGTGCTCTCTCAAAACCGACCCAGCCTCCAACGAGGCAACGGCAAACGGGATCATCTGTCAAGAGGCGGTCTCTGCTTCTATGGCTATCGGCATGAAGAGACTCCAAGAGTCGAACAAGTAACAGAATGACGCGAGAGAGGCTCAGGGCAGATTTCGAGCAACTCAGCCGAACGGTCGAGCGGATGGACGCCGATGCCTACACGCAGCTGGTTGAGGCCGTGGTGGAGTACGAACGTGAGCACCCCGAAGCGACTGATCCGGAGAAGATCGCTATTGAAGTTGCTGAGGAGTTTGCCCGTTTCATGCAGGGCAGGCGCAGACTGGACCATCCTCTGATCGAGTACCGATGGCGGCTGCATGCGGTCACCGACGCACTCGCTCATCCGACGATGATGCACTTCTTGATCTACACCTTTTGTAGGGCTTTGGTGGATGGCCGGGGCGACCTGCTCCGGGAGCTCGACGAGCTGATCGAAACTATGCAAAACGGCCCGGTGAAGAGTGGGCCTGGATCTTGATGCTTCTGAATGACTTCTGGACTGCCTCTGCCTTGACCGACTAATCGGAACGAGAGCGAGGGATTGGCGGTCTATTGCTCGGGTGATCGGGCCGCGCCTGATCTTCACGGTTGCGCCTGCAGTTGCAGGCGAAGCAGGCGCTAACGCAATTGTCCAGGCGAGTTGGCCCACGACGGCAGCGAGGGACGATGTGATCGACGGTAGCTTGGTTGTGGACCGGTTCGATACATAACAGGGTTGGCTGGCCGCACCAGTGACACGTTCTTCCGCCCTCGTGCCATAAACGCTCCCTCAGCTTCAGTTGAGTCAGTTGGACCGGGCCGATGAAGGCTTCACGCATATTCTTCTCTAGACGCTCTCAAGATGACTGCATCCGACCGGTTTTGAAGAGCAGATAACGAGCGAGGCTACATGCCCGGACTGGGCGAGTGTCGTTCCGGCGAGTTTCGCGTCAAGGCTCCTTCGGCCCGCTGATCGCGGCGCTTCGCGGCCCTGACCCGGAACTCTTGAGCCGAAACGATTTGCCTGTAATTCCGGGTATGTAGGGGTTAGAAGGGATCAAGTTAAGACGAAATCGGCGGTGAGCGTTCTAATAAGCGACTGAGGCCTAGCGTCTTTCGCATCACGACGACCAACGCATTTGGCTTCCGAGTCGCCGCCGACAGCTTAGAGGCCGCGATCATCTCAAACCGAGTAACGGGTGCCCAACGGACCTTGTGGTGAGCACGGAGGCCAATCTGCCGAACGAACTCCCGCTGTGTCCGACCATTGCCGTCGCGGAAGGGATGGATCGCGTTCAGCTCGCCCAGATAGTAGCCGGCTCGTTCTGAGAATCCATCAGGCGACAGATTGGCGAGATATCGCTCACCTGCCAGTTGGTCAAGAAGTGCTGTCAGCGATCTCGTTAGGAGCTCCGCCCGGCAGAATCTATACGACCCGATCGACATCTCTCCGATCCGTAGCTTGCCGGCCCAGGGGTAAACGTCCTGAAACAGTGTGCGGTGAATGCCGATTAAATGCTGTGTGTCCAGTGGCCCCGGGCACGGCTCAGCATAGAGGCCCAGTAATCGTTTAAAGACCATATGAGCTTCGTATGCCGCTGCTTCCTCCGGCACTCGAAGGCACCCCTTGTTCTTCAGAACCCGAGTTCCGACGTAAACGTAAGGGTCCATCTCAGTGATCCAATCGTTGTTGCTCGTTCAACTGATCAAGAGCAACGCACAGCTCTTGAAGGCCCATGCGACCACGTACGTACAAATTAGCCAGCTTTCGCGCCTTCTGCCCAGGGTCAAGCGACTCGATTTCGAGTGACTGAAGACTGTCAGCAACGGCCTCTTCCCGAGTAAAGACGATCATAGAAATATGGACGCACCGAGTTGCATTTGGGTGGTGCCGACTCTGACCTACGGAATCTGCCATCCGACTATCTCTCCATCAAAGCCTGGCCGTACAAAGCAATTCTTCGCGCCTGACCTCGCGGTTGAGACTCTCCAGCCGTCTCGGTCACAACGAACGATGTGGATCAAGTCGCCGCTCTGGTCCAGATGGTAGGCCGCCTGTCCCAACGGAGTGGCGGCCCAACTTGCAGCTGTTTTCCCGTCCAAAG
Organism: uncultured Acidobacteriaceae bacterium; assembly: GCA_964247895.1. Taxonomy (GTDB): domain Bacteria; phylum Acidobacteriota; class Terriglobia; order Terriglobales; family Acidobacteriaceae; genus EB88. Next base: position 32,655 of record CAXTWG010000010.1, read on the forward strand.
CGGAAGCATACCCGATACTTTTCCCGTCTCTATACCCACTGTAGAAGGCGCTTGCCAAGATCAGCATTCCTAAAATCGCTGCACTTCCCAGCCACTGAAGCCAACTCTTGGCGGCAGTATGCCTGGCAACCGTCTGAGCAGCACGCGCAATCTCCTTCTCAGCCGACGCTACTACAGCGACACTGACCGACTCCTCAATACGAGCTCTTGCTGCTCTTAGCTCCGTTTCAGCCAGTTCGCCACGTCTACTGATGGCGGCATTGAATGAGTCCAGCAAACGTTTCGTAGACGCAGTCATCTTTTCCGGCATCGCTTCTGTCAGTTCAAGGTGATGCCCGAGCAAGAAGACCATGCTCCATATCGCGTCGTTTTCCCGTATGTCGAGTTCCTTCGCAAGCCGATTGAATCGGTTCGTTTCCTCTGGCTTTGCTTCTCTTCCGTAGATCTTGAGAAAAGCGGTTTCGACATTCATACCGTGACCTGCTCAAACACTGCGGCACATTCCTTTATCCAACGGTTTACCTCCGCCCGGTTGCCCAAAGGAGAGTTCGCAATGACGGCGTCGATTGTGAGACGGTCGCTATGCAGTTGGTCGGAGATGCGATCTGCCACGTCAGGGAAGTTCAACGTCTTTCCACGCGCTTCAATCGTCTCCCGGATCTTTGAAGTGTTGTAGAGCTCAAACTTGCGTTCGGCACCGTGATACAAGTTTCGCAGAACGTAGGTCGTGCCACCCTCCATCGAATCCAGATACTCACGCAGTAGTTGGAGGCTGTCTCTCTGCGAATTAATAATCCATAGTGTTACCAGGGCTCGATTGAGCTCGGCCAGCGAACTCGACAGAAGCGATCCGTAGAGCTTTACGCCTTCGCCACTTCGGGCTGGAGTGTTGATTACGGCCGTCTGCTCAGGCTGTTCTGCGAGACGGTTGGCGAGATCCATCCACCCGTCCTTTTCGTCCAGGTTGAGGTATACGGTTTCCAAACTCTTTCCGTAAGCCTTACCTACATCAGGGTTTGCAGTATCAGCCTCCACAAGCAGAACTTCCTCTCCACGTTTAGACAGGAAATGCGAAAGGGCCATGGAAACGATGCTCTTTCCGACGCCGCCTTTCGATCCGCTTACCATCCACACTGCACCAGCCATTGCGCTCTCCTTAGATATCCTTTTCATCTTCCGTTACCGTGAATGTTCCTTTGGGGTTGCTCGACTCCTCAACTGATTTCGGCTTGGGCGCTTTGGTATTTCGCGAATCTAGCAACGGCGAGGTGCTTGTCTGTTTCCTTGTTGAACGTCCAGGTTTCAAGTACTGACGAGCCGTAGAAACTGTCATACCGATGCCGATTTCTTTGAGATCGTCAAGCACTGTTTCGAGCGAGTGTCCAGCAGCTAACGCCTCCTTTGCTCGTCCCCTGAGTTTTAGAAACGCATCACGGCGGCTGTATGTCTTGAGTGCTGGCGAAGGCGGTTCAGCAATACGTTTATCCAGCAGCAAGAGAGCCGCTTCGATCATCGCCGACAACGGTTGGAGCATTGATCGTGCTCACCAGGCTTTGGCTGAAATGGTCCAGCGGCAGGGCTGGGAACAGGAAACGAACGCTGTGTACCAAGCTGGGAAGACCAGGAAGCCCACAAACGTGGCCGTAGCGGTGCTCCACACAAAGGCTCGTGACTTCGAGAACGCGACCGGGGCAAAATCGGCTGAGCGTGTAGCGATGGATGAAATTCCGAAGTTGCTTCATGCGGCTCAGAGCTGGTCAGACGTACATTCCGCCCTCACGCCAAGAGGCTTTCGCTATGAGCAGAAAGGTAGCGGGGCTTTGGTCTGGGTCGGTGAAACTGCCGTAAAGGCCTCGGCAATCGGGCGGGAATTCAGTAGGAAGCGGATGGAGGAACGCTTTGGACCGTTGGAGCCCACGGCAGAGAAGATGGCTGTCGCACCTACTGCCCAGGTACTAAAGCCCTTGCGCGTCGAAGAGGGGAATCGATGGCAGGAGTATCGCACGTTTCTTGAGACCCACAGAATGGAGAAGGATCAGGCGCAGAGCGCGCTACGAACCTCCCAACGAGGTGCAAGAAGAGCAGATCGCAAGCTTTCAGGCTGAGCGAAAAGCCCTCTACGCCGGTGGGAGATGGCATGGTGATTCACTCAACGTAGCGAGAAGCCTGATGGCTGCAGACCAGGCAAGACGCAAAGCCGCGCTGACCTCGGAACAGGAAGCAGAACGCGAAGTGATGCGAAAGCGTTTAGGCTCCCGGCCGACTTACGAGCAGTTTCTCAGGGCTGCCGGTCAAAGCCAGCTGGCCGACCTCTGGCGTTATAGGAACTCCTCGCCGGTAGTAGCGAGCTTGTCTGGTAAGGAAACGGACGAATCGGCGCGCCAGGACATTCGGAACTTCCAAACACGGATTGAACGCGGTGCGGGCAAGCGCGAGATATCCATTGGCTACTACGCCCAAGGCCGTCCAGAAGTGCTCAGCTTCGTCGATCGAGGCAAGCAGATCGACATCTATCAGAGGACAGACCGCGCGACCGTCTTGGCAGCATTGCAGGTAGCCTCGCAGAAGTGGGGCGTTGTCACCGTTACCGGGCCAGCTGAATTCCAAGTCCTTTGCGCGGAGCTGGCCAGAGAGCATGGCTTCCGCATTCAGAACCTTCTGGCAGGATCGGCGGCGCCCCAGCAAGAACGACCCTTACCGGATACAACAAGCCAAGGGAGGTCATTGTCCCCGTATGAAGCGCATTGACGAGACATCGTGTCAAAGGTGGAGGTAAAGAACCCATCACAGCTCGACTGGATGATCGCCATGCGGATGCGTTTGACCGGACACGATCAGGAAGCCGTCGCTATCGCACTCCGAACCAACGTGAGTTCTGACAGGTACTCAGAGCTCCGTAATTGGGAACGGTACTCGCACCGTACAGCCGAGGCCGTGTTCGGACCAAGAGGTGAACAAGAGCTTTATCGCTACAGCAGTCGTGAGGCAGTGTGGCGATCCTTGGAAGGTAGACAGACACCAGACGGAAATCCACAACCGGATTTGGTTGAGCGGAAAGAAGACCGTAAAACTCGACGCCAGATCCCCTTCAAGGGAGTGGAGATGTAGGCCCTTGCATGTCCGCAAGCCTGATGAGGTAGGCTTGGAGGACAACGCTGATCAATGCAATCTCGACTAGGCCAATGACAACAACGACGACGGAAAGCCTTATCGAACGAGACCTGATCGCGAAGTTGGAAGACCTCAAGTATGTTCACCGGCCTGACATCCGCGACCGCGCTGCTTTGGAGACGAACTTCCGCGAGAAGTTCGAGGCCCTCAACCGCGTCCATCTGACCGATGCCGAATTCCAGCGTCTCCTGGACGAAATTCTTACGCCAGACGTGTTCGTAGCCTCGCGTGTTCTGCGCGAGTACAACGGCTTTCAGCGCGATGATGGCACGCCCTTGAATTACGCGCTGGTCAACATCCGAGACTGGTGCAAGAACACCTTCGAGGTGGTCAGCCAGCTTCGTATAAACACCGACAACAGCCATCATCGCTACGACGTGCTTTTGTTGATCAACGGTGTGCCCTCAGTGCAGGTCGAGCTGAAGGCTCTGGCGGTCAGCCCACGCAGGGCCATGCAGCAGATCGTCGATTACAAGAACGACCCCGGCAATGGCTACGGTAAGACCCTGCTCTGTTTCATTCAGCTCTTTGTCGTCAGCAATCGCAGCGATACCTGGTACTTCGCCAACAACAATGCCCGCCATTTTAGCTTCAACTCCGAAGAACGCTTTCTGCCCGTCTACCAGTTCGCCACCGACGACAACATCAAGGTCACTCACCTGGACAGCTTTGCAGAGAAGTTCTTCGCCAAGTGCGTTCTCGGTGAAATGGTCAACCGCTACATGGTGCGGGTAGCCAGTGAGCAAAAGCTGCTCGTGATGCGGCCCTACCAGATATATGCCGTCAAAGCTATTGTCGACTGCATCGATCAGAACAACGGCAATGGATATGTCTGGCATACGACCGGGAGCGGCAAGACCCTAACATCCTTCAAGGCATCTACCCTCCTCAAGGATAAGCCAGCGATTGAGAAGTGCCTCTTCGTGGTTGATCGCAAAGATCTCGACCGCCAGACGCGGGAAGAGTTCAACCGCTTTCAGGAAGGCTGCGTCGAGGAAAACACCAACACGGAGACGTTGGTGCGCCGGCTGCTTTCCGACGACTATGCCGACAAAGTGATCGTCACTACCATTCAGAAGCTTGGGCTGGCGCTCGACGGCACCAACCGCCGCAATTACAAGGAACGGCTGGAGCCGCTACGCAATCAGCGGATGGTGTTCATCTTCGACGAATGCCACCGTTCCCAGTTCGGCGAAAACCACAACGCCATCCGAGAGTTCTTCCCCAAAGCCCAGCTCTTCGGCTTTACCGGTACGCCCATCTTCCACCAGAACGCCAGCTACCAGCAGATCGAAGGTCAGCAGGCAAGCCACCGGACCACCGACGACCTCTTCCAGCGTTCTCTGCACGAATACACGATCACCCACGCCATTGAAGATCGCAACGTCCTGCGCTTCCACATCGACTTCTACAAGCCCGAGGGGGACCTGAGGCCAAAGCCGGGAGAGGCCATCGCCAAGCAGAAGGTGATCGAAACCATCCTCGCCAAACACGAGGCCGCCACCGCCGAGCGCAAGTTCAACGCCATCCTCGCTACCAGCTCCATCAACGACGCGATCGAGTACTTCGAGAAGTTCAAAGCGACCCAGACGCGGGAGCAGGCAGAAGACCCGGAGTTCCGGTCCCTAAACATCGCCTGCGTCTTCTCGCCTCCCGCTGAAGGCGACAAGGACGTTCAGCAGATTCAGGAAGACCTGCCCCAGGAGAAGGCTGACAACCAGCAGGACCCCGAGGGCAAGAAGGCGGCGCTCAAAGGGATCATCCATGACTACAACACCTGCTACGGCACCAATCACCGCATTGGCGAGTTCGACCTCTACTACCAGGACGTGCAGAAGCGCATCAAGGACCAGCAGTTTCCCAGTGCCGACCTGCCCCACGCCCAGAAGATTGACATCGTCATCGTGGTGGATATGCTGCTCACCGGCTTCGACTCCAAATACCTAAATACCCTTTATGTTGACAAAAGGCTGAAGCATCACGGACTGATCCAGGCGTTCTCCCGCACCAACCGCGTGCTCAACGACTCGAAGCCCTACGGCAACATCCTGGACTTCCGCCAACAGGAGGAGGCAGTTGACGCCGCTATCGCACTCTTCTCCGGGGAGAAGAGCGATCAGGCCCGCGAGATTTGGCTCGTCGACCCAGCTCCCAGGGTCATCGACCGCCTCCAAACCGCGATGCAGACGCTTGGCGACTTCATGCGGTCGCAGGGCCTCTCCAACGCGCCCGAAGATGTGTCGAATCTAAAGGGCGACACCGCGCGCGGCCAGTTCGTCACGCTCTTCAAAGAGGTGCAGCGCCTCAAGACGCAGCTTGACCAGTACACCGACCTGAACGAAGAGCAAAAGGTCCAGATCGCGAAGATCGTCCCGCCGGATACGCTGCAAGGTTTCCGGGGCATGTACATCGAAACGGCAAAACGCCTGAAGGAGAAGCAGGACCGGCAGGGCGATACGTCCAGTCCGGACAATGCAGAGGTCCAGCAGCTCGACTTTGAGTTTGTGCTCTTCGCCTCCGCCATCGTCGACTACGACTACATCATGGCCCTGATCGCCCGCTCCACGCAGCAGCCGCCGGGCAAGCTCACGCTCAACCGCGAGCAGTTGATCGGCCTCATTCAGTCCGACAGCAAGTTCCTCGACGAGCGCGAGGACATCGCCGAGTATATCCGCCGCTTGCCGGTCAACCAGGCACTCGATGAGGAGGCAATCCGCTCCGGCTATGAACGCTTTAAGGCCGAAAAGAAGACGCGCGAAGCCGACGCGATTGCCGGCAGACACGGGCTGGATGCCGGCACGCTCCAAGCCTTCATCGATGAGGTGCTCCAGCGGCGTATCTTCGACGGCGAACGCCTCAGCGACCTGATGGCTCCGCTGGGGCTGGGATGGAAGGCGCGCACCCGGAAGGAGTTGGCGCTGATGGAAGAGCTCGCCCCGCTGCTCCGCAAGCTGGGCGAGGGGCGGGAAATAGCCGGGTTGAGCGCGTATGAAAGCTAAGGAAGCTGCTGCCATGGACTACCAGCGAATTCAGAAGAGCGAGCCGACACCGCTGCTTCGTTTTCCTGCACATCGGCAGAGCGGAGACTGGGAAACAAAATTGCTGCGCCAGATCGCGACCCTTCACAAGGGACGGGGGGTATCAAAAGCCGACATTTCAGCCGAAGGCAGGCAACGGTGCATCCGATACGGCGAGCTTTATACCATTTATGGCGAGGTTATAGATGAGGTGGTATCAGCTACCCATCTGCCCGCTTCTGCGTTGTTCTTGAGCAAGAAAAATGACGTTATTATTCCTGCTTCAGGTGAAACGAAGATAGATATCGCGACCGCATCATGTGTAACGCACGACGGAGTTGCTCTTGGCAGTGACCTCAATATCGTCAGGACAAACGAGAATGGCATTTTTCTGAGCTACTACTTCAATGGCGCCTTGAAGAACACAATCGCAAAGCTCGCACAAGGTGACGCAGTAGTCCACCTTCACCAAAGCCAGTTGGAACTGCTTTCCATACCGCTGCCATCCCACCGTGAGCAGCGAAATATCGCCGAGTGCCTGTCTTCCATAGACGAGCTGATTGCTGTGGAAGGACGAAAGCTGAGCGCTCTTATGGCCCACAAAAAGGGCCTGCTGCAGCAGCTCTTGCCCGCCGAAGGCGAAACCACCCCCCGCCTCCGCTTCCCCGAGTTTCGCGCCACTGGAGAATGGCAGGAAGCAGTCCTATCCAGTCGTATTCATCTTGTGTCCGGTCTCCATCTGTTGCCGGGCGACTATGGGATGACAGGAGAAGTTCCGTACTTCACAGGCCCTACTGACTTTACGAATCAGCAGGTTTCCGCGACCAAATGGACAAATAAAAGTGAGAACACAGCTGCGAAAGACGACACCCTAATCACGGTTAAAGGTAGTGGCGTAGGCCAGCTATGGAACCTACAACTTTCAAGAGTCGCCATCGGACGGCAGTTGATGGCTGTCCGTGCTAGGGAGAGCTCTGACCTATTTCTGTATCAGGTCCTAACGACAAGAAGCGTGCGCTTTAGGGCACTGGCTTCCGGCAATCTCATCCCCGGGTTGTCGAGAAGCGACATCTTGAACATGAAGTTCATGTTTCCATCGATTGCCGAGCAGGACAGAATCGCCGGTTGTCTCTCTGGCATGGATTCTTTAACCGACGCTGTGGCTAAGAGGGTCGCCGCCCTCAAGACCCACAAGAAGGGCCTAATGCAGCAGCTCTTCCCGGTGCTGGATGAAGCGCAGGCATGAAAGCTGGCCAGACCTTCACCGGCTTGCCCGAACTTGCCGCCCATTTACGGCAAGACCTCAAGGGAAAGAAGTACGTCCTGCTCTACGCCTACAACGGCACGGGCAAGACACGGCTTTCGATGGCGTTCAAAGATCTCGGCAAACGAGGCGACGCACGGGACACGCTCTACTTCAATGCCTTCACCGAAGACCTCTTCAGCTGGGACAACGATCTCGACAGCGACACGGATCGCAAGCTGAAGATCAACTCCGCTTCGCGCTTCTTTGCCGGTCTGGCGGAGCTGGAGATGGACAACCGCATCCGCCCGCTGCTACAGCGATACGCGGACTTTGACTTTCGCATTGACACGGAAGAGTGGGCGGTCCACTTCTCGCCCAAAGGTAGCCCCGATGAGATCATCAAGGTCTCCCGTGGCGAGGAGAACATCTTCATCTGGTGCTTCTTTCTCGCCATCGTCGAGCTAGTCCTGGATGGAGCAGAGGCCTATACCTGGGTCAGGTACGTGTACGTCGACGACCCCGTATCGTCTCTAGATGAACAGAATGCGGTCATGGTGGCTAATCATCTGGCCAACCTCCTTAAGCGGTCTGATCATTCCATCAAGTCCGTTATATCGACCCATCACACCTTGTTCTTCAACGTGCTCTGGAACGAACTCAGAGACAAGAAGAAGTTTAGTCCCTACCTGCTCTCGCGGCATAAAAAGACCGGCGACTTCTCTCTCCATGGAACAGGTGACACTCCCTTCTTCCATCATCTCGTTTTGCTGCAAGAGCTCCATAGAGCCAAGGAGTCCGGTGAGGTCTACACCCATCACTTCAACGCCTTACGGAGCTTGCTAGAAAAAGCCTCGATCTTCCATGGCTACGAGAAGTTTTCGGCCTGCATTAAGAAAGACGAAGATGATCCGGGAGAGACGTACTATGCAAGGCTCGTCAACGTCCTGAGCCACGGAAACTACTCATTTCACGACCCTTTACAGATGCTGCCCGACACCAAGGGTCAGTTCGATAAGGTCTTGGCTGACTTCCTGGAGTTTTACCCGTTCAATTCTCAATTGTTCCCGCAAGAACCCGAACAGGACCCAGCCCCATGACAGCATACGAACGGCAACAACTCGGTAAGACCCTCTGGGCCATCGCGGACCAGCTGCGCGGGGCCATGAGCGCGGACGACTTCCGCGACTACATGCTCGCGTTTCTGTTCCTGCGTTACCTCTCAGACAACTATGAGGCCGCTGCCCAGAAAGAATTGGGGCCGGACTACCCCGCGCTCAGCGCGGATGACCGCCGTGCACCACTTGCCGTTTGGTACGCCGAGAACCCAGGAGACACCGACGAGTTCGAAAAGCAGATGCGCCGCAAGGTGCATTACGTGATCCGGCCGGAGTTTTTCTGGACCAGCATCGCGGAACAGGCTCGCATCCAGGACCCCGGGCTGCTCAACACGCTGCAGGAGGGCTTCAAATACATTGAGAACGAGTCATTCAACAGTGTCTTTCGCGGACTCTTTTCGGAGATCAACCTCCAATCCGACAAGCTGGGAAAGACGCTCAAGGAGCGCAACGATCTGCTGTGCAAGATCATTGGGGAAATCGCCAAGGGACTGGCGAAGTTCTCCACCGACAATGACACCCTGGGCGATGCCTATGAGTACCTGATCGGCCAGTTTGCGGCGGGGTCGGGGAAGAAGGCGGGGGAGTTCTACACGCCGCAGGCGATTTCGAGCATCCTGTCGGCGATTGTGACACTGGACGGGCAGGAACCGTCCACGGGACGGCGCTCGCGTCTGGACAGCGTGATGGACTTCGCCTGCGGCTCGGGATCGCTGCTGCTGAACGTGCGTCACCGCATGGGACCGCACGGGATCGGCAAGATTTACGGCCAGGAAAAGAACATCACCACCTACAACCTTGCGCGGATGAACATGCTGCTGCATGGCGTGAAGGATTCCGAGTTCGAGATCTTCCACGGCGACACGCTGACGAACGATTGGGACATGCTGCGGGAGACGAACCCGGCTAAGATACCCCGGTTCGACGCTGTGGTGGCCAATCCCCCATTCAGCTATCGCTGGGAGCCAGCCGAGGCAACCGGTGAGGACGTGCGCTTCAAAAACCACGGCCTGGCACCGAAATCAGCCGCTGACTTCGCTTTTCTGATGCATGGCTTCCACTACCTGAAACAGGATGGGGTGATGGCGATCATCTTGCCGCATGGCGTACTCTTTCGCGGGGGAGCGGAGGGGCGCATCCGAACTAAGCTGCTTCAGGACGGGCACATCGATACGGTGATCGGCCTGCCGCCAAATCTTTTTTACTCTACCGGCATCCCGGTTTGCATCCTGGTCCTGAAAAGGTGCAAGAAGCCGGACGACGTGCTGTTCATCAACGCGGCGGCACACTTTGAGAAGGGCAAGCGACAGAACCGGCTGCTGGACGAGCATATCGAGGAGATTGTCTCCTCCTATCGATCACGCAGCGAGAAGCCGCATTACTCCCGACGCGTTCCAAATGAGGTTATTGCGGGACACGACTTCAATCTGAATATCTCTCGTTACATCGGCACGTCCGCCGCACAAGAGGAGATCGACCTCGCAGCGGTAAACGCCGAGCTGCTTTCCTTGGACCAGACAATCAAGGCGGCGACCGAGAAACACAACGCCTTCCTCAAAGAATTGGGATTGCCGCTGCTGCCTTAGCTGCTAAGTGCTCAGAAAGCTGCTCCAGACGTGTGGGCATTAGGTACAGTAGCGGTACACCCATCAGCTTTTCCACAGAAGGATTATTTGCACTAAATTACGGTCGCTCAACTACTTACGCTTACATTGCATTACGGTCCAATATCGTTTGTTTTGTTAGGCTTATGGTTTTCCCCAGCAACTCAAAATCCGCCGAGGGCAACCTCGTGGGGGTTCGACCCCCCTCCCGGCACCAAATCAAACCTCACTCGAATGTTCAATTTCTGAGCGGAATTGTTGCTCGTACCCAGTAGCTTATTACGTGCGAGCGCTAGCACAGCCTGCTGGCTTTTCAATCGACAAGCCTGGGTCAAGCTGGACGGTTGCCGGCAACGAAACAAAGCGCCGGCGCATCCCGCTACTGCGGGGTCCAGTGAGGGTGGCTGGTAAACAGCCCGCCCACATAGCCAAGCTGGTACACCAGAAAAGACCCGAAACAAACACTTACAAGTCCGGAGGTAACACGGAGATAGCGGCTCATCTGCGGGAGCCGATTTCCTGCGTAGGTGAGGGGCATCGCCATCACCGCTGTCATGCCCATCATGCCAACCATGGTGCCGCCGCCGAAGATGAGCAGATACACAATCGCCCAGAGCGGGTTGTGTATGGTGGAAAGTACCAGCAAGGCGATAGCCGCCGAGCCGGCGAGTCCATGCACAAGGCCGATTGCAAGCGGGCGTAGCAGTTGGTACTTCCCGTAGCGTTCCATCGCTGCCGCAAAGCGTCTTTTGTCTCGCGCGTCCGGCCTGTTCTGCTGCATTGCCTGCTCCACAGCCGTATCGGAGAATACAGGCTTTTCCCTTCCGGATTCCTCGATGCTTTCAGACGGTAGTATCTTCGCGGCACTCTGCCCCGGGTTGAACCGCGCAACGATCCGCTGCATGATGCCTGTCAGATTGAGCAAGCCCAGCAGAATCAGCATTAACGCCACACTGAACTCCATCGACAAGCCGACACGCGGAGGAATCACGACACCGCCCAAGATAATAAGGCAGCCAACCGCAAAGATGGTCAGGGTATGCCCGACCCCCCACAACGAACCGATCAGGGCAGCCCCCCGGATGCTGCGTTGCCTGCTCACGATCGTCGAGATCGCCACCACATGGTCGGTGTCCGTGGAATGCCGTATTCCCAGCACCAATCCAAGTCCGGCGACAAACAACGCCGGCCCCAGCTGTTCCCGCGTAAAGCCGTGCAGGGCCAATCCCGTAGTCGCGAAAGCTCGACTCGCGATCACGAGGCCGAGAACAGTCATGAACATGGCAGAAACTAAAGGAAGCCAGCGCCTGGTGAGCGGGCCGTCGACCTCCAACCGCGTCATGAACCGCCGCGCATACACCATGAGCATGCCGAAGCCGATCAGGACGGCAGCCAGCCCAACGCTGAAGGCGCTGATCAGGAAGAATCCGAAGCCGACCCGGTGCAACGAAAAAGCGCTCAGCAGAACGACCAGCGCGGCCGGACACGGAATGATGCCGCCCGTAATCCCGAGCATGCATAGTTGCACAAGCGAAACCGGCTTGGCGGTCGCCTCCGTGCCTGCATGGAGGGGCGCAGGGAAGTCGTTGACCGGAGCCGCGCCTGACCCGACCGGCTGCCGCGGTTTCTTTGTGGAAAACCAGTGGCCATGCATCGCGCCGGCCGTGTGGCCGTGGTCCATCTCCTCGCCGGTCCAATCCCCGGTCCAATCCCTGGTCCAGCGGCGCAGAAACATGTAGCCCCCCAGCACCGCGATGCTCAACCCGGAAAGAAGCCCGAGCCACGGATACAGCTGCTCCGGCAGGATGTATCGCGAGGCGTACAGGGTGACAGCGCCCAGGGCGAAAACACTTGCGGTATGCGCCACGGTCACAACGATGCCCAGCAGCAATGCGTGCCGGGCCGTGCCGCGCGAGCCGACCAGGTAAGCCGCCACGATCGTTTTGCCGTGGCCTGGCTCGAGCGCGTGGAGGGCGCCGAGACCGATCGAGATACACGCGGCAGTAAGAAGGAACCACAGGCTCAGATGCTGGGTGCTGACCAGCTCCGTAAAGGCGTCGCGTGCCGTGCCTTGTCGGTTTGCCTTCAAATGCATCGGTTCGACGGGTGCGGCCTGCGGCGTAGCCACCGGTGCGAGCGCAACCCTCGCCGGGGAAGGCGCGAGGACTGCGGGTTTTTGCGAAAGGTGAGCTGGAATGGGCCCCTGCTGTAGCGTCCTGTGGCGCGGAACTGCGGAAGGCGGTGCGCCCGGCGTCGCCGGAACCGCCTGCTGTCTGGAACGCGGCGCAAGACCTCCTGACGCGGCAGACGACCGCGTCGGCTCAACGGGCAAAGTGAAGCGCACAGTCATCGCGAGGTCCTGCGGCGGGCTGCTCAACATGTCCGTCGGATAGTTGCTCAGCTCCGCGCTGCGATCCCGGCTGGGGGCCGCGGTCGCCGGCGAAAAGGCCGGATCTCCGGTGACGACGATCTCCTTCCAGCCGGTGTGGCCGGGGTAATTTGCGTCCGCAAAGGCCAGGTTCGCAGTGCTCCCGCCGGCCTCATGCGGGTATTCCGCCTCAAAAACAAGCCCCAGCTTCATGGTGGGCAGGCCGCCCGCACCGGGCGGAAAAATCACGCCCTTGGAAACCATCCTAAGCGGGACCGCAACGCCATCGATCCGCAGGCTCAGCCCCCTCTCCAGCTCCGCGCCGCGGGTCGCGAGAAACGGGCCGAGCGCCGACGGATCGCCGGGCGCGATGCCGTACCGCTGCATCTCCTGGTACGTGGGTATCTCAGCCAGATCGATGAAATACCGCAGCCGGATCCCGTCCTGCTCGAAGGTGATCTTCGAGTAGTGGTTCACGCTGAAGTTGCCCATCGGATGCGCGAAACAGCTCCGAATGGATACGAGGCACAGCAGTGCGAGCAGCAGAAACCTGCCCGCCGTCAGCCGGCTGCACGTGCGTTGCTTACCGGGCATGCTCACCCTTTCCGCCGGCCAGTCGCGCATCCGGCGCGTTGGCGACCGTGGCGGTTTGCCCATGCAAGGTGTTCAGCTCCCGGGCGGCCGTCTCCGCGTACAGAATATGGAAGTGGGGGTTGATCTTGATCGCGGCCTCAAGTTGGCCCGCGGCCAGCGCGGGTTCCCCGGCTTTGGAGGAGATCATGCCGGCGTGGAACAACAGAAGCGGGTCCTGCGTGCCGAGGCGCAGCGCATGCGCCATGGCCGCCTGCGCTTCCGGGTACTTGGCGTTCTTATACAAAGCCCAGGCCAGTGCGTCCCAGGTGTAGATATCGCTGCGCACCTCGAATTCCTTGCGGGCCAGCTCCAGCGCTTCGGGCAGGTTCCGGTCGTGGTCCGCGTAAAACAGCGCCAGGTCGCGGTTGTGGAGCACCTGGTTGATATGGCCCAGAAGGCCGATATACTCGACCAATTGATACTGCTTCCGCGCTTCGGCGGCGTTGCCGCTTTTCGCGTAAACATCCCCAAGCTCCGCGACATAAAGGGGCATCGGCACAATGGCGATCGCGCTCTGGTAAAGCGTGATCGCCTCCGGGTACTTGCCCTGTCCGGCCCGGACCTTGCCTAGCCCGGACAGGGCCCGGTACTCGCCCGGGTATACATGCAGGGCAGTCAGGTAAGCGTCCGCCGCCTGCTGCATCGCGCCGGCCTGGTAGGAAAACTCGCCGAGCTCAAAGTAAAGCCAGGCCAGGTTTTCCCCGGATACCTGCGCCCGCACCGCCTCGCCGAGGGCTCCCTGCATCCGGCGGATCGCGCTCGGAGTGTCGCCGGAAAGAAAGCTCAGGTAGGCCGAGCGGGTTTCCTGCGCATAGGCTTCGCGCACATCAAGAGCAGCCGAAGCGCTACCCGTGACCGGCTGCATACGGGCGTAAGCGGCGCCTGCTTTTTCGTACTCGCCCATATCCGCATATGCATCGCCGACGATGGCGAACGCAGACAGGTCGCCGGAGCCGAGCGCCAGCGCCTTTTCGGCGTAGGAGAGCGCATCGGTAAAGCGGTGCTCGCCCATGCAGACCTCCGCCTCGGTTTCAAGAGCCCCGGTCGCGGACAGGTCGGTACTCACCAGGTCGAGCGACTTGCGCAGCGCCTGCTCGGCCAGCTGGTAATCCTCGACGTCCCCGGTCTCGCGGGCGCGCTGGAAAAACGCGGCGCCGAGCCCGGCATAGCCGGCCGGCTCCTTCGGACGCGCCTCAACCACTGCCTGCATCCTGTGAATGATCCGGGCGGTAGCGGTCGGGCGCGGAATCAACAGTCCCGCCGGCACGCCGCCGGGGTCGTGCGTAAGCTGGACCGGGATCATGGGCGCTGCCGACGCAACCGGCTTGGCTGTCGCGGGGAGAGCGGCTGCGGCGACAGGAACGGCTCCCCCTCGAACCGCCGTCTCTGGAACCGCCGCCTGCCCGGCAAAGCCCGGCTGCGCTCCGAGTTGCCGGCGAGCCAGGGCCGCGTAGGGCGAGGCCGGGTTGGCCTCAATGGCGGCGGCAAAGCTTTGCGCTGCCTGCTCGGGCCTGTTGAGCTTGCGCGCAATCTCCCCGGCATGTTCGTCGAACTGCGCGTTGCGGACACCCACCGCCAACGCCTTTCCCATGGCGGCATCGGCTTCGGGGAACCTGCCGTTGGCCTGGAGCGCCCAGGCAAGGGCATCGAGCGTGTCCGCGTCCTGCCGGATGGCAGCCCGCTGCTGCGCGAGCGCGAGCGCGGCGACAGCGTCCACGGGCGCCGCCCCGGCAAGCCCGGCGTCGTACAGGATCAGATCGATGTTGTCGTTCGCAGGCTGGTCCGCTTCGGCTTGCGCGCTCGTTGCAAACTGCGACCACGCGGCGACAACTCCAGACTGATTTAAGGGCTGCTTTAAGGCCTGCTGCGCTTCGGCCAGCAGGAACAACGTCCCGGTCCGGGAGCTGTGCTGCCCCTGCTCCCGGGCTAGCTCTTGTTCGAGGAGGGCGATCGCTTCCAGCGGTTTCGCTTGAGCCATGCGCAGGCGCGCCAGGTTTTCAAGCGTGACCGGCGAACGAGGAAAAAGCTCTTCCGCGCGAGCCAGCGTTTGGGCTGCCGCCGGCAGGTGTCCTCCCTCCAGCTCGATCGCCGCGATCCGGTTCGCGATGGAGCTCTGCTCTTCCGGTTCAATTTGGGGCGTTTCGCCGAAGGCCTGGTTCAGGAACTCAAGCGCTCCGGCCAAGTCCCCGTAGGCCACGCGCAGCTCGGCGCCTACAAGCAGGCCCGGGATGTTGTTGGGGCGCAGGTTGAGCATCCACTGCGCGTCTTTGTCCGCTTCCGCGTAGTTGCCGAGCGAAAGGTTGGCCTCGGCCAGGTAGCCGTAAAGGGTTACATCGTCCGGCACCTTGGCGTGCAACAGCATGGCTTTCGCGAGCGCCTCGGGAAACTGCTGCCGCCCGAGCAGCAGCGCGACGCCTGTTTTTTGAAGCTCGAAGTCGTCCGGCGCAACGCGCAAGCCTGTGCTGAGCGCCGTCTCCGCATCGCGATAAAAGGCGGGGTTGGCCGTTTCACGGGCGCGGCGCATCGAAGCCAGCGCGAGCTCGTCATACGCCTGCGGACGCTTAGGGTTTGCGGCAATCTGCTGCCGAGCCGCGGTGATCCGCTGCTCGGCCGGGCTTGGCTGTGCTGCGGCCTCGGCAGTCTGTCCGGCGAAAACGCCTGGGCAGGAAACTACCAGCGCAAAAGCGAAAACCGAAAATTTCTTCATGGCAAAGCCTTCTGCGACGCATGGGGAACGGGGTGAAGTACAACCTGCTCTTCGCGGCGGCTGGTAGGCGCGATCGCGAAGAACAGAGTGTGCGTGAGCGAGCCTGCTACAGCACAGGGCAGTTTGTATTGCCGCCCTGGTCTGCAGGCGGTGCCAGCGCGGCGGTGCCGCTGGTGAGCGTGGGTTGCGCGCCGCAACCTACCTCAGACGGGTCGACGTGACGGCTGTCCCGGCCGCTGTAGGAGAAGTGCACGTAAGGGAAGGTTTCCTGCGTCGCCACATCCGGAGCATTCACGCCATCGCCGATCCTGTTGTTCGGCGCCACGTTGTACTTCGGGTTGAGCACACCGCCGCCCACCACGCGTGCCGCAATGTCGAGGACGTCATCGGTCAAACGGCGACCGTTGGGGAAGCCGGCCAGATCCCCTGCCAACACGCCCATGCGCTTGCGCTGCGCGAGCGGCGTCGGCGGGATGCCGGTGTTGAGGCGCAGCAGATCGGCGTACGGCCCGGTCGGTGTGCCGGCGGCCGCGATCGGCGGCGCGTAGGTGAGCAGGACCGCCAGGTCATAGCGCGGCGGCGGCGGGATGTTGATGCCGTAAACGGCGTTCAATACCCGAGCCAGGGTCGGGTCCGCGTCGAAGGGCAGGAACTGCGCGTCGTATTTCGGCTCGCTCATGCTCCAGGTGTCCTTGTAGCCGGTGCCGATGACCAGCTCATTGATGAGCGGGTTGGCAAGGCGCTGGATCTGGTTGTAGTTGCCGGAGTTGATCGGGCCTTCCGGCGCGCGGCGAATGGTAACCTGCGGCCGCGAGGTGGTTGCCCACGCGCCGATGGTGGCTTTCGGGTCGGTGGCGGCATGCCGCTGGCCATCGCTGGTAAGCATGGCGATCGGCACTTCGATCACGATCGTGTTGACGTCGAACCCGGACTGCGAGTTCGGCGCGGTATTGGTGTGGTCGTCTGCGTCCGCGGCAGGGCTCAAAACCCCGCCGCCGGCGCCGGCGCGGAAGTTGAAGCTGTCAAACGACGCTCCCAGGTCGATAAAGAAGGGATCGGCAACCGTGCCCGCGAAAACGCGAACGTCGCCGGAGCTGCTGCCCCCGGTCAGGTTGTAGATGCCCTGCTGCGCGAGCGCCGCGTAGTTGGGCATGGTACGCGGACCGACGTTGCTCGGCACCGCATACAGCTTGCTGCCCGAACCGCCGACAAGCTGCGTCGGCGTGCCGTTCTTTACCATGGTGACGGTGTAGTTCTGGCGTACGCCCAGCCCTGCCGCCCCGGGTCCGTCCAGCGCGGTAATGGCCGGCGGGACCACTTGCGTTCCAGGCGCGACCGGCGCCGGCGAATTAGCCGGCGCATTGATCCCCGCGCCCGCGCCCGCCGCGGAGGTGAACAAGGTAGGCGCGCGGTATTCCGTGTTGAAGCGGAACTGGAATGTCACGTTCGCGTTCGCGGTAAACGTGTTGTCTACCTTGATCTCGTAGAGGACGTTGGGGTCGAACGGGAAATAGTTGGGACCGTTGCTCGGCTCGAGAAACGGATCCACGTTCACAACGAAGGTCACTCGATCCGGGTGATCGTAGCTGACAAAGGCGTAGAAATCGGTGATATCGGCTGGATGATCAAGGGCGGTAACGGGCGCTTCACGGTGGCTTGATGCGAACGACGCAGAAGGCGTCAAACACAGCATGCCGAGTGCAAGCGCAAGCGAAGTAGTGCGTTTAAACATGAGTATCTCCCGTACGTGTAACTGCTTGTGCGCACAATCCCGAGTCAGGCAAGGCGGCGGGGTTAAGCTGGCTAACCGGAGTATGTACGAAGCGAATACTACTGCCACGGCATGACACTGTGACAGTAAAAATTAGGTTCAAATCTTTTAACTTGAGAGTGCGTACGTTCACCGTGAACTTGTATAACGTGCCTTGGCACCCGATCGGATGCGGGCAAAGCATAAATATTTACATTGGTTTGGAATGAGTCACTTGCACACCGGATTGTTACTAGTGAGTCGACCCTTGTAACTAAGGTGTATGTCTCGATCCGGGACGCCTAGCTGGAGTTATAAAAGCTCCGCTTGCCTACCATTGCCTCAGACAGGCAACGGGAGCGCCCGGGCAAAATCCGGCTTAGCGCCCGAACTGATAACGAAGGGAAACGCTGCCGTAGGAACGAAACGGCACGCCGACAATGCGCTCAAACGGCACCGGCTCCCCGGGCAACGCGAATGTTTGGAGCGTCTGCCCGGAAGCGCCGCTTGCTAGCTCGCCGTTGAGCGAAACCACCCAACGCCCATCGGCAAGAGGCTTCTCCAGATCCAAACGTATCTCCTGCACCGGAACGCCGTGAAAGCCGTCGCCCAGCGGCTTTTCGCCGACATATGCATACTCCGCCTTCCCTGCCATCTCGAACGGCAGACGATTCACCGTGCCGATAAAGTCGAGAATGAGCCGCGGCGCTTCCGGAACAGGCTGGCGAAGGGGAAGGTCTGTCGCGTTCGCCTGCGAGTAGGAAGCCTGGAGAAAGCCTCGCCCGTAGCGCCGGCGTGCCATGAGCGTGAAGTAACGGTTCAGCGAAGGTCCGTTGTTCTGCTGTAGGCCGGTATCCGGATCGATCTTGGCCAGCTCCTCCGAGTTGGTCTGGTGCGCGAGCGTGAGCCGCACCTCGGTGCCCGCGAAGACCTTGCCCGCAATCAACTGGTACTCCCGCGATTGAATGATCAGCGCTCCATGGGCAGTGCCGGAGCCGATGCGCGGATCGTTCGCATGAAAAGCCTTCCCGAAGCTGAGCGACACCTGCGGCAGCGGGCCTCCTTCCTCTTTGCCCCAGGTCAGGGTGAGCTTCGGGCTGGTCGTGCCCGGCGTTTGCGTGTAGGAGTTCGCGGCCGTGACCTTGTCGGTGTTGCTGAACCGGATCTCGTCGCGGCGCAGCCCCGCATACAGGTTGAACGAGCGGCCAAGATCGCCCTCGATGGCTCCGAACGGGCCGTAATCACTGATTGTCAGGTCGTTGCTCGTCACTAACTGCAACACGCCCATTGCATCCGCATGGGCCAAATCAAGATTTCTCGGGGCATCGCGGCGGTAATCGAGGCCGGCCACTGTATTCCAGCGCCGGGCAAATGGGTGACTGCCCAGCCGCTGCGTATAGGTCGCGTTCGCGCCCTGCACGGTCCGGAACTCGCTCTGCTCAATCAACCCCTGGCCGAAGTCCGAGTCGAGCGCCAGGCTGTAAGTGCGGGTAAATGCCGATGCCGTCAGCTGTCGCCCGTCGGCAGGATGCCAGGTGTCCGTCACAATCGCCACCGTCGTATGGGTCAGGTCCTTTTGCCGCAAATTAATCGTGTCGTCTGTCACGGGCGTATGGAGCGGAATCAGCCCCGGAATCCGGGAAAAGCCGTAGTAGCCATCCCCGAAGATCGTCAGATCCTGCTTGCCGAAGCTCCAAGCGCGCAGGGCGTTCAGCTTGTACTGCTCGCGCCCCTCCGGCCGTGCCAGAAAGCCATTGCCGAACGAAAGCTCCGCTGCGACCCAGGCAGGGTGCATCGCATTGCGTGGCGACCAGCCCGCCGAAATGTCCCCGTCGCGCCCGTCGCCGGTTACCTGCACAAACGACGGCAGCCGGTCGCGCACCGTGGAATCGACCGCCAGGTTGATGGAGTGGTCGCCGTAGCGGGCATTGAAGGCGGCATTGTCCACCTGCACGCCACCAATAATGGCGGGGATGACAAGATTCGGATCGGCATACCCGTTGCCATGCGCGTTGGCGGTCAGATTGTTCTGAAACAGAAAGTTGCCGACCTGGAAAAACTGCGCGATCGGCTCGCCGTGGTCCCCGGCCACCCCGGGAGCGAAATACTGGGGCGCTTTGATTCCCCCCGACGCAGATTCTGTCGGAAATCCCGGCACCGAAAGGGGAACGCCGGGCCGTCCCGGGTTCGCAGGGAGCAGGTCTTCGCGCGTATAAGCCGCGGTCGAGGGATCAGGCGAAAGCACGTCCTCACGGGCGTGGACTGTGACACTCTCGTTCCGCTGGAGCTCGATATGGAGCGTTTGATCGCTTTCCACGTCAAGATCCGTCGTAAACACGGCGTACTGGTCGGCCCGGGCGACAACATGGGCGATGCCTCGCGGAAGCGTGATCGTGAAGCGCCCTTGGGCGTCCGAGGGAGCGCTTGCCTGGCCATGCGCCGTGACGGTGGCGCCCGTGAAAGGCTTCCCTGCCGCCGACATCACATCCCCCTCCAGCCGGAAGCTGTTTCCTTGCGCTCGGAGGCTGGCCGGCAGGCTGAGCAGCAAGCTTGCCGGCCAGAGGATCGTGCTTGGCGAGAGTCCGCGAACCATAGAGTTTCCGCCTGGTGGCCAAGTCCAGCCTGCTATCCGTCCAACGCACCGTCAAGAAAAACCGATTCAACATGGCCGAAAATGTACGTTTCCTAAACACCGAAAAAGAACGATCTGCGCCTGGAACTCAGAACCGCTCTCAAGATGCCGCAGACCCCGAAAAGAAGGCCCTCGAAAGGCCGACCCGAAAGGCATACAGGTCTTCTCGGACGTAGTCCCGATCGCCCACAAGCTTGCCGAGGTCCATGGGTGAGGGTGTTGGAAGCTTCCCGAGCCGCGCGGCGAAGCAAACCCTCCCGGGTCCAAGCCGCGCTCGCGCGGGTGCGATTGACAAGGGCTTCCGAACGCTCTTACTGTTCTCCTTCGCGTAATCCAGGGGGTCTTCCAGGGTGCGAATCGACATCTTCTCGGTCTTCCGCCAGCCATGCGCACTTCGCCGAAGCCGGAACGCCCTCATTGGAAATCTGGCGGCTCCGGCATTGCTGGGTGCGCTTTTGCCGGTGTGCTCCGCGCAAACCACCACCGGCTCCGTCTTCGGCACCGTCACCGATCAGGCCGGGAACCTCGTACCGAACGCCACGGTCACCATCACGGACGAGCACACCGGCATCGCGCACTCGCTCCAGACAAACGGCTCCGGCAACTACATTTTTTCAGCAGTTTCGGCGAGCGATTACAAACTCGTAACCACCGCCGCGGGCTTCGGCGCGCAAACGCAGGCCGG
>CAXTWG010000010.1:53682-58222 GCA_964247895.1 uncultured Acidobacteriaceae bacterium
CGCCTGCTCACCAACAACTTCGACGCCGAGTTCGGACGCTATCCCGGCGGCGTCGTCAATGTCATCACCCGTTCCGGCTCGAACAGGTTCCACGGCCTGCTTTACGACTACCTCCGCAACAACGCCCTGAACTCGCGCAACTTCTTCAACACGACCATCACCCCGCTCAAGCAGAACCAGTTCGGCGCGAACCTCGGCGGCCCCATCGTGCGCGACAAGGCCTTCTTTTTCGCCTCCTACGAAAGCTTGCGCATTGTGACCCCATTTATTCTCGCGGCCGGGTCGATCATCACGCCCACCCCAGCCGAGGCCCAAGGAGACTTCTCCGCGCTCAACCCGTCGCAATGGCCCCGGCTCAACGGAGTGCCCTACAGCTACAACGGACGGCAAGGCGTCCTCAACCCCGCCCTGCTCGATCCGGTGGCCCAAACCTGCTCCGCCTGGTGCCCCTCGCGAATGCCGCAACAGGCATCACCCCGCAGCAGTCTGCCTCCGCCAACACCAGCGCCAACCAGGGACTCATCCACATCGACTACCAGCCGGTCGAAAACCACCAGATCACCGGCTTGTTCTTCCAGTCCATCGCGACCAGCAGCAACCCGAATCAGGGCGGCAATCAGATTCTCACCTACAGTGGCGGCACCACCGTCGCCAACCAGACCAACGTAGTCCTGAGCGACACCTGGACAATCTCGCCCACCAAGCTGAACACCTTTCGCCCCTTCTACACCCTCAACCACCTCAACCAGCTCAACCTTTACAACGGACCGACCTGGGCCGACCTCGGTAGCACCATCGGCGTGGGCGCCCTGCCCAATACACAGCCGCAGGTCTCCATCAACGGATACTTTTCAGCGGGGCAAGGCTCCGGTGGCCCCGACAACCTGCGCCAGCAGTCTTTCGGCGCGGAGGATATCTTCGACTGGAACGCGGGCAACAACGCAATCCGTTTCGGCGGGTCGTTTTTCTGGAACCGCTACGCCGAGCAGGGTGAATACCTGGGCACAGGCCAGGCGACCTTCAACGGCTTCGCCACCGGCAACGCACTGGCCGACTTTCTCCTCGGACGGGCCAATACGCTCCGGCAAAACAACGGAGCCAGCCACAGCCTCCATCAGCCCGACCCTGCACTGTTCTTTCAGGACGACTACCGCATCTCCCGCAAGCTCACCCTTGATCTCGGCCTGCGCTGGGAGGTCTTCTCCCCGTTCACCGGGCAGAATAATTTCGGCACCTTTGTCCCCGGTGTACAGTCCACACGTTTCCCCAATGCACCCCTCGGCCTGCTTACTGCCGGCGACCCGGGCGTGCCGGACGGCATCGTCAAAACCCAGTACACGGCCTTCTCGCCGAGAGTAGGTTTCGCCTATGACGCTTTCGGCACAGGCCAGACCGCGCTGCGCGGCGGCTACGGCATCTTCTACGCCGCCCGCGCGGTAAGCCTGACCACCAACCCAGAGCAGCAGCCGTTCATCCTCGACAACACCATCTCGAACACCCCAAACCTCGTCGCACCTTACGCGCCCGGCTCCGACCCCTTCCCTTACGTCGTCAACCTCCAGAACCCGACCTTCTTCTCCGGGGCCACGCTGAGCAGCGTCCCTCTAAACGCAACCGCGCCCTACGTCCAGGAGTACAACCTGACCGTCGAGCAGCAGTTCGGGCACGACTGGGCGGCGCGCTTCGCCTATGTCGGCAGCCTGAGCCGCAAGTTCTTTCTTTCCCGCGACGAGAACACCCCGACCTACATCCCCGGCGCCGGCACCGCGACCGCCGCCCTGAACGCTCGCCGACCCTACCAGCCCACACCCAACAGCTATACCTTCGGCTCCATCGTCCAGAATGAGCCGGCAGGCAACGGAACCTACAACGCGCTCCAGGTCACCGTGACCCGGCGTTTTGCCCACGGCTTCTCGCTCCTGGCCAACTATGTCTGGTCCAAGTCCATCGACATCACCTCGAACGACCCCTCGAATATCACCCTGACCCTGTCCAACCAGAACAACATTCAGGCCGACCGGGCCCGCTCCGATTACGACGTGCCGCAACGGTTCGTAGCCTCCTATCTGTGGGCCACCCCCTCCGTTCACCGGTTCGGTCTGGTAGGCACCGAGGTGCTCGGCAACTGGCAGCTGAACGGCATCACGACCCTCCAGACCGGCAACCCCTTCAACATCACCTCCGGGGTGGACACAAACCTCGATACCGTCCTCACCGACCGCCCCAACACGATCGGCAACCCCATCCTTTCCGGAAGCCGGGGGAGGGACGCAAAGATCGCCCAGTATTTCAATACCGCCGCCTTCGCGCAGGTACCAGTCGGCACTGCGAACCCCTATGGCAACACCTCGCGCAACTCACTCATTGGACCGGGCATCGTCAACACGGACTTTTCGGCGTTCAAGAACTTCCCCATCGCGCACGAGAGCCAGTTGCAGTTCCGTGCGGAGTTCTTCAACCTGTTCAACAACGTGAACCTGTTCAACCCAAACGGCGTCCTCACCAGCCCCCTCTTTGGCCGCATCACCAACTCGGCCAACGCCCGCGTCATCCAGTTCGCGCTGAAATACTCGTTCTAAACTCACGGCAGCGCCCCCGGAAAGGGAAACCCCTTGTTCAAGAGCTTGACCCGCCTCACCGCCATTTGCGCCCTCCTTGCTGGAGCCGTCGGTCTCGCCCAGCAATCCCCCGCCCCCAAAGCCGCCGGCGAGCCCGCCGCGCACCTTCGCAGCCGCGTCTTCGTCTACAGCCTCAAGGACGGAACCTCGCGGGAGGTCTACGCCGACGACTCCGTCTGGGAAGCCCCGAACTGGTCGCCCGACGGCAAGTACCTCATCCTCAACCACGGAGGCGGCATCTACAAGCTGGTCCTCGGCAGCCCGGGGACGGCCACCCCGCAAAAGCTGCCCCTACCGTCCGATCTGGACTGCAACAACGACAAAGCGCTCTCGCCAGACGGCTCCAAACTAGCCTTTTCCGCATCGACGCCGTCGAGCCATGGTTCCGAAGTCTTTGTCGCGAACGCCGACGGGACAAACCCGAAGCAGAGGACCACCGAAGTTCCAAGCTACTTCCACGGCTGGTCGCCGGACGCCAAAACCCTGGCCTTCGTCGCGCAAAGGAAAGGCAGCGGCCAGTTCGACATCTATCGCATCCCGACTGCGGGCGGGGCGGAAACCGAACTCACGGCGAACCCGCACCATGACGACGGCCCGGACTACTCGCCCGACGGTAAGTGGATCTATATCAACTCCGACCGGTCCGGCAAGGAGTCTGTCTGGCGCTTCCCTGCTGCGAGCGCCGGCATCGCCGACAAAGAAGCAGCCATGGTGGTCAGCGACAGCGAGGAAGACTGGTTCCCGCACATCGCGCCCGACGGTCGCAAGCTCGTCTACATCACCTACCCGGCCGGCACACCCACCCATAACTCGCGCGAGCTCCATGTCACCCTGCGCCTTGTGTCTATCGATCGCGACACAGTCGAAAAAACGCCGAAAACCTTAGTGACCCTGACCGGCGGCCAAGGCACAATGAACGTCAACTCCTGGTCGCCCGACTCCGAACATTTTGCTTACGTCCGATACGATCGCCTGCCTTGAACCCCTGCCTTTGACCCCTGCCTTAACCAAGGAGCCGACCTCTTGAAGAAGCTGCCCGTGTATGCCGTCGCCTGTGCAGGAATCCTCCTTCTCGCTCGCCAGCCGCAATCCCAAACCGCGGTGCCCCAAGTCCCCGACTGGGCGCTCCCCAGCTCGCCCACGCACAAGCAGGTGCCGCCCCCCCAAGGCTTTCACCGGCCCACAAAAACCGACCCCGCGCCGCTCGGTGTCTTTTTGGGCCAGTCGGACGTAGGCGGCGCTCTCGTTCCCGGCTCCTCCACCTACGACGCAGCCACACAGCAGTACACCGTTCGCTCCGCCGGGTACAACATCTGGTACTCCCGGGACGAGTTCCGGTTCGTGTGGAAGAAAATGTCAGGCGACGTCTCGCTCGCCGCTGACGCCTCCTTCCCGGACCCGCATGGGTACGACGACCGCAAAGCGGTCCTGGTCCTGCGCCAGAGCCTCGACGACGACTCTGCTGAAGCCGTCGTGGGCGAGCACGGCACCGGCATGATCCACCTCGCCCAGCGGCCTGAGACCGGCGGGATGATGCGGGACGCTCAGTTCCGCTTCGGCGGCACACTCGCGGAGCTCAAGGCACGGCGCATCGGCATCGAAAAGCGCGGCAACCAAGTTGCCATCTATATCGCCCTGGAAGGGGAACCCCTGCACCAGTTCGGGCCCCCTATCCAGGTCGACTTCAAAGGTCCCTTCTACGCCGGCATCGGTTTCTGCTCGCACCTGGCTGCCACAACGGATACCGCCGTATTTTCAAACGTGCTCCTCGTGAATGAAGCGGGCAAAATGCGTTAAAAGCGGTCTCATACACCCGCTAGCTCGGATGATGCCCTGAATGAGACCCGCCGCAAGGCTTCGGCTACCGAAAGCCGCCCGAACCGAAATGTGTAATTTTAAAAAAACAAAAATAAAACGTCACA
>CAXTWG010000011.1:0-57753 GCA_964247895.1 uncultured Acidobacteriaceae bacterium
GGCCGGGGCGGGGCTCGGCGTTTGCGTTGCAAGGACTTCCTTGGTCGGTTGCTCCTCGCGCGGGATCGGGATGGCCGGGGCGGAAGCGACCATGGTGGCCTGGATCGCGCCCTGCGTGTCGCTGCGGTTTCCCCAGGCATTGCCATGGATGTGCAACACCGCAAGCAGCGCGAAGACACCGACGATGGCGGCATGGAGCAGCAGGGAACCGATGGCAGGTTTGCCCAGGGGTTCGGGATCGAATTGGCGGGCGGATAGGGCCATTTACTTCTGCTGGATCGGCTGCGTGACAATGCTGATGTTGGTGATGCCTGCCTGCTTCACAGCGTCCATCACTGACGCGAACGCACCGAATGGGACTTTTTCGTCGGCGCGCAAATAGATCACCTTATTTGTCGATCCAGATTGCGATCCAGGTTGCGCCGGGTCCGGGTTGCGGAGTTTCCCGGGCAAGTCGGCCAGATTGACAGGCTGGTCGCCGAGAAAAACGTTCTGTTTGCGATCGATGGTGACCACGGCGCGCTGTTGGGTGACTTCCTTGACAGTGTGCGTTTTGGGTACCGCGACCTCGATCCCCGACTGAAGCACCGGCGCGGTGAGCATGAAAATAACCAGCAGCACCAGAACCACGTCGACCAGCGGCGTAATGTTGATCTCCGCGAGCGCGGTCTGGGTGTGGCCCTGCCTAGTTGTGAATGCCACGGGCGGGCTCTCCCAGCGGGTCTATGCCGGCCTGACGGGGATCTTGAGACGGCCTGAGCTGCACCTCTTCGAGCGAGTTCAGCAGTTCGCGGGCGAAATCATCGTTGCGGGCGCCGAACTCGCGGCAGCGCGCGGTGAACTGGTTGTAAGCCACCACCGCGGGAATCGCAACCAGCAGGCCTGCCGCGGTTGTGATGAGCGCTTCTGAAACACCCGGCGCGACCGCGCGCAAGGTCGCCGCGCCGGCCGTTCCGAGGCCGTGAAAGGCATCCACGATGCCGATGACCGTGCCGAACAGGCCGATAAAGGGGGAGATGGCGCCGATGGTGGCAAGCCAGGTCAACCGATTTTCAAGCGTGGTGAGCGATTCGGACGAGGCAGTCTGGGCCGAGCGCTCCAGCGCCGTGATATTGCGCGGCGGCCCGCCCCCGCCGGTCTGTCGGCGGTAGGTCTCGTACACCTCGTCGAAGACCAGGACGAGCGGCGAGGGCTTGAACTGCTCGCTGACTGTCGCGATCTCCTGCAAGCGTTGCGCTTTACGGAACGCGCGAAGGAAACGAGTGCTTTGCGAGCGCGCGCGGCGAAAGCTCCCAAGCTTGGCGAAAATGATGAACCACGAATAAAGGCTGGCCAGCAGCAACAGCCCCAACACAGCCAGCGCGACCGGGCCGGAGTTTGCGATGAGCGAGACGAGGGCGGAGCCGCCGTGCTCGACAGGTGGTGGCGCGGCGCTCGGGTCGGCAACGGAATCGGTGCCGTTTTGGAGCAGAAAGGCGAGGGTCAAAAGAGAAGGCATGCGGGCGCTCAGGCTTCACGTTAGCAGACGGTTGGGGGAGGGTCCATGGCTGCGAGCCTCCCTGGTTACGGAAGGCAGGGGCGGGCGCAGGTTTGGGACTGCTATCCTCACCCCATGCTGCTGGAGCTGCGCGCGGAAAACTATGCCGTGATCGATCACGCAATCGCGGCGTTTGGCCCGGGGCTCAACCTGCTCACCGGCGAAACGGGCGCGGGCAAATCGATCCTGGTGGATGCTCTGGCGTTGCTGATGGGGCAAAAGGCTTCAAGCGACATAGTCCGGCATGGGGCAGACAAGGCTGTGGTGGCGTGTGTCTTTGAAGCCACGGTGGGCGCGGAAGCGATTCTCGAGGAGAATGGGCTTGACCCGCAGGGCGCGGAGGTAATCCTGCGGCGGGAGGTGCTCGCGACCGGCAAGGGGCGGGTTTTCGTCAACAACCAGCCGGCCACGGTGGGGGTACTGCGGCAGCTCGCGCCGGAGCTGGCGCTGGTGCACGCGCAGACGGAGACCGGCGGCGATTTTGACGAGGCACAGCAGCGGGGGCTGCTGGACCGTTTCGCCGGGCTGTCGACCGAAGCGGTAGCGACTGCGTACCGGCAGTGGCGGGCGGTGCAGGCGAGGCTCAAGGCTTTGGAACAGGAGGAGCAGGACCGCCTGCGGGCGCTCGACCTGTGGAGTTTTCAGCATAAAGAGATTGCGTCCGTCGCGCCGGTGCTGGACGAGGACACGCAGCTTGAAGGGGAACGCCGGGTGCTCGCGAACTCGGAAAAGCTGATGGCTGCCTCCTTGAGCGCGCATGACCTGTTGTACGAGGGCTCGGCTTCGGCGGAAGCGGCCCTGGCCGGTGCGCTTCGCCAAGTAGAAGAGCTGGCACGCTACGACGCCCGCTTCGTTGAGCAGGTATCGCAGTTGATGGAGGCGCGTGCGGCGGTGGGGGATGTATCGGCGACGGTGCGGGACTACGCGGAGTCGATCCAAAGCTCGCCCGACCGGCTGGAGGAGATCGAGGATCGCCTGGCGGCGCTCGACCGGCTCAAGCGCAAGTACGGCGCGACGCTCGCGGAGGTCATCGCGTACGGGGAACAGGTCGCAGGCAAGATCGCGGAGATCGAGAACCGGGATGAGATCGTGCGCGCGCTGCGGGCGGAGCTGGCCACGGCCGAGGTCGCCTACAAGGCAGCGGCCGCGGTGCTCTCAGCTTCGCGTATTGAGGCCGCTTTGAAGCTTGGTACGCTGGCCGAGCGGCAGATCAATGATTTGGCGATGCGGGTGCGGTTTGAGGTAAGCGTACTCACGCGAGAAGAACAGGCAGGCTGGGCTGCGCAAGGCTGGGACGCGGTCGAGTGCCGGATTGCAACCAACGCGGGCGAGCCGATGAAGCTGCTCGACGAGGTTGCCTCGGGAGGTGAAATGTCGCGCGTTCTGCTGGCGCTCAAGGTGAGCGTGGAAGAAGGGGCGCAGGCTCGTGGACGGCGAAAAACGCAGGCCCCTCGGACTTTGGTATTCGACGAGATCGACATCGGCATCGGCGGCCGTGCTGCGGAAGCGGTGGGGCAAAAACTCAAGGCGCTTTCGCGCACGCAGCAGGTGCTGTGCGTTACACACCTGCCGCAAATCGCCGCTTTCGCCGACCAGCATTTCCTGATTGAAAAACGCGAAAAGCAAGCCCGGACGGCGACGAGCGTGCGGCTGTTGGGTGCGGGAGACCGGACAGAAGAGCTGGCGCGGATGATCTCCGGAGCGACGGTGACGGAAACAAGCCGACGACACGCGGAGCAGATGCTGGAGGCTAGCCGGTAGTCCTCTCCATTTCATTCGGAACAGATTGACAGATGCCTCTTAATGTATTAAGACTTTAAGTGTAAGGTGAGAGGTATTCGTGATTGCTCGCGTTCTGGTTTTGGCAGCTGTCGGCTGCCCTTTGGTATCTGTCACCATGATGGCGCAACGGCAAACGTTGACCCAAATGCTGACCCTGACGCCCGCAACCTCCGAAGTCCACTTCGAGCTTGGAGATGTGCTCCATGCAGTGCACGGGACTTTCAAAGTACGGCAGGGGAGCATCCTGTTCGGTCGGGATGAAGGGCCGATGAGCGGCATGGTCATGGTAGACGCGGCGAGCGGGAACAGCGGCAACGGCTCGCGCGATAAGAAGATGACCAAGGACGAGCTGCAAGCCCCCACGTACAGTATGGTGACCTTCGCCCCGAAGCGGCACACGGGCATGATCCATGCCGCGGGCGATTCAACGATTGTCGTCGATGGAACGTTCACGCTGCTGGGGACGCCGCATGCGATTACGGTCCCGATGCAGGTCCATATCGACGGGACAGAGTGCAAAGCGACGGGCACGTTTACAGTGCCCTACGTGCAGTGGGGCTTGAAGGACCCGAGTAATTTCCTTCTGCACGTAGGCAAGGAGGTAAAGATCGATCTGGATCTGTTCGGCTCCTTGAGTGAAAAGAGCGAAAAAATAGGCAGTGGAGCTGAAAGCTGAGCGCCGGCCGCCGCATTTCGCTTGGGATACTTGCCCCGGCGTCCATCGCCGGTCCCGGTCCGGCTTCATAAGCACGGAGCTGAGCCGGAAAGCGATTCAAAAACCGCCTGTCGGCGGGATTGCCAAGGAGAAAGCTTGATGCGGGTCGCCTGCTCACAACAAAGCCGTTTCGCAAGGAGAAGCGCGAAGGAAACCGAGATGCCCTCAGTGACAGCGCAGCAAACCTTGCAGGAACGGCTGGGCACCGCTTTCAACCGAAGCCTGCCGGTTTCGGCGGAAACGGAAAACCACCTGGCCCGGGCGCTTGCGGAAACGCTGGACCGCAGGGGAACCCTGGTGCGGGCGGAGCTTGTTTTCCATACGGCGCGCTCGTTTCGGCTGGAGGAAGAGCGCGCCGTGTCGCTTGCAACCGCGCTCGAATACTTCCATACCGCGTCGCTGCTTTTTGACGACCTGCCATGCATGGACGACGCAGCCGTGCGTCGAGGCGCGCCGTGCCTCCACCGCACCTACGGAGAAGGTACGGCGATTCTGGCGGCCTTGGGGTTGATCAACCGCGCGTATGCGCTGCTGTGGCAGGCCGTGGCAGACGCGGACAGTGCACGCCGGGTGCAAACCTTGGCGTATGTGGAACGATACCTGGGGTTGGGCGGGCTGCTGAACGGGCAAAGCGAGGACATCCACTACAAACAGCTGCCGAGCGAGGAGCGGAACCCGCAAAAGGTAGCGGTCGGCAAAACGGTTTCGCTCATACGCTTGTCCCTGGTTCTTCCGGCCATGCTGGGCGAGGCGAATGAGCAGACGCTGCGGCTGCTGGACCGGCTGGCGCTGGCATGGGGACTGGCTTACCAGACCGTGGACGACCTGAAGGACGTGCTGCGCGACGTGGGTGCGACAGACAAGTCGACCGGTCGCGACACCGTGTTGAACCGGCCCAATCTCGCGCTGGCCGTGGGAGCCGCGGAAGCCTTTGAGCGGCTGCGCAGGCTGCTGCGTTTGAGTGATCGAATCGTCCATCGTCTCCAGCAGCGCGAGGCTTCCCTGTTCTTTTTGGAAGCAGTGCGGGAGCGGTTTGCGCGCGAATACCGCGCGATTGCACGGGAGATCGGGTGAGCGCGACGATGATCTTTCTTCGATTGATCCTGACCAACCTCGGCCGCCACCGTGTGCGCACCGGCGTCAGCATCGCCGGCATCGCGTTCAGCGTGGCCGCGATGCTGACCGTGGTCACGATCCTGCAGGGCGCGGTCGGCATGTTCGCGGGGCTGCTTTCGGCGGACAGCGAGCTGGTCGTGTTCGAGCGCAATGTGTCGGACCTGTTCTTTTCAAGCGTGCCGGATGCGGCGGTGGCGCGCATCCGCGGCTGGAGCGCGGTGGCGCATGCGAACCCCGTGCTGTTCGGCGTCGTTTCGAGCCTCGACCACCCGATCATCACCTGCTTCGGAGTCACCCCGGACGACAGCCGCTTGACCAAAGCGGCCTGGCTTGCGGGCGACCGGACAGCCTTTGGGCGCGCGGCCAATCAGGTGGTGCTGGGCGAGCGCGCGGCGGAGTTCCTCCATGCACGTGTGGGCAGCCGCATCGCCGTCGGGCACGGCATTTTCGAAGTCATCGCGATCCTCCGCACAAGCAACGGTTTCGAGGACGGGGGAGTCTTTATGCCGCTGGGGGAAGCGCAGGACTTTTTTCACAAGCAGGGCACGTCCTCGGTGGTGACGGTAAAGTTGCGAAACAAGGAGGAGCTTGCCGCTTTCAAACAACGCGTCAAGGAGCAGTATCCAAACCTGATCGCGCTTGAAAATACGGAGTTCGACCGGTCGTACTCGCAGTTCCGGATCCTGAAAGCGACGGCCTGGGCCGTAGGCTGTTGCGGGCTGCTGCTGGGCGGGCTCGGCGTGGCAAACACCATGATCATGTCGGTGTTCACGCGCATCCGCGAGATCGCGATTCTGCGGGTCAATGGCTTCTCCAATGCCCAGGTTGCCGGCATCATCTTCGGCGAGTCCGGCATAATTTCGCTCGCGGGCGCGCTCGTCGGGATCGTGCTGGGCATCGCGGCGATCTATACCCTTAAGCTGATCCCGGCGCTCCATGGGTATGTCAACGCGGACCTGGAGCCGTGGGTGGTCGTCGCAGTGCTGCTCCTGGCCTGCTGCACGGGGTTGGCTGGGGCTTTGTACCCGGCGGCTTACGCCATGCGAGTGCGCGCGGTGGAGGCGCTTCGTTTTGAGTAAGTTTTTGGCCGTAGAAGCCACCGCCGTTTGGAAAAGCTATGAGAACGGAACCATCCCGGTGCTGAATGGGGTCGATCTCCAGATTCCAAGTGGACATGCAGTCGCATTGTGCGGTCCATCCGGCTGCGGCAAGAGCACTCTGTTGCACCTGCTGGGCGGCCTTGATTTCGCGACGCGAGGCAGCATCGCGGTGAATGGACGGGAGCTGGGACCAAAATCGAGCACCGTGACGCTGCTGCGGCAACAGGTAGGGTTTGTTTTCCAGTTACACAACCTTGTTCCCGGCCTCACGCTCGAGGAGAACTGCCTACTGCCGGCCGTCGCCGCCGGGACGCCGCGCGCAGCGGCACAAGCCCGACTCGCCGAGCTGGCCCGGCGCACTGGCCTCGAACACCGGCTCGGGCAAAAGATCCAGAAGCTTTCAGGTGGCGAGCGGCAGCGGACCGCGCTGTGTCGTGCGCTGATGAACCGGCCCAAAATCCTGCTTGCCGACGAGCCGACCGGCTCGCTCGACGAGCGAACAAGCGAACAGATCTTCAGCCTGCTGCTCGAGCTGGTCCATGCCGAAGGCACAACGCTGGTCATGGCGACGCACGACCGAGCCATGGCGGCCCGCTGCGACCGGCTCGTCGACATGCATGACGGCAGGATCGGGGAGACCGCCCGGTGAGCCTGCTCCTGCAAACTCCCGTTCTGCCGGCAGAATCTGTCGCGAGGAGGCCGGAGCGCGTAGCGGCAGGTGCGCCTCCATCTGTGCTGGCAGCCCTCCATGCCCTGGGCTGGCTCCTGGTCGCGAACCTGATTGGCGTATGGCTGGCGGCGCTGTTGCTGTTTCCTTCGCTGGGCGGGCTG
The DNA here is from genome assembly GCA_964247895.1 of uncultured Acidobacteriaceae bacterium. Taxonomy (GTDB): domain Bacteria; phylum Acidobacteriota; class Terriglobia; order Terriglobales; family Acidobacteriaceae; genus EB88. Next base: position 7,082 of record CAXTWG010000011.1, read on the forward strand.
CTTGCCCCCTGGAGCTACGGCCGCTGGATGCCGGTCCACCTGAATCTGCAGCTGTATGGTTGGCTGAGCCTGCCCCTGGTGGCATGGCTGCTGCGTCTGTACCGGGCCGAGGGGCCGGCACAGGCGCCCTGGGCGCGGGCAGGGCTTGCGCTGTGGTCGCTTGCGCTCGGGGTGGGTGCGTGGTCCTGGCTCGGCGGCGGCGCAAGCGGCAAGCTGTTTCTCGATTGGACAGGCTTTGCTCGGGTTTTTTTCCCGGCGGTCATCGCATATCTGTGGGGTGTTCTCCTTTGGTCCTTCGCCCGAACTCGACGGCAGGAGCCCCGGGCCGTTCTGCTGACCAAAGCGGCCGGCCTCCTCGTGCTCGCGCTCGTCCCCATCGCGATCTACATGGCCGCCGACCCATCCATCTACCCTCCCGTGAACCCCGACAGCGGCGGCCCTACGGGAGCGAGCCAGCTGGAATCGGTATTGGTCATTGTGCTGATTCTGTTCGTCCTCCCTTACGGCCTTGCCGAGCGAGCCCCCAAAAGCGCCCACCGGCTCACCGCAGCTTGGTGCGTGTTCGCGACTGAAACCCTGCTCTGCCTCGGGCTGGGCCGGGCGGACGTGAGCCACCACAGGCCCACGCAGTGGATCAGCCTCGGGAGCCTGCTCCTGTGGGTTCCGCTCGTGCCGGCCTACTACAGCACCTTCCGGTGGTCGCCCGAGACTCGCGCCTGGCGGTGGGCCGCTTTTGCGTGGTGGGCGGCGCTGGTGCCGACCGGCTGGTGCCTGTTTCTGCCCGGCGTGCTGGACCGGTTCAAATTCACGGATGGCTTGGTGGCCCACTCGCTGCTGGCCATGGCTGGGTTCACCACCAACCTGCTCCTGCTGCTGCTGGCCGTGCTGCTGGGCCGGGATGCGGATGCGCTTGCCTCCCGCTGGGCCTTCGTCACCTGGCAGCTCTGCGCGGTTTTGTATGTGGCGGTCATGCTGTACGCGGGCTCGATTGAGGGTGTGCACCCCGGCTTCACCATGACTCCCGGACCATTGCGCACCGGCCTGTATACGACACGTCTGCTGCTGGGGACCGGCATGATGCTCGCCTCGGCAAACTGGTTTCTGCGCCTGCTCGGGCGGGTTCGGGCACATCTGGCTGAGGAAGCGATAGCCCTGCCATGAAGCCGCAAACCATCACGGTGTACCAGTGGCTGGCGGGCTTGGGCGATGCGGGAGCAGGCGCGCTCCTCCTTATTGCGCCTGTGTGGACGCTGCATGTGATGGGGATCGCCGTCCTGCCTCAGCCAGTGGTTTTTGCTTCGTTTGTGGGCGTTTTCGTGCTGGGGGTCGGGCTTTCGTATCCGGCCATGCCGCTCCTTTGGCCTCGGGAGCGAACGCGCTGGATAGGGCAATGGTTCGCAACAGCGCTGATCCGTAGCTTCGTCGCCGTTTTCCTGCTCGCCGAGGTGGCCGCGGGCCGGATGGAAGGCGCATGGCTCGGTGTGGCCCTTACGGATGGCGCTCTGGCGGCTGTGCAGTGGACAGGCTTGCGACTTGGGTGGCTCCCAAATGTGAGCCCGGATGTGACTCAGGACGTGACTCCAGATGCACGTTGACCGGCAAACTCCCCTTGCCGGCTGGCGGGCCGTGGTGCTGGTTGCGGCCACCTACATCTACTTCCTGATCTTTGCCCAGTTCGGCTTTCTCAAGCGGCTCGCGGAACTCGGGATCGCGGACGAGCACTTGAAGCAGGTCATGGGCGCGATGGCCCTGGGTGGGGTGACAAGCAGTCTGCTCGCGGTTCGCTGGGCCGTGCTCCCGCATCCTTCGCGACTGCTGCGCTGGGCCTTGGCCGGCTGCGCACTCGCCGCCCTGCTCTCCGGGCTGCAGCTCCCGGTTGTGGGCGCTGGAGCCTTGGCGCTGCTTATCGGGATTTCGCTCGGGATGCTGACCGTCACCCTGGTCGCAAACCTGCGCGTGTGGACGGGGACGGGTGAGCCGCTCCTGCGCGTGGGCCTGGGGACCGGCCTCGGCTACCTCGTCTGCAATTTCCCTCCGCTTTTTACAGCGAGCCCGGGCCGCATCGGCGTAATGGCAGCGCTGGTTTGCTGCGCCGGCATCGCAGCCGGGGGCGAAGCAAGCGCGGATGCGCCTGCAAAGGACTTCTTGCAGCCGCTCAGGGATCAGCAGTCGCTCGAGGAACAGCTGCCTTTCGCGTTGCTGCTGGTCTGGTTTACCGCGCTGGTCTGGTTTGACTCCGCTGCCTTTTTCATCATTCAAAACTCCCCCGCGCTCAAGAGCGGCACCTGGGAAGGCGCGGCACACCTTTGGCGCAACGGTGTGCTGCACCTGCTCGCAGCGCTCGGGAGCGTCTTCCTGCTGCGCAAGCGTGGTCTCGCGCCCGTGCTCCTGCTTGCCTTCGCATGCCTGGCTACGGCGTGCCTGCTGCTCGACGCCGGCCGCTTTCCGCTTGGCTCCTTGTTTTATCCCGTTGGTGTGTCCTTGTACTCGGCCGCGCTGGTAGCCTATCCATCCTTCCTCCTGCAGGCGGTCACGCCTGCTGAGCGCACCCGGCAAGCAGGGCTTATCTACGCAATCGCAGGCTGGCTCGGCTCGGCGCTTGGCATCGGCATGGCGCAAAACCTGCACCGGGTGCCGTCGTTGTTCATCGCGGCAGCCGGTGTTCTATTGATTTTTCCGCTCGTCTGGCGCTTCAGGCGTGCGCGGTGGCGCGAAGCCTCCGCGGTTGCCGGTGTCCTGCTGGCCTCATTCCTGCTGTGGCGTGTGACGGATAAGCCGCGCTCGCCCGCATCGCCGATCGCGCGCGGACGACAGGTGTACATCGCCGAAGGGTGTATTCATTGCCACTCGCAGTATGTGCGGCCGCACACGGGCGACGTGCTCTTGTGGGGTCCGGCATCCAGTCTCGATGCCATTCGAAGGCAGCAGCCGCCGTTGATCGGAAACCGGCGGCAAGGGCCGGACCTAAGCGAAGTGGGCGCCCGGCGTTCGCCGCTTTGGCTGCGGCTGCACTTCCTCGACCCGCGGATCGTGAGTCCCGGTTCCATCATGCCGAGCTACCGGGCTTTGTTCGTGGAAGGAGATACGGACCGTGGCGAGGCGCTGCTGGCATACGTAGAAAGCCTCCAAAGCCCGGGCAGCGCGGAGCACCTCCGGGCAACCGTCGCCGCGTGGCACCCGGCCCAGAACAGGGAACAGAGCAGGGAACAAAGCAGGGCATCGGACGCAGACGGGAAAGTGTTTTTCGGGCAGTTCTGCGCTACCTGCCACGCACTGGGAGGGAAGGCCCGAAAGGCCGGCGCCGGCAACTTCCGCCGCATGCCGCCGCTGCTTTTCACCGAACCCTGGCTGGACATGCCCGCCGAGGCTGACCGGCTGCTATGGGCCGAGCGCGTGATCAAGTTCGGGCTGCCCGGCACGGACATGCCGGGGCATGAGTACCTCCCCGATGACGAAGTGGCCGCGATCGCACGCTTCGTCGTTGAAAATCGTCAGCCTGAGCGGTAGATCGACTTTTGGCGTTGTCACACACGGGTAACCGCCCTGCCCCATACTGAGCGGGCTACGCCGGGAAGCCGGAATTGCGACCCTGCTTGTGAAAAGAAACGCCTCTGCTGTTCCAAAAGTTGAACGCCCCATCAATTTACGGGAAGCATCTGCACCGGATGGAGAAAAGGCGGCGGAACCGTTTGACAACCCTTCCGAGCCGGGCCTATATTCCGGTTCGCAGTAATCAAACGCTTGTCTAGAGGTTATCCGGTGAAACAGAGCTCGATCCACTCCTCCCTTGCCAAGGCAGCATCGCCTGGCCTGCCCCTCGCCGTCCTGCTCGCGAGCGCCACGGCGGCTCTCGCCCAAACAGCTCCCAACTTCGGCCCGAACGTCTTCATCTACGACCCGAGCACACCTGCGGCGACCATTCAATCCAAGCTCGACTCGCTCAGCAATGAAGGGCAGTTCAGCGCGAATCGCTATACGGTGCTGTTCAAGCCGGGCACGTACAAAGTGGACACGCAGGTCGGCTTTTACGAGGACATCAAGGGGCTTGGCCTTGCTCCTGACAGTGTAGTGATCAATGGCTCGCTGACGGCGAACCGGACCGATTCCAACGGCAACGTGACGACGAACTTTTGGCGCTCGGAAGAAAACATGCGGATCAACGTCGCGGCCACTGCGACCAACGCCGGCAGCCCAAGCGAGCTGCAATGGGCCGTTTCGCAGGGCGCCGACTTTCGCCGGATGGACATTAACGGGAACCTGAAACTCGCCAATACCAGCTGCGGCTATGCAAGCGGTGGGTTTACCAGCGATTCCGCGATCTCCGGTTATGTGAATTCCTGCTCGCAGCAGCAGTGGTATACGCGGGACAGCACCATCGGCAGCTGGCAAAGCGCGGTGTGGAACATGGTTTTTTCGGGCGTAGTCAACGCCCCGGCTCAGTCCTTTCCGACGGCTCCTAACCAGGGCATCAATCCGTACACCACCCTTCAAACCACTCCGGTCAGTCGCGAAAAACCCTTTCTCTACGTGGACGGCAGCGGAAACTTCAATGTGTTCGTGCCGGGTGTAAAGACCAACTCGCGTGGAACGACCTGGGCGGGGGGCGGCAACGGGCCCGGTTCCTCGGTTTCCATCAACAATTTCTTCATCGCGCAGCCTTCCAATACCGCCGACCAGATCAATGCAGCGCTGGCCGGAGGCAAGAGCCTGATCCTGACACCAGGCGTGTACCAGCTGAATAAACCGATCAACGTCACCAACGCGAACACGGTCGTCCTTGGCCTGGGTTTCGCGACCCTGGTGCCGACGAGCGGAACGGCCGTCCTGAATGTAGCGGACGTGGACGGAGTGCAGGTTGCCGGACTGCTGATCGACGCCGGCCCGCAAACCTCGCCGGTGCTGCTTGAGGTCGGCAACCCAGGCGGAGCGAACGCAAGCCACGCGAGCAATCCAACCTCGCTCAACGATGTATTCTTCCGCATCGGCGGCGCGACCACAGGCAGCGCAACGACCAGCTTGCAGGTCGACAGCAGCAACGTCATTCTGGATAACATCTGGGCATGGCGCGCGGACCACGGCGCTACCCCGACCGGGTGGACCGTAAACCCGGGCGACCACGGCGTTGTCGTCAACGGCAACAACGTTATGGCGCTGGGCCTGGCCGTGGAGCACTACGAAAAGGAACAAACGCTGTGGAACGGCAACGGCGGCGAAACGATTTTCTACCAGAGCGAGCTGCCCTATGACGTGCCGAGCCAGGGAGCATGGCAGGATGGCAGCGCGAACGGCTACCCGTCTTACGTTGTTTCCAGTAGCGTTTGCACCCACCTGGCCTATGGCCTGGGCGTGTATTCGTATTTCAACCAGGGTTTGAACATCATTGAGGACAATGCGATCGCGGCTCCGAATGTCACGGGAATCGCGTTCCACGACCTGGGATCGGTCTTCCTGAACGGCAGCGGCCAAATCACCCACACCATCAACGGCGTAGGCACAACCGCAAGCCTCAACAGCAATCCCTACATCCTGAACCCCGTGCATGACTACGTAGGCAACGGAGCTTGCACGCCGGGGACACCGCCCGTAACGAGCAGCACGGTTGCCATCGACGCAGGCGGCGGCGCGGTGGGCAGCTTTGTAGCCGATCGCAGCTTCTCCGGCGGCGGCACCTATTCGACAGGCGCGACCGTTTCTACGGCCGGCGTGTCGGGCGCGGCTCCGGCGGCGGTTTACCAGAGCGAGCGGGAAGGCACGTTCAGCTATACCCTTACCGGCTTTGCCGCGGGCAGCACACACACGGTAAAGCTCCACTTCGCTGAGCTTTACTGGAGCCAGGCAGGGCAGCGCGTCTTTAATGTCAGCATCAATGGCAAGCAGGTACTGACGAACTTCGACGTGGTGGCCGTGGCCGGAAGCAACTTGAAAGCGGTTGTTCAATCTTTCACGACCACAGCGACCGGCGGGCAGGTTGTGATCAGCTTCACCAACGGCACAGCGAATCAGCCTTTGGTGAACGGCATTGAAGTGCAGTAAAGCGGCACAAGCAAAGCAGCCCATACCAGCGCGGCGCCTCCTATATCCAGGGGCCCCCCGCTTTTCAGGTATTGCGCAGCAATGCGGGTAAGCTTTCACGTAAAAACGGCGGCTGGTGTAATGTTTACAGCATATTGTTCGTTTTCGTGGTTTGACCTCCTTCTCCCTTCCCCCAGCGAGCGCACGGTCCCGTCCGACCACGGCGAGGACCGCGTACGCACTCATGAGTCACCCGCCTTCCGATAACCCGAAGCCCCTTCTAGCCCAGCGACCTAGCCTCAAGCTCCTCGCCGAGTACCTGAACCTGAGCCCATCCACCATTTCGTTCGTGCTCAACAACTCCCCCGGCCGTTCCATCCCTGCGGCCACGCGGGAGCGCGTGCGGGCCGCGGCGCGCAAATTCAACTACCAGCCCAGCATGATCGCGCGCAAGCTCCAGGGCCAGCGCATCAAGACTGTCGGCATTCTTCTGCCGGAGCTCGGCGAGGGCTACCACTCCCAGGTCATCAGCGGGGCCGGCGAGTACCTGATGGAGCAAGGCTACTATTACTTCACAGTCCACCACCGGCACCGACCGGAGCTGCTGCTCGCCTATCCTGAGGTGCTGGGCGCGCGAGGGGTCGAGGGCATTCTCGCCATCGACACACGGCTCGAGCTTGAAAGCTCCATGCCGACGGTGCTGGTGGCCGGTCATACGGAGCTGCCCGGCGTTGCAAACGTTGCCGTTGACAGCAAACTTGGCGCGCAGCTTACGCTCGAACATCTGAAGCAGCTGGGTCACCGAGAAATCGTATACATGCGCGGCCAGCCCTTTAGCGCCGACACGGAGCTGCGCTGGGAGGCTACCATGGAAGCCGCGCGCGCCCTCGATCTGCCCGTGCGCGAGGAACTTACCATTCGGCTCGAGCAGGACTCGCACTCCCCGGAGATCGGCTACCCAGGCATTCGGCGCATCATCGGGGAGCGCCACGCCTTCACGGCGGTGGTGTGCTTCAACGACGTGTCCGCAATGGGCGTCATTCGCGCGCTGCACGACGGCGGCCTGCGCGTCCCGGAGGATGTTTCCGTGGTCGGCTACGACGACATCCAGTCTGCTTCCTACCATGTCCCGAGCATTACAACCGTCCTCCAACCACTGCAGGAGATGGGCGCCATTGCGGCGGCCCTGCTGCTCAGGAAACTGGGCGGCGAGGAAACGCCGGCTCTCACCCTCATCGAGCCCAGCCTGATCCCGCGCGAGTCTACAAGCAGGGCGCGGCCCATGCGTCCGCGCGCCGGGGCCTGATTCCCACTTGCAGACCCCTCAAATCTAGAGCGGAAACTTCTGGAGCAGGAGTCCTGGAAGCAGGGGTGAGCCTGCCGCTACTCTCAAATTGGTACCCTTTGCGCTGATTTCGACGCTGCTGCACATGAAAATAGGCGGAGAATGGGTACGATGGCGCGTACGGCTCCCCGCAATCGGTCCCGTGTTTCGGCTGTTGTGCTTTCGGCGGTGTTCACGCTCACAGGCATCGCGACGCCACTCCTGGGCGCTGCCCTGCCTGCTTTGCTGGTCCACTGGCGCCTGAGCGACCGGGATGCGGGTTCACTTTTTTTCCTAGCATGGTTGGGAGCCGCGCTCGGCGCGCTGCTGAGCCGCGGCGACTACGCCCGCTCCGTCCAGCGCGGCATTGGGCTTACAGCGGCGGCATCCTTGGCGCTTGCGCACGCGCGGGGTTTTGTCATCTACCCGCTTACCTTGTGCTACGGGCTGGGGCTCGGGATCACGATGACCTCCCTCAGCCTGCTGCGGGCGCGGCGAGCCGGGGCGCGGCGGCCGCAGGAGCTCAATCGGCTCAACCTGCTGTGGGCGCTCGGTGCGCTTTGCTGCCCGGCTTACGCCACGCACGCCCTCCGGACCTCCAGACCCGGGTATCTGTTTCTCTTTACCGGACTGCTGTTCGCATTCGCGGGGGCGTGGGTGCTGTATACAGAACGCGCGCCCGCCCGCGCCCAGGCGGAGATGACGTTTCCCTCTACACTGCCCTCCGTGCCCCATCTTTTCTGTGCCGTTTCCGGACTGATCGTCGGCGTGGAAGCCTCGCTGGGCGCTTGGCTGACGACCTATCTCAAGCGCACCGACGGAACCGTGCGCGGGGCAGTCACGGCTGCGACCGCGTTCTGGGCAGGGCTGCTCCTGAGTCGTGCGCTTCATTCGCTGCCGCGCATTGGCCGCATTGAACCCGCGACCTTGTTGCGCGTCTACGGCGCTATCCTCGCCGTGGCGCTCCTGTTTTTCAGCACCGGGTCGGCGCCGGCCATGCTTCTCACGCTTGCCTTTGTTCTCGGTTTTGCCCTGGGGCCACTCTACCCCCTGCTGCTGGCTGCCACGCTTGCCCGCTATCGCGGGAACCGGGTCTTTCTGTCAGCCGGCCTTGGCGCAGCCCTCCTTCCCTGGCTCACGGGCATGCTTTCGGGCGCTGCCGGCTCGTTGAGGATAGGTCTCCTCGTACCATGCTTTGCCGGCTGCCTGCTCGCCTTTCTTGTCTGGCGTGTGCCTTGGCAGGCCCGGCAAGGAGAGCAGGCATTGAGCCAAGCCGGTATGCCTGCCTAGCATTGCTCTGCGCTCCTCTCCGCTATTTTGCCGCGACCGACAAGGGCTGGTAGTCCACCCGCACCGTTTGGATCATGTACGGGGTCACCGGCACGGTTACCTTGTCTTCTGTAATAGGCAGGGTGCCGCCTTCCGGCTTTTCCATCAGGTTCGTCACTGAAGCGCTTGTCGCTCCTTTCGGGACGTTGATCGTTACATTGCCGCCCTTGCCGGCGAACTCGTAAAATCGGACGATTAACCCGTTGCCGTCCTCGGCTTTTTTCACCGCCGTGACAACCACGTTTTTCGCGTCCACTCCGAAGAACGAGTGCTCGGGTTGCATTTCGCCCGTATGCGACTCCACCTGCATTGCCGCCAGCTTGTAGTTGTAGTTGTAGCCATGCTCGACGGTGCCCGCGTCTTTCCAGGAGCCCGCGTGCGGGTAGAGTGCATACGTGAAGTGGTGGTGCTCGCGGTCTGCATCCGGGTCGGGCCAGGTGGGCGAACGAAGCAAGGTCAGCCTCAACATGTCGCCCACGCCGTCATAGCCGTACTTCGAGTTGTTGATCAGCGAGAAGCCGTGCTGCCCGTCGCCTTCATCCGCCCATCGCATGGCCGGCACTTCGAACTTGGCCTTTTCAAAGCTGTTGTTCCGCGTGGTCGGCCGGTCGATGGACCCGTAAGGGATCTCATAGGTCGCCATCGGGCTGGTTGCGGCAAGCGGGAATGCCGCCTTCAGCAGGATGTGCGTTTCATGCCAGTCGATGTCGTTCGCAACCTCGACCTGGTCCGAGCCCGTATAGAGCGCGATGTCCTGCACGAACTTCGAGCTTTGCCAATGGCGGCTTACGCGAATGACGGACCGCAGCGGCCCTTGCTCGACCATTTTGACCTCGTCCACCTGATGCAGAAGGGTCGGCGCGACGTCGTAGGTGCCCGGGTCGATATTCCACGCGTCGTAGTCCTTCGGCGTGTCCTTAAAAGCCTGCAGCTCATTCCCGCAGCCGCCTGGCTTAAGCGTTTCGAAGCTGCTTTTCTTGTCGAACAAGGAGGTGATGCACCCCGTTTGCGGGTCCACCGTCACGCGCAGGTTCGCGTTCTCCATCGTCGTGCCGGTCGACTTCAGGTCCGACTCGAACTTTTTGGTGCCCGCGACCACATGCAGCATCCGGTAGCCCATGGAAGGCACGCCCTCGGCCCGCACGAGTACGTTGAAGGAGTTCGTTGCACCATCGTGCGAAAGCACCTGCGACGGCACCACGCGATTCTTCTCGTCGAGCACGGACACCGCATCCGCGCCGCCCGAGGGCATCTGGACCTGCACCTCCGCCAGTCCGTTGCGCTGCCAGGCCAAGGGATTGACGACCAGCACCGGCACGCCTTCCTTCACCTTCGTATCCACCCGCGCCGCGACCGTTGCGAGCGAGCGCTGTTTGATCTGATCCGTCGACCAGTGGACCTGGTCGTAGTCCTTTTGCGCGTCCTTGTAGATCACCCCGATGCCCGAGCCCGCTGCCAGGTCGTGGAACTGGTTGAACAGCACCAGCTTCCAGGCGTCCGTGATCTGTTGCGCCGGGTAGTCGCGCCCGTCGAGCCAGGCCAGCGAGGCATATTTCTCCGCGTTCAGCACCCACTCCTCGCTGTCGCGCATATTGCGCTTGTGGTCGGCCTGTGTGGTGAAAACGCCACGGTGGTACTCGAAATACAACTCATCCTTCCAGGTCGGGATGCTAATCTGCCCTGGAGCTGGCTCGGGCAGCTTGTCGCCTTTCGCCAGCGAAACATAGTTCCAGGTCGGCGAGTCCGGGGCGACTTCCGGCCCCACCTTGTCGAAGAACGCCTGCGCCGTGCCGAACTGCTCCGCCGGCACGATCTTGTCCGGCTTCATCCAGTCCTCGCCCTGGTCGAGCATCCCGCGCGTGGGCCCGCCGCCATGGTCGCCCACCCCGTACAAATCCATGATCTCCATCATGCCCGGCGCGCGGTCGCGCGCGATCGCCAGGTCCTTGCCCAGCCGCGTCACGTCCAGGTTGTCATTCGCATAGTCGTGCGGAAAGTACGACATCACCTTGCTGCCGTCCGGCGACTCCCACCAGAACAGCTTGAGCGGCAGCTGGTTGGTATCGTTCCAGGTCATCTTCTGTGTCACGAAGTAGTCCAGCCCCGAGCGTTTATACACCTGCGGCAGCTGCCAGGTGTAGCCGAAGGAGTCCGGGTTCCAGCCGATCCGCGCCGTCTTGCCGTATAACTTTCCGAACGTTGCCTGCCCCACCAACAGCTGCCGCACCAGCGACTCGCCGTCTGGCATATTCAGGTCCGGCTCCAGCCACATGCCGCCCACAATCTCCCACCGGCCCTCGCCGATCCGCTTTTTAATCTGCCCGTTCAGTTCCGGGTACTTGTCGGCGAGCCACTGGTTGTACACCGCCGCCGACTGCGTGTAGGTGTAGCTCGGGTACTCGCTCATCAGCTGCGCGGCGGTGCCAAAGGTCCGGCGTACCGCTTCTACGGTCTCGGTCCAGGGCCACAGCCAGGCTGCGTCGATGTGCGAGTTGCCGGTGACGTGGAAGTCCGCTTTCCGCAGCTCCGGCTTGAGCGCCGCGAGCGTCGCCGTCGCTTGCTTCAACGAGGCATCGAACGCCTCCTGATTGCCGGCTGTCAGCGCGCTCGAGTTTACTTTCGCAATCGCATCGGACAAAGTCTTTTGATCCGCGGTCGAGCCCGGCGCGAGCGAAGGGATCAGGTACGCCGCGGTTTGCAGCTCATCGGCCAGCGTTTCCGGGTTGGGGCGGCTCGGCGAGAAAGTGATCTTCATCTCAACGTGGTTGAACTTCTTGATGTCGATGGTCGGCAAAAGCTTGACCGCGACCAGTACCTTGTCGCCCGGCTTGGCATTGTGGAACAGGTCCACCTCTTCGAGGTCATCGCCCAGCGCAACCCGCCGGCCGTTGAAATAAAGGATCTCCGGCATGGGCCCGTTCGCGTAAGCCCGGAACCGGAAGCCTACGTCCGTACCGGTCAGGTCGTAGCCGTGCAGAGTCTTCGGAATCTCGATCGTCCGCCGGTACCATTGCGCTTCCTTGCCCGCCGTCGACTTGGCCCGCACCTCCGGCCAGCTCGAGTCGTCGAGCGAAAGCGACTCGCCATGCGCTATGTCGCCCGCATGGAACCGCCAGGGCCCGTCCGGCAATGTGTCGAGTGAATTCAGCTCTGCGATTTTGGCTTTCTGGTCTGCAGTCAGTTGCGTTTGCCCCGCCAGCGGGTGCTGAGACTCAAACAACTGGGCCTGAAGGGCAGGGGCGAGGAGGGCGCTTGAAAGAAGGAGGAAAAGCGATTGCGAAAAGGCGGGGGAGGGGCGGAAGTAGCGGACCAAAGGTGCTCCTTTGCAGGGCTGACATCGTTACCAGATCTCAGCGAAATGCTCGCAACCACGGTATACCAGATTGCATGGGCATCGCACTATCTCTCACGCCCGGGCGCACTCCAGCGCCAGCTGCATCCCTTCCTCCACATGGATCACCCAGGCCCCGAGCCGGGCGTCTTCAGCACTAATCCGAACATCGCCGTCGACTGTTTTTTCGTTCAGCCCGGCGTCCACTTCCAACCCCCACCCACGCAGCCCTTCTGAAATCTCCCAGCGCACCTCCGGCGTGTTTTCTCCGATACCGCCGCCGAATACAACCGCTTGCGCCTCCCCGAGCGCTGCCAGGTACGCGCCCGCAAACAAACGGGCCCGGTACCCGAACATCTTCAGCGCCAGCCGCGATGGGGCGTCTTCGCGCTTCGTGAGCTCGCGCGTGTCCAGCGAAACGCCCGAAATTCCGAGCAATCCCGACTTCTTTTCGAGGATTTCCAACACTTCCTCCACGTCCATCCCGGCTTCCCGCGCCAGATAGGGCACAACCGCCGGGTCTACAGAGCCGGAGCGCGTGCCCATCATCAATCCTTCAAGCGGTGTAAACCCCATGGACGTGTCCACCGAGCGTCCCCGCTCGATCGCGCAGGCGGAAGAACCGCTTTCAAGGTGAAACGTCACGGCTGAAACCTCCTCCGGCTTTTGCCCGGCCAGCTGTGCATACCGCTCCAGCATGTACCGGTGCGACAGCCCATGAAAGCCGAACCGGCGCACCCCGTGCTTGTCCGCCAGTGCGCGCTCGATGGGGTACCGCCATGCGTACTCGGGCATAGTGCGGTGAAAAGCCGTGTCGAACGCAACTGCCGCCGGCAGTGCCGGTTTCCGTTCCCGCAATACATCAAGGATTGCGAGAGAGTTCGCGTTGTGCAGCGGGGCCAGCTTTTCGCGTCTTTCAATCTCTTCGCGCACCCTGTCATCCACACGCATGGCTGAATCGAACGCTTTGCCGCCGTGCACAACGCGCACCGCGGCTAAATCCGGGTCACCAATATCTTCAAATGAGCCAAGCGCCTCCAGGGCCGCATCCGTTGCTTCGCGGAAATCCTTGAACTCCCCCCGTCGCTCCCCAACGGTCTTTCCGTCCCGCACCAGCACCAGCTTGGTTTGCTTGCCGATGTTATCCACCGACCCGCTCAGCAGCTTGCGCCCGTCTCCGGCGCACGCATGCTTGGTGGCAGTTTCCACCATGTCGAACTTCAACGAGTTGCTGCCTGGATTGAACGCGAGAACCAATGGCATGGGCCGCTCCCTTCCGTAACCTACAGATGGGTATGGATGCTTGCAAACGGGGCAGGGAAGGCCTGCGCTCAGGCCATCTTCGCCCCACCCTGCATAACCGTTGTGCGCCGGAAGCGGACCCGCCGCGCAGCCTGCGTACGCTCCCCTGTATCGCCGGCGAGCATCGCCTGTCCGCCGAGCGCGATCATCTCGCAAGCCTCGTCCCCGCACGTAAACTCGCCCGCAGCGACACCCCTGTTGCACACCATGCAAACCGCCCCTGCCGTGCGCCACCGGCGCCACCACTGCCGCATGCCCATGTCGACCTCACTCACAGCACACATCGGCAGAAAGGAGCAAAGCATGAGGGAGGTGACCCGCCCAGCGCGCGCAGGCACTTACAAATTGGGCTTGCGCTCCAGAATACGCGCCGTCAGCACCACGCCGCTCTCGTTGTTGTGGAGCGTCATGGGAAAGGCGAGTACGTTCCACACCCACTCCTCGCCCTTGCGCGGCAGGTTCATCAGCCCGCGAAAGGTACGATCGATATAGGTTTCCCGCGTCGTCGCGACTCGGGAAACGATCTCCCGCCAGTCCGGCGCAAGCTCAGGCATCTCGTAAAACATGTTCCTGCCCCGGAACCAGTCCCGCGGCCGCTCCAACAGCCGGGCGCAGGTTTCGTTCACATATTGCCAGTTGCCCCGGCCATCCAGTACTTCGAGCACAACATCATCGCCCATCGCCATGTTGATGCGCGAGTAAAAAAAGTCCCGCGCATCCACCATCACCGGCTTGCCCAGGCGCTTGGCGCGGAAGCTCCGCAGCGCCGCGACCAGGTCGTCGACCGAGCTGTAGCCTTTGAGCAGGTGCATATCTTCGGGGCCGCCGAAGCGACGTTCCAGCGTGGCCGAAAGAATGATAATAGGCACCTCCGGCCGGTTTTCCCGCAACCTTTGCGCCACTTCGGTCCCGAACTTGCCCGCGCCGAGATGATAGTCAAGTACCGCGATGTCGATCCCGTGCAGCAGCGCGAGCGCTTCTTCGATGGTCGAGGCGGTCTCGGTTTGGTATCCGTGTTTGTGCAGGATCGTTGCGCGCAGCAAAAGATTCTCGACCTGGTCGTCAAGCAGAAGCACCCGTACCGGAGACTCCCCGGCATCGGAAACGGCGAGCAGTTCGATCAGTTCAGAATCTGTTGGCTCGGACATGAGCGGGTAGATGCGTTCCCACTCTACTTTCGATGCAAACCGGCTTCGAGATCGGCCTGCGACCGCTCGAGCTTGCCGAACCGACGCAGCATCTCCGGCAAGCGCGCGAAGATCGCGGAGGCTCGCAACCATTGCCGGTTCGGCATAGCCGGATAGCCGCTGACCATCTCGCTCGGGGCCACATCGCCCGGAATCCCGGTTTGCGCGGTCGCGACCGCCCCATCCCCTATCGTAAGGTGCCCTGCGACCCCCACCTGCCCGGCCAGGATCACGCGGCGCCCCACATGGCTTGAGCCGGCAAGCCCCACTTGGGCGCACAAAAGTGTGTGCTCGCCTACGGTCGAGCCATGCCCCACCTGCACCAGGTTGTCCACCTTGGCCCCGTCCGCGATGGTGGTTTCGCCCACGCTTGCGCGGTCGATGCAGCTGTTGGCCTGGATCTCCACCCCGTTGCCGACGACCACGCGCCCGCTTTGCGGGATCTTGACCCACGCCCCTCGCTCGTCCTTGGCGAAACCAAAGCCGTCCGAACCCACGACTGCGCCATTGCCGAGCGTTACGTCATCGCCCAACAGGCAGCCCTCGCGTATGACCGCGTGCGCGTGCATCCACAGCCGCGCCCCGGCTTCAACGCCCGCATACAGCACCGCGGGCGCCAGCAGTCCGCGCCCCGCGCCCACCCGGACCCCCGGACCGACAACCACATAAGGACCGACATGCACCCCCTCGCCGAGCCGCGCCGTCGGGTCGACGACCGCCGTCGGGTGCACGCCGGGCTCATACCCGGGTGCCTGGTAAAACAACCCGACTGCCCGCGCAAACGCCAGATAAGGATTCGGCACTCGCAAGGTCGGCGCGTCCAGCGAAGGGAATCCCGGCTCGACCAGCACCGCCGCTGCCCGAGTCACCCGGGCTGCGGCTGTGTAGCGCGGGTTGGCGACAAAGCTTACTTCGCGCGGCCCCGCGTGCTCCAGCCCCGCGACGCCTGTGATCGGACGCGAGCCGGCGTCCCCTTGCCCGCTGCCCTGGCGTAACTCCGCACCCAGCTCTTCCGCCAGTTCGCTCAAAGTCATGCAAGGATTGTAGCTGGATCGGTCGAAAGCCCTAGCCGCCGCGCACGCTCTCTGCTACCATCGCACTTTGCCTAGAAACACCGGGTTCGTTTCTGTCCAGGATGATTCTCCCCATCCTGCCAGGCCGGTTTTTCCAGGGATCCTGCACCTTTCCGCTCCCAGCATGCCTGAATACACCTACCTGCTCGAAACTCGGCTCTCCTCCATGCAACGTAACGCCCTCGCGCAGGTTCGCGACGCAGCCCGCGAAGCCGGCATGACCGTTTTTCTTGCCGGAGGCGCCATCCGCGACCTCACCACCGGCTCCTCCGTGCGCGATCTCGATTTCGCCGTGCAAGGCAATGCGCTGCTGCTCGAGGAGGTCCTGCGTGCAAGGGGCGGCGAGCTCTGGGGTAAGCACGAGCCCTCCCGCACGCTTCATTTTTTCTTCCCCGGTTCAGTCCGGGTGGAGGTTGCAAGTACCCGCTCGGAGCGTTTTCCCAGCCCTGGGCAACCTGTCTACGAGTGGGCCGGCATCGTCGACGACCTTCACCGCCGCGACTTCACTGCCAACGCCATGGCTTTGTCGCTCAACGAGGGCTCCTATGGCCTGTTGCTCGACCCTTTGAACGGCGTCGCTGACATTGAAGCGCGGCAGCTTCGGCTGGTGAGCAACTACGGTTTTATTGAAGATCCGGCCCGGCTTGTCCGCCTTGTGCGGCTTCGCCAACGCCTGGGCTGGACGGTCGAAGACCGCACGGCCACGCGGTACGAGAATGCAAAGGAAGCAGATAATTTCAACGTCCTTTCGTCTTTTCTCCGGGGTTATGAGCTTGAGGAGATCGCCACGGAAGAAAGTGCGCCTGCGGTGCTGCGGGCGCTTGAAGGGGAAGGCTGGATGGCTAGGCTATTCCCGGAGTGGACGAGCGAAGCCATGGATACCTCGGCGCTCGACGACCTCCATCGGAACCGCATCCAGCTGCTTATCCAGGGCATCGCGCCCGACCTCGCCGCGGCGCACCTCGAGTTGATGACCGCGAAAATGCCCGAAAAGGCGCGCGGGAAATTGAAAGCGACCATGGTCCGCCCGGGGCTTCGCGCCCAATGGGAAGGCCTCGACGAGGCCGCCAAACAGTTCGCCCAGCTGCTGACCGGCAGGGAAGCCGCCACTCCTTCAGCCACCTGGAAGCTCTTCCACGCCCATGCGGCCGAGCCGATTCTCTGGCTGGCCCACACCCGCAAGGGGCAGGCGGTCGAGACCAAGTTCAAGAACCTGTTCACCATCTGGCCGGAAGCTGCGAAAAAAGTTCCGGTCGCCCTCATGCTGGAGCTGCGCATCACGCCGGAGTTGCCGGGCTATGAAGCCCTGCTGCACGAGTTATTCCTGGCCCAGATCGACGGCAAGCTCGACACGGATGAAGCGCTGCGGGCTTTTCTCGAGCCCTACTCGCCGCCTGCGCCGCCGCCCCCGGTCTCACTCAAGCGTTCGCGTGCCAAAAAGAGCGAGGGTAAAGCAAAGCGTAAAAGCGCAGCTCGGGATGATGACGACGAGGACGAGAAAGATCTGGACGACGAGGAACTTCCTGAAGCGCGCGATAAGGACGAGGACGATGAAGACGAAGAAGACGACACTTCAGGGTTACCGGCCGAGTTGGACCTGAACCGGTCTCTGGCGAATGTGAACCTCGATACCGTGCTCGGCCGTATCGCTGGTGACGGCGACGAGGACGAGTCGGAAATACCGGACGAAGTGGAACCGCCCGTGCTTTTGAACGAGGCTGTAGAAGAACCTTCCATGCCCGCCGAGCAACCGAAAGCCATTGCTTCCTCCGCAACTGCACCCGGAAGAGCGCCGAAGAAGCGTTCTGAAAAAATACAGCCTGCGCCGGCGGAAGCAAAGCCTTTCCCTGCAAAGACGGAGCAGGACAGCGAGCCGGTGCAGGAAAAGATGGATCAACCGGCCCCGCGTAAGGCAGCAAAGGCAACGCCTGTGCCTGCAAAGAAAAGCATTCCGGCACCCGCGAAAAAGGCGCCTTCTGCAACTGAAAAAGAGCGCGCGCCCAAACGGGAGCAACCGAACGAACCCCCCGCAAAAGGGTCGCCTGCACAAGTAGCTGTGCCAGAGCCACGGAAGGGGAAAACATCTGTGGGGAAATCCGAACCAGCCGGGAAAAACAAGCCCTCCTCAAAAGGGGAAGGGCCGATCCCTACAAAGGTTGCTGGGAAAACACCTCCCAAAACTACAAAAAAGCAAGCCGCAAAGAAGCAGTAGAACCCGTCGCTACTGGTTCCAGAGCAGGCGCCCGGGATATCCAAACGCCGTAACGGCTTCTATTTTTCCCCTTCAGAAAGAAAAATACGCAGGTCTCGCAGGTTGTTGCCCGTCGGCCCGGTTATGATCGCGTCGCCAAGAGCCGTAAACAGCGGGCAGGTGTTGAACCGGGAAAGCGAGTCCTGCGGGTCGAAGTGGAACCGGCGCGCACGGGCCGCGGTCGTCGGGTCCGCCAGGGCTCCCGCCGCGGGACTGTTGCCGTCCTTGCCGTCAGACCCGGCGCTTAACGCCACCAGGGCATCGCTCATGCCATCCATAAACAGCGCAGTCTGGAGTGCGAAGTGCTGATTGCGGCCCCCGCACCCACGCCTTTGCTCTTCTACGGCCACAGACACCTCGCCGCCCGAGAGTAGGCAAACACGCTTGCCCTCCTTGTGCAGCCCGGCAAACCGCTCCAGCAGGTAAGCTGCGGCGCGCTCCGAAGGCCAGTTGTCGCAGGTGTTGTCGATGGCGACTTTGTAGCCCAGCTTGCGAGCGTGATCCCGGGCCGCGCTCACGAAATCGTGGTTGGAAAGCAGCACCGTGAACTGCGTGTGCGCGAGTATCGTGCTCCCCGGCGCAGGATGCGGCGCTTTTGCGAGCGCTTGGAAGTACGCGCGTACCGTCGTTGGAAACCGCGGCAGAATCTGATACTTCTCCAGAACAGCCGCCCCCTCCGCCCAGGTAGCCTGGTTGGGCAGGGAAGGCGAGGACGCGACCGCACCCATGTCCTTGAGCGGCACATCGGCGAGCAGCAGCGTCAGCTTTTCCGCTTCAGGCGCCGCTTGCGCGAGCCGTCCGCCTTTCACTGCGGAAAACAGTTTCCGGACCGTATTGATCTCCGCAATATCGGCTCCGGACAGGACCAGCGTCTCATGGAAGGCACGAACGTCTTCAAGCGGAATGGAGCGGTCCATGGGAAGCTCCATCAGCGAAGAGCCGCCTCCAGAAACCAGAAAAAAGATAAAGGTGTTGCGGTCGGCTCGCTCAAGCAGGTGCAAAGCAGCTTCGGCCGCGCGAAACGAGTCCGCGTTTGGTACCGGGTGCATCCCTTGGAAGTAGCGGATATGTCGGTGGCGCTTCACCGGCTCTTCCGGCGAGGAGCACACCCCGTCTACACGCAGCTTGGGCGGCAGCCGGTCCAGCAGTGCATCGAGCATGGGAACGGCAGCCTTCCCGAGCGCGACTACCTGCACGTGTTTCACCCCCTCAAGCGAGTGCTCCACAGGCGCCAGCAGCGGCGAAGGCCAGCGCAGCAGCAGCTTGCCTTCAAACCGTAGGTGCCGGTCAAAGGCTTCCGCGATGTTGCACTGCTGCAAAGCTTCATTAAAAATCGCGAGCGCGTCCTTACGCAAGGCCGTGAGTGCTTCATTCTCCACTGCGATCACGAGACACGCTCCCGTGCGCTACCCAAGGTGGACGCAACCGCTCGCACCCACGCGGCCAAGGCAGATTGCATGGGTGCGAGCTGCCCGGCAAAGAAGTGGTCCGCTTCGGGAATCCAGACAATTTCCTTCGGCTCCGGCGCTTGCGCCAGGGCGCTTTCCACCGCGTCCACCGGCCCGAACGGGTCCAGCGCGCCGCTCAGGAACAGCTTGGGCTTCCGGCACCTCTGGAGAAATCCATAGTCATACAGCCGGTCCGCGGCCTGGATCGGCGTTCCAAGGGAAGCCAGGGCGGCAACGTGCGGGTGCGCGCAGCCGGCGCGCAGTGCCATGTGCGCTCCAAACGAGAAGCCCGCCGCAAGCACCGGCGAGCCGAACTCGGCCGCAAGCCAGTCGAGCCCGGCCCGCGCATCGTCCTGCTCCCCTCGCCCGGCATCATGCGTCCCTTCGCTCAACCCGACTCCCCGAAAATTGAAGCGCAGCACGGGAAAGCCCAGCCCGGTAATGGTCTTCATTGCATGGTATACGACCTTGTTGTGCAGCATTCCCCCGAAAAGTGGGTGCGGGTGGCAGAGCAACACGGACAACTCCGGTTTGGCCGCGCTCGCGCCAGGGTTCAACACCGCTTCAAGCCGGCCCGCAGGCCCGCGAAGTCCATCGACCGCGCGCATTCCGCCGGACGGCTGCACTCGAGTGGAATCTATCGTGGATGTACTCACTCCCTCATTGTAGGTCAGGACATAAAGCAAGGTCGGGTATGCTGAGGGCGTGAATGCGACAGAAAAACAGGATGCGATCGCGCTGCTGCGGCGTCTGATGGACATCGACTCGACCACGTTTCGTGAGGGAGCCCTGGGTATGTTCCTCGCCGAACACCTGCGCGGACGCGGCTTCACAGTTGAAACCACAGCGGTGCCGCAGCCTGAAAACTCGATCGAGCAAGGGGAACGCTGGAACGTATACGCGTCCGCGCAGAATGCTCCGCCCCTCGTGGTTTTCTCCACCCACCTGGACACCGTGCCTCCCTGGATCGCGAGCAGCGAGGACGAGGAGTGGGTTTACGGTCGCGGTGCCTGCGACGCCAAGGGCATCGTTGTCGCCATGATCCTCGCCGCCGAGCGATTGCGAGCCAAACAAATCCCGGTTGCCTTGCTTTTCGTCGTCGGCGAAGAGCGTGACTCAGCCGGCGCGAAGCTCGCCAACCTGCAGCCCAAAGGCAGCCGGTTCCTCATCAACGGCGAGCCTACGGAGAACCGGCTCGGCATTGCTTCAAAAGGCGCCTTGCGCGTTTGTGTGACAGCCCGCGGCATCATGGCCCACTCAGCCTACCCGGAGCTCGGGGACAGCGCTATCCACAAGCTGGTGCGGGCGCTTGACCGCATGCTCGATGTTCCTCTGCCGGAGGTGGAGGGCATCGGCCCGAGCACATTGAACATCGGTCTTGTAGATGGCGGACACGCCCCGAACGTTATCGCCGATGGGGCCTCGGCACAGCTGCTGGTCCGGCTCGTCGGACCCTCTGAAGAGACGAAAGCCGCGCTGCAAAAGGCAGCGGAGCCCCATGCCGAAGTCGCTTTCACGCTTGAAATCCCGTTTGTGCGCCTCCGCGACGCTCCCGGCTACCCGACCATGGTCGCCGCTTTCACCACAGACATCCCCGCGCTGACAAACTGGGGCGAGCCGCTGCTCCTCGGCCCCGGCTCCATCCATGTTGCCCATACACAGCACGAGCGGCTCCGCAAGGCCGAGCTGTGGGAGGCCGTGGACCTGTATGCGCGGCTAGCCGAGCAGCTGGCAGCCTCAATCTAGAAAAGACACCCTTGCGCTTCGGCCTCGACCCCCTCGAGAAATGCCGCGAGCAGGGCGATCTTCGGCCTCGCAATCGCCTGCGCTGTCGGCAGGCGAATCTTTGCCGGCAACGTTTCAAGGCTGCGCCGCAAAAACGCGACCGCCGGGGTAAAGGTTTCATAGCGGGTATCCCGACCCACCTTCGCGACCGCCCGTAGGATGCCGATCGCGCCCAGTTGCTCCAGAATGTCGGCATCCCGCAGGATCGTCGCCTCGATGCTTTCCGGCGTATCCGCCGGCTGGTGCGTTTCGATGGCCCGGAGCACGGCGCCGATCTTCTCCTCCGGAAAGCCGGCTTCCCGCAGCAAGCCGGGGGCTTGCTCAACCGCGTACCGCACATGATTCCAAAGGGCGAGCTCGGCGGGTTCTTCCGGGCGGTGGCCGTGAAAGACCCCGAGATCATGGAGAAACGCGGCTGCGAAAACCACATCGTCGTCATAGACAGATCCCTGGCCGACGATTCGGGTCAGGGCATATAACCGCGGCTGGTGCCCGTACTTCTCGACAGGTCGTGCCTGCTCGCGGAGCAGGCGGTCGAGAGTGTCTCGAAAATGGGCATGTCCGAGCATGGGATTTCTGTGCATGGGATGAACAAGCGTTGGAACCTGAGCGGTCCAGGCAACAGACTACCCGGAAACAGCTTCTCCGTACAGGAATCAGGAGACGCTCTTTGTAGGCCCTCTTCATTAGCAGTTGGCACCCTTCTAAGAACGTGCAATGTGCGAGGTTTCGAGAAGCGGCACGGGCTCTCGGAAACACAGCCGGTATCCGCCCCCCGGATCAGGACAAGAGTTCTACCCGTTCCCTTCGGTTTTGAAAATTCGCCGGAAAAGCACGCGTGAGCGTGCCTTCATCGGTTAGAGTCGGAGGGGAAGAGCGGCCCGGAGCCGTCGGCGAAGGTCACACAGGTTTCCATTGGTCCAGGATCTTCCCTTCGCTCTCCCTGCCGCATGTTCCAGAAGCGGGAATAGTCCCACAGAGGAAGGTACAGCAAGGGTTTCCATGGCCAGTTCTGAGTTTGTGCGGCGAAACGGGAACAGGGATGCAGCGGCGCCACCCGCCACGCGGCCACCCAACTCGCCCGGAAAGCACGCCAGTCCAGCCTTGGCCGCCGCCGCCGTCATGATGCTCAATGATGTGCTGGTAACTTTGGGCGCATTCGTTTTCGCTGTGTTCATCCACGCATTTGTTTTCATCCATTCGCCCCTGCTTCGGGCTCTTCCGCTCAGCATCTCGCCTGAGCTGGGCAATCTTTGGTACCTGCTCGGCTTTTTACTGGTGCTTTTGTTCGTCCTGCGCCGATACGGGTTGTATAACGGAGTTCCCGCCCGGAGCGGAGCACACGAGCAGCGGCTGATCGTCCAGGCCTGCCTCACGGCGGGCGTGCTCCTGTGCGGCTGGCTTTACCTGATGCGCAACCTTGAGGTTTCCCGCATCCTCGTCATCATTCTGGTCGGCACCACCGCCATTGCCCTGGGCATTCGCCGGGCCCTGTGGCGCGCCGTCCGGCTCGCGCGCTTTGCCAAGGGCGTCGAAACCCGCAATGTCGTCATCCTCGGCACCAACCAACTCAGCATGGCTATCGGCCAGCAGATTCAGGACGACGCCTACCTCGGTTACCGCTTATGCGGCTTTCTTGACGCTCCGGGAAGCGCGGACGCCCCCGACGTGCCCGGGGGCCAGATCCTCGGCGCCATGGACAAGCTGCGCGAACTCACCCGGTTGCACTTCATCGATGAACTCGTGATCGCCCAGCCTTGCGCTATCGAGACGGTCATACACCTGCTCGAAGAAGCCCACGACGTTGAGATTGACATCCGCGCCGTCGCCGGCTTTTACGCCGAGCTCGCGCAAAATGCGCCCATCGAGTACCTGGGCGCTTACCCGATGGTCGCCCTGCACCGCCGCAATCCGCGCACGGTCGCGTTTTTTGTGAAGCGCGTGGTCGACATCCTCCTGTCCCTTGCCGCCCTCATCACGCTTTTCCCCATCATGCTCGTCATCGCGTTCGCCGTCCTCCTAGACTCACGCGGACCCGTGTTTTACGTTTCCGAGCGCATCGGCAAGCGCGGCCGCGTCTTTCCCTGCTTCAAGTTCCGCACCATGGTCAAGGACGCGGAGGCTCGCAAGCGCGAGCTCGCCAAGCACAACGAGCGCGACGGCATCCTGTTCAAGATGTCCAAGGACCCGCGCGTTACCCAGGTCGGCCGCGTTCTCCGTAAATACTCACTCGATGAGCTGCCGCAGTTCTTCAACGTCCTGCGCGGCGAAATGAGCATCGTCGGCCCCCGGCCTCCGATCGCGAGCGAGGTCGCCAAGTACGCGCTTGAGCACTTCCGCCGGTTGGAGGTCCTGCCCGGCGTTACCGGCCTATGGCAGGTGCAGGCCCGCTCGGACTCCTCCTTTGCCCGCTACATCGCGCTCGACACTGCGTACGTTGAGAACTGGAGCTTCTGGCTCGACTTGAAAATCCTCCTTCGCACCGCGAAGGTGGTCATCCGCGGCACGGGAAGCTAGCCATTGTATGCAATGATGGACGCACCCGCGCGCCCTTGATCGCGTGTAGGCTAAATCCGCGCAAGGATGCCGTCATTGCCCAGGTTCCGACGCCTCGCCGCCGCTCTTCTATTCTCGCTTCTCGCTTCTCTGCTCACCGCCCAGCAACACCCAGCCAGTGAGCATACGCCGGAGCACACAGACGAGCAGACGCAAAAGCCGAAGCCGGAGGAAGTGCCGCCCACCGAGCGCTCCTCCGTGAGCGCGCACCAGATCACCCTCGGCGGCAAGCTGCTCCATTACACAGCAACCGCCGGCACCCTGCTCATCCGCAATGAGGAGGACAAACCGTACGGCTCCCTCTTCTACGTCGGCTACACCCTCGACGGTGCGGACCCAAAAACCCGGCCCCTCACTTTCCTCTTTAACGGCGGTCCTGGCTCAGCCTCTTTATGGCTGCACATGGGTTCAGTCGGCCCCGTACGGGTTATTACGAACTCCCCAGCGGCCACCGGCTCCGGCCCCTACCAGATGGTCCCGAACGAGTCCTCGCTGCTCGACCAATCCGACCTCGTCTTCATCGATGCCCCGTTCACCGGCTACTCCCGTGCCGTCGGGAAAGCGACCGCAAAGGACTTCTCCGGGGTCGACCAGGACTTGCATGCCTTCGCCCGTTTCATCGGTCGTTATCTCACGGTCAACAATCGCTGGAACTCCCCCAAGTTCCTCTTCGGCGAGTCCTACGGCACCACCCGCGCCGCCGGGCTCTCCTCCATGCTTGAGGGCGACGGTATCGCGCTTAACGGCATTACCCTGCTTTCCTCCGTGCTCAACTACAACGCTTCCGTCGGGGCCGGGCTTGAGGTCGGTTATGTCAACTACCTGCCCTCCTACGCGGCCATCGCTTTCTACCATAAGAAGCTGTCGCCCATGCCGCCTGACCTGCCCACTTTCGTGCAGGAAGCCCGCGTCTTCGCGCGCGGCGAGTACGCGGAAGCCCTGTCTGAGGGCGACCGCCTCCCACCTGCGCGCGCAGACGAGGTCGCCGCGAAGCTGAACCGCTACACCGGCCTGTCGACTGCCTACATCAAGGAAGCCAAACTCCGCATCAGCCCTGCCCGATTCCGCCGCGAGCTCCTTCGTAGCGAAGGCGAGATGCTGGGACGGTTCGACGCTCGTTTTGAGGGCACCGAGCCTGATAACGCCGGCGAATACCCCGACTACGATCCTTCCTCGACCGGCATCACCGGCGCGTACGTTGCCGCCATCCACGACTATCTCGGCCGGGAGCTGAAATACGAGTCCACCGACGAGTACAAGCTCAGCGCCGGCACCATCAACGACTGGGACTGGCACCACCATCCGGCGGGTGACGGCCCCAGCGGGCGCGTGCAGCAGCTCCCCTACGTCGCCGGCGACCTCGGCGATGCCATGCGCAAGAACCCCAAACTTCGCGTGCTCTCCGCAAATGGCTGGTACGACCTCGCCACGCCTTTTTCCGCCACCGAGTACGAGCTCGACCATATGCTGCTCACCCCCGAGCTCGCCCGCCACGTCCAATACAGCTACTACCAGGCCGGCCACATGGTCTACCTCAACGTGGACGCGCTTAAACAAATGCGCGAGGACCTGCGCCTCTTCTATGCGGAAGCAGAGAAGTGACCACTTCTATTGAAATTGGAAGAAAATCTGCGTAAAATCAATGGAATCGTATGAAACGGTTCCCCGGCCGTTCTCATGCATGCTAGGAGCACAAAGCATGGCGAAGCGTCGCGGCAATCCAAACTGGGGCAAGCCTGAGCCGATAGGGCCGGTCGTCCCCACCATTACATCGTTTGAGCAGGTCGTCAAGGAGTTTAAGCTCTCTCCCGACCAGTACGAGCGCTCCACCCGTCTACGGGAGTGGGCGCGCCGCAATCGCAACTCCAAATACATCCCCGAGGCGCTGCTGGAAGCCTGGGGTTTCGAAATCGAGTCGACCCTATAGTCGTGCAAAAGCAGGGAAGAGGAGGCCGCGCGGGCGGCCTTTTTCTTTTGGCGCAACACACACGCGAGGCCTGACAATACACCCATGAGCCCATTCTGCACCGTCGAGGAAGCCCTCGGAGAGTTCCGCGCCGGGCGCATGATCGTGGTCGTCGACGACGAAGACCGCGAGAACGAAGGCGATCTCACCCTGGCCGCCGAATTCGTCACCCCCGAAGCCATCAACTTCATGGCGAAATTCGGCCGCGGCCTCATCTGCCTTACCCTCACCGAGGAGCGCGCCGACTATCTCCGGCTCGACCCCCAGGTAGCAGAAAACTCTTCCCGCTTCGGCACCGCCTTCACCATCTCCATTGAGGCCCGCGAGGGTGTCACCACCGGCATCTCCGCCGCCGACCGCGCCCACACCATCCGTGTCGCCATCGACCCCGCCTCCACCGCCGCCGACCTGGCCCGGCCCGGCCATATTTTCCCGCTCCGCGCCCGCAAGGGCGGCGTACTGGTCCGCGCCGGGCAAACGGAGGCTTCCGTCGACCTCGCCCGTATGGCCGGCCTCCAGTCCGCTGGCGTCATCTGCGAGATCATGAACGACGACGGCTCCATGGCCCGCGTCTCGGACCTCGTCGCCTTCTGCCGGATGCACGACATGAAAATGCTGACCGTCGCCGAGCTCATCCGCTACCGGCTCCAGCATGAGCGCTACATCGTCCGTATCGCCGAGGCCGAGCTGCCCACCGCCTACGGCGAGTTCCGCATGATCGCCTACGAGAGCGAGGTCCACGGCGGCGAAAGCCATTTGGCGTTGGTCCGCGGCGAGGTCGCCCAAGCCGATGGGCCAAACGGTACCGGCGCTCCGGTGCTCGTCCGCGTACACTCCCACTGCCTTGCCGGCGAGGTCTTCGGCTCCACCCTTTGCGACTGTCGCGGCTCGGTCGAGCGCTCGTTGCGCGCCATCGCCGAAGCCGGACGCGGCGCGCTCGTCTACCTCCACAACGGCGGTCGTGGCTTCGATATCGACCCTACCCAAGCCCGCGCCCCCGGCCTACCCGTCGCTATTCTGCTGCATAAGGAGCAATCCCGCGGCAGCTCCGACACCCACGAAGACCGCCACGCCCGCATCCTCCGCCAAGTCGGCCTCGGCGGCCAGATACTGTCGGACCTCGGCATCCGTCGCATCCGCCTGCTCTCCAATACCCGCACTCACGTCCCTGCCCTCCAGGGTTTCGGCGTCGAAATCGTCGAACAGGTGCCTATCCCTGAGTGGGCCCCGGCTGGGCGGTAATTTACTCCGCCAAAGCCTGAAGGTACCCGTGGCCGAGCAAAACCAGCTCCCGGCGCAAGCTCTGCTCCCCGGCCGGATACGTGCCCGCTTCTAGGAAGGTTCGCGTCGCGCCCGCCATGGCCGAGGACAGCATGGCTGCTTTCACCTCCGGGTCCGAGATGCACATGTCTCGGACAGGGAAGGTCGCGGTCGAAAGCATTGCCGCGATCGCTGTCCGTAAGCGTTGCTGAATGGACGCGCTGAACGCGGCTCCGTTGAGCTCCGCCGAGATTTTATAAAGCGCACTGGATATCTCGGGGCGCTGCAATTTTGCGTCTACATAGGCTTCTACCAAGCCCTCAGTCATATTTTTCAGCGAGCAGCCGCGCAGCCGCGCGCAGGCCTGCTCCACGGCGTCGGCAACCAGGTTCAGATGTCGCTCGAGCAGGGCAAACAGCAGGGCCTGCTTGTTCGGGAAGTACTGGTACAGGGTCCCAACGGAAACCCCGGCCCGCGCCGCCACCCGCGTCGTGGTCAGCCGGTTGAGCCCGGACCCACCCAAAAGCTGAATAGCCGCTTCGAAAATGGCCTCCACCGTCTCCGCCGAGCGGGTTTGCACCGGCGTCTTTCTTGATTGCAAGGGAGGTCGCGCGAGCAGGTTCATATGCGAAGCATAAACCTGAACGTTCCTTCATCTAAAGAACAGAAAGCGAGGATCAGTATGAGTGAAACAAACCCAAGAATTGCCTTGGTCAGCGGCGCCAACAAAAGTATCGGCTTGGAGGTGGTGCGAGGACTCGCACATGCCGGGTGCACGGTTTATCTGGGCGCGCGCAAGCTGCAAACCGGTCGCGAAGCGGCGGACCGCCTCCGCGCGGAAAACCTCGAAGTGCATCCTATCGAGCTCGACCTGACAGACCCTGCGACTATCCAAGCGGCCGCCGTTAGGATCGAGAAGGAACAGGGCAGGCTCGACATCCTGGTCAACAACGCCGGCATCATCTCCGATGCCCGGGTGTCGTCGGACATGGTCGATGGCCCCCCCAGCAAGGCCTCCCTTCAGGGAGTGGAACGCACGATGCAGACAAATTTCCTCGGCACCCTGGCTGTCACACAGGCGATGCTGCCCCTTCTACGTGCCGCCGCGAGTGAAAAGCGAGGCGCAAACGTCGTCAATGTATCGAGCGATCTCGGCTCCATTACCGGCAACGCCGACCCGAACTGGAAGTACGCCGCCGTCAAATTCCTCGGCTACTCCGCATCCAAGGCCGCGCTCAACATGCTCACCGCCCAGCTCGCCGTGGAACTTCGCGACGAGGGTATCAAGGTCAACAGCAGCAACCCCGGCTACACCAAAACCGACTTCAACAATCATCACGGAATCCAAACGGTGGAGCAAGGAGCCGCGGAAACCATTCGGCTTGCCCTCCAAACAGGAGACGGCCCTACCGGCGGCTACTTTGAAACCGCTGGCCCACTGCCCTGGTAGAGCTCGTCAGGGGCGCGCAGCGGCAGCCTGCACAACCGGGGGCAAAACCGCCGCGAGCCCCCGCCGTTCCAACTCCGCTTCCAGCGCCGCAGCCGTCGAAAACTGGATCGCCTGCAGTCCCACCATCTCCGCCGCGCGGATGTTCTCCGACTTATCATCCAGAAACAGTGCATTCCTCGGCAGTACCCCGAGCTTTTGGCAGGTATAGCGATAAATTTCCGGGTCCGGCTTCGCGATCCGAAGCTCGCACGACCATGTATGGTGGTCGAACCGGCCCAGCCAGCCGAACTCCTGCCGCATGTAAGCCAGCAGCTCTTCACCCATGTTCGACAGGATCGCCGTGCGGAAACCCGCATCCTGCACTAAGGCCACCCAGCGCAGCATTGTCTCGTTCAGCGTGCTCCACATCAGCACGTCATGCTCGATCAGCCGCTCAATCTCAAGCGGGGTCAGCTCCAGCGCAGCATCGCGCCCGATTGCCTGCCAAAAGGCCGGCCCGTTCAGCTCGCCCAGGTCGTACCGGTGCCGGTACCGCCAATAGTACGCATCAAAATCCGCTTCTTCGAGCCGGGTAATCTGCCGGAGCGCTCGGAGCGCAGCCGGTTCTTGCGCCGTACTCAGGACCATGCCGTAATCGAAAATCACTGCTTCCAAAGCCATGCCGGATTGCGCGCTCCCTGCGAAAGTGTCAGGTCCATTATGCGCGACAATGGGCTGTGACCGATGCCGGCTCAACGCAACGCTTTTCCATGCGCACAGGCTGGGACAGGGAAGAGTCGGAGCTTACCCGCGCTGTTCGCGAGCGCCGCGCCCAGGGCTTGCCCTTGCTCGACCTGACTGCCTCCAATCCCACCCGCTGCGGCCTCGGTGCCGACCCCGGCTTCCTCCTCGGCGCCCTGCTCCCGCAAGTCGCACACATCGCGACGTACGACCCGCAGCCCTTCGGTGCCCACTCTGCACGCGAGGCCGTCGCTGCCTATTACCGGGCCCACGACGCGGCTGTCGACCTTGCCCAGGTTTGCCTTACCGCCAGCACCAGCGAGGCCTACAGCTTTCTTTTCCGTCTCCTTTGCGACCCCGGCGACGAGGTCCTGATCGCTACGCCCTCCTACCCTCTTTTCGAGTACCTCGCCGAGCTTGACGATGTCTGCCTCATTCCATACCCGCTCCTCTACGACCATGGCTGGCAGGTCGAGCCCGGCGCGCTTGCAGCCCGCATCGGTCCACGCACCCGCGCCATCGCGCTCGTCCACCCCAATAATCCCACCGGCCATTTCGTCAGCGACGAAGAGCGCGCCGCGCTTGAGGCGCTTTGCGTCCAGCACGGGCTCGCTCTCCTCGTCGATGAAGTTTTTCTCGATTACCCCTGGACCCAGGCGCACCCGCGCTCCTTTGCCCAGGGGCCCCATCCCACGCTCACCCTTGTCCTGAGCGGCCTCAGCAAGATCGCAGCCCTGCCCCAGATGAAGCTCTCCTGGTGTGCCGTCTTCGGTCCCGCGCAGGCCCGCACCGAAGCGTTGGCCCGGCTCGAAATCATCGCCGACGCCTTTCTTTCCGTCAGCGCCCTCCCGCAAGCAGCCGCTCCCGCCTGGCTCGCCGCTCGCGATCTCGTGCAAACCCGCATCCGCAAGCGCGTCGCCGTCAATCTTCAAAGTATCGACACACTCCTCAAAAACACACCCATTACACGCTTGGCCGGCGAGGGCGGCTGGTACGCCCTTCTCCGTGTTCCCGCGCTCGAGTCCGATGAGCTCCTGGCTTTGCGGCTTCTGGAGCAGGCCGGCGTCCTCGTCCACCCCGGCTCCGCCTTCGGCTTGCCCCTGCAAGGCTGGCTCGTCGTCAGCCTTCTTCCGGAACCCGCATCTTTCCTCCAAGCCGTGACAGCCCTCGTCAAAGTGTTTGAGTCGAAAGCATTTTCACAGCAGGTGTGAGAGAAGGGCGAATTCTCACGCGGCTTTTCCGTCAAGAAAAGCCGCATCGTGCGGATGCTGGGCAGATCACAGTAGCTGTGACAATGCCTTAGCCGCGCATCCCGCGCAGAAACGGATTGCGCTCCCGCTCTACCCCGATCGTCGTCTCCGCCCCGTGCCCCGGCACCACCAGCGTCCGCTCCGGCAAGCTCAGCAGCCGGCTCTCGATCGAGCGCAGAATCTTACGCGCATCCCCACCCGGCAAATCCGTCCGCCCAATCGAGTCCGCGAACAGAGTATCCCCAGCGAACAGCAGCCCCTGTTCCGCGAAGTGGAGGCAGATACTCCCTTCCGTGTGCCCCGGCGTATGCAGCACCTCCCCCTCCAAACCCGCGAGCCCTACCCGTAGCCCATCGTCCGCACTTGCATCCGGTCGAGTCGTCGGGGGCGCTTCAATCCCGAGCCAGCCCGCTTGCCTGTCCATCATCGCGAGCAGCAGGAGGTCGGCTTGGTGCATCAGGACCGGCGCCCCGGTTGCCTGCTTCAGCGCCAGCGCGCCACCCACGTGGTCGATGTGCGCATGCGTGACAACGATCTGCGTCAGCCTCAGCCCCAGCATTCGCAGCCGGCCGAGCAAATACGCCGACTCTCCATCCTCGCTCAGCCCCGGGTCGATCACCATCGCTTCTCCATTCGCCGGGTCCCCCAGCAGGGTGCAGTTGCAGCCGAGTAGGCCGACCGGAAATGTTTCACGAATAAAAGTACGCATGGTCCTCAGTATGGGCGCATTTTGCATAATGGAAAGATGGCGATTCGCAATGAATGGACAGAGTGGCACCTTACCCCCGGGGGCTGGCAACGGGGCTCCACACGTGTGCAGGGCAAGGGCAACACCTGGGCCGACGAGCCTGAGGACCGCGTGCTCTCTTACGTTTATAAGGAGATCGAAACTGGGAGCTCCCCCGAAGCGAGGCAGAGCTTGGAGGAGTCCTGGCGCTCAAAAACCGCCACGGACATCGATGCCCAACTCCGAGAGCACGGCCCCAGCCCTCGGCAGCTCTGAAGTCTTTCATAAAACACACCACGAAGTGGTCGCCGGCCGCGCAGGCGGTTTTTCCCATGACGCAGGTAGCTAGCTTTTCAAGCCCGCGACCACATGCTCCAGCGATCGCAGGTGGTGCAGGTCGTGCCCGGCGGAAATGCGCACGAGCATCCAAAGCGTGACCTCGCCCAGCTCCACATGCTGCGCGCTTCGCTCGCGCTCCTCTTTCTTCAAGGTTCGCAGCATGGCGACATTCCACCCTCGCAGCCCGCGCCACATCTCCTGTGCTTGCGCGAGCGTGTACCCCGCATATACGCCGGCCCAGCGGTCCTGCTCAAATCCTTGCAACGTAGGATTGTCCGAGCCGTAAACCTGCCGGTAACGCCAGCTGTAAGCAATCTCGCAGTCGGCGATATGCGTGACGATCTCGCGCAGATTCCATTTGCCCGGCGCGGGTTTCCGCTCGGTCTGCTCGTGGCTTAAACCTTCAAGCATCGCATCGAGTTTCGTGGGCGAGCCGGCGAGTACCTCAAGCGGATCGTGGTCTTCCAGCAATCTCAGGTAGGGATGGGCAGGTGTGGTCTCTTCACTCATGCCCGGTTTGGATGCGGGCCCCAAGCTACTTATGCGGTGTGTGCGCCGGAGCCGTCTGGGTCGTTTTTGTGCCCGACAAAACTGAGTGGCTTCCGGAGGAGCGCTGCATCAGGATCGTCAGCCCGATGCTGGTCAGCATAAACGCAACCGCGCACCAGGTCGTCGACTTGGACAAAATGTTGGAAGCCCCGCGCGGCCCGAAAGCGGTCTGCGAACCCTGCCCGCCGAACGCGCTCGCCAGGTCTGCGCTTTTACCCTGCTGCAACAGGATCACCCCGATGAGGAACAAACAAAGAAGCACATGGATGATGGTCAGCAGAATAGTCATGGTTTTCCTTTGGAGCCGGAATAGCTTTGGTGCGGAAGGGGGGACTTGAACCCCCATGCCTCTCGGCGCCACCCCCTCAAGATGGTGTGTCTGCCATTTCACCACTTCCGCTAGCTCGTCTACGAGGCTGAGTATAGCAAAAAAGGCCTGCGGGAGCGCCCCGGCGTCGCTAGTGCGCGAGCATCGTATTGATTGCTTTCTGTGCCAGCGGAGCCATGATGGCGTAACCGGCGGCGTTCGGGTGCAGCCCATCCACGGAAATGTCCCGCTTGAGCATCCCCATGCTGTCCACCATGGCCGCATAGTAGTCCAAAAAGACAAACCCGTTGGCGGCGCACAGCTTTTGAAGAAAAACATTGAGTTGTTTGATCTTCTCGGGCGATCGATCCATCAACATTTTCTGTCCGGACGGCCCATAGGAACTCACAGGCAGCACCGACGCAAAAACAACCTTGATTCCGTGCTCCCGGGCCACATCGCCGATCGTTGCGTAGTTCGCTTCTATCTGCTCCACGGTTTCCGGCCCGGTCAGGCCCGCAAGGTCGTTGGTTCCAGCCAGGATCGCCACTACCGCCGCATGGAGGTCGACCACATCCTCCCGAAACCGCACCAGCATCTGCGGTGTCGTTTGCCCACTGATCCCTCGGTTCACATAACGTTTGCCCGTAAAGTACTGGTCCAGCTTCCAGCTGTCCGTGATGGAGTCTCCGAAGAAAACGACACGCTGCTCGCCGGCCGCGGGAGCCCCGAGCGCCGCGTTGGCCTCCGCATAGCGGCTCAACATGCCGAAATCCATCGCGAGCGCCTTGTAGTGGTCTACCTGGGGCTGTTGCGCAAGAGCGAACACACCGTTGAGGGCCACACTGGCAACTAGTGCAGGCAAAAGAAAAAAGCGCATGCCGGTACGGTAGCATTCTCAGCAGTGTCCCGGCTAACTGACGTTTTGATCGAGAAAGCCGTTGCTGCCCTCGGCCCCGGCTGCCTCACCGAGGAAGCTGTCCAGGCGCACGTCCGCCCGCTCTTCTCCCGCGCCCTCGCGAGCGGGCAAAACTACCTGGTCACCCATGCTCTCGGCCGCCCTCTCGACCGGATCCATGCCGATGTCGCTGAAGCGACGGACGCTTGGAGC
The DNA here is from genome assembly GCA_964247895.1 of uncultured Acidobacteriaceae bacterium. Classification (GTDB taxonomy): domain Bacteria; phylum Acidobacteriota; class Terriglobia; order Terriglobales; family Acidobacteriaceae; genus EB88. The sequence continues at coordinate 40,359 of CAXTWG010000011.1, forward strand.
GCCCGCCTGCGTGGAGCCTGGGAGCCCTGGATCGCGGAGCAAACCCGCTACCGCGCGGCGCTGGCCTCACTGCTCAACCTTGGGAGACCCGACTGCATCGTGCCCAAAACCTCCGCAGGCCAGGCCCTTCGTACGGTCCTCAACACCCTGCCTAAGGGTTCCACCGTGCTGACCACGCGCGATGAGTTCACCTCGATTGCCGTGGTGCTGGCACAGTACGCCGCTCTGGGCCGCGTCAAGCTGCGCTTTGCCGCGCCCAGCAGCGATGGACGCTGGACTCCGGACTGCATCGGAAAGGAACTCCGTCGGGAAAGCCCCGTTTCGCTCGTGGTCCTTTCTCACGTTTTTTATCGCGACGGTCGCATCTTCGACTCCCTGGCCGCTGTCGCGCACGCCTGCCGCCACGAGCATGGGTGCGACCTCCTGCTGGACAGCTATCATGCGCTTGGCGTCTTGCCCGTCGACATGGAAGCGATCGGCTGCGATTACCTGATCGGCGGCTGCTACAAATACCTGCGCGGCGGACCCGGGGCAGCCTTCCTCGCCCTCGCGCCGCATAAAGCCGATGGCGTTCCCTACGGCAGCGGCTGGTTCGCCATGATTCCGGGTAGCGACCCCTGGGGAGAGCCGGGCCCCGAGCTGCTACCGGGCGGCGACGGATGGCTGGATGGGAACCCGCCGATCCTGACCTACTATCAGGCTCGCGCCGGCCTCGCCTTTACCCTGTCCGTGGGCGTTGACCGCCTCCGCGCTTACTCGCTTACCCAGCTCGCCTTCCTGCAGCGAACCTTGGCGGAATACGATATAGCCGCTCACGGCGGTGATGCGGACCATGGCGCATTCCTCACCCTTCCCAGTCCTCGTGCCGCATCTATCGTCGAAGCCCTCGCGGAGGAAGGCATCATCATCGACGAGCGCGCCGGCAATCTCCGCCTCTGCCCCGACCTGCTCACCACCCGCGAGGAGCTCACCCAGGCCGCCGACGCCCTTGCACCGTACTGGCGCTAAAGTGGCTCGCCCGAGTCCAGAGCCGCGAACAATGCCGTTAGATCCAGGTAGATTCCCGTTCCCTCAACCTCTAACCGCTCCCGCTCCACCCAAAACGCGCCTTCGCAGGTTTGCGCCGTACGTGTGTCCGGGTCGATGAGCCAGAGATTCTTGATGCCCATGACCTGGTAGTCCTTGGCGCGCTTGCGCAGGTCGGAGTAGCTGTTGGCTGGGGAGAGTACCTCGATGGCAAGCAGGGGAGCCTGCACCAGAACCGGCGGATGCGGCCCCGCCCAGTCCACGACGACATCGGGCAACCGTACACGGGTATCCATCACCTGCGTACGTACTTCAACGACAACCTGAACACCCCACTGCCGTTCGTGCCGAAGGAACCAGCCTCCAATCAGGATCTGTAGCCTGCTATGGTCCCATGTGCCCAATGGCTTTTCCTCCAGCCGACCGTCAATGAACTCGACGTCAGGATGGTAGCTTGTACGCAAATAGGTTTCGATCGGAATGAGAGGTGCTTGGGCCGCCATGCCGTTAGCTTATCTCGACTTCCGAAATTCCAGCCCCGGTTTTCCGAAGCATCCACACCCTGCCGTTCCTCTGCCCGGGAACTAAACTAGAGCTGTGCCCGAGTTCACCCATCTCCACCTCCACACCGACTTTTCCCTCCTCGACGGCGCCTGCGATGTCGACAAACTCGTCAAGCGCGTCGGGGACATCGGCCAAACCTCGGTCGCCATCACCGACCATGGCAACATCTATGGCGCGGTCCACTTCTTTGAGGCCGCGAAGAAGGGGGGCATCCGGCCTATCCTCGGCTGCGAGCTCTACGTCTGCCAAAAGGAAGACCACCGGGCCGACCCGCAGGGCGACGACTACAACCACCTGCTCGTGCTGGCCGAAAACGAGGAAGGCTACCGCAATCTGGTCCGCATTACCTCGGAAGCATCACTTCATGGGTTCTACCGCAAACCCCGCATTTCAAAAAAGTACTTGGCCGAGCACGCGAGCGGTCTGGTCGGCTTCTCCGGCTGCCTCGCCGGCGAGCTCGCGCAAAACCTGATGAAGGACAAGTACGAGGCCGCCAAGCGCACCGCCGGCCAGTACGAAGACCTCTTCGGCAAGGGCAACTTCTTCCTGGAAATCCAGGACCACGGCATGGAGCTCGACAAGAAGATCCATGACGACATGTTCCGGCTGGAGCGTGAAACCGGCATCCCGCTCGTGGCCACCAACGACTCGCACTACCTCTGCGAGGACGACCACCACGCGCACGAGATCCTGCTCTGCGTCCAGACCGCCGGGTCCATCCACGACCCCAAGCGGTTCAAGTTCGACTCCGACCAGTTCTACGTCAAAACCGCCGCCGAGATGGAGCGGCTGTTCGCCCATGCGCCGGAAGTAGTGGGCCGGACGATGCAGTTCGCCGAGCGCTGCCAACTCAAGCTGAACAAGGTCGAGAACCCCTTCCCGGAGTTCGCCGTCCCGCCTGGCCACACAGTCGATACCTTCTTCGAGCAGGTGTGCCGCGAAGGCTACCAGACCCGCTTGAACACCAACATCAAGCACCTCCAGGACACCGGCAAGCTGCGCCAGCCGCTGACCGACTACCAGGCCCGGCTCGAACGCGAAATCGAGTGCATCAAGGCCATGAAGTTCCCCGGCTACTTCTTGATCGTTTGGGACTTCATCCGCTACGCCCGCGAGCACGATATCCCCGTCGGCCCGGGCCGCGGCTCGGCTGCCGGCTCACTGGTCGCCTACGTCATGGGCATCACCGACATCGATCCGCTCCAGAACGTGTTGCTCTTTGAGCGCTTCCTGAACCCCGAGCGCGTGTCCATGCCCGACATCGACATCGACTTCTGCATGAACCGCCGCGGCGAGGTCATCGACTACGTCACGCGCAAGTACGGCCGCGAGCAGGTCGCGCAGATCATCACCTTCAACACCATGGCCGCCAAAGCCGCCATCAAGGACGTCGGCCGCGCCCTCGACCTGCCCTACGGCGACGTGGACAAAATCGCCAAGATGGTCCCGGCGACGATCGGCATCACGCTCGAACAGGCCCTCAAGGATTCCCCTCCGCTACAGGAGGCCTATGACAAAGACCCGCAGATGCGTGAGGTCATCGACACCGCTTTGAAGTTGGAGGGATTAGTCCGCGGCGCGGGTGTTCATGCCGCCGGGGTCGTCATCGCGCCCCGGCCTCTGACGGACCTTGTCCCGGTCGTTCGCTCGAAAAACGACGAAATCGTCACCGCCTATGACATGAAGGCGATTGAAAAGCTGGGCCTGCTCAAGATGGACTTCCTTGGGCTGACCACTTTGACCGTCATCGACGACTGCCTCAAGCTGCTCAAGAAAGAGGGAATCAACCTCAACCTCGACCTGATTCCGCTCGACGACCAGCAGACCTATGAGGGCATCTTCCACCGCGCCCTCACCTCCGGCGTTTTTCAGTTCGAGTCCGGCGGCATGCGCGATGTGCTTCGCCGCTATAAGCCGACCTCCGTCGAGGACCTGACCGCGCTCAACGCCCTGTACCGCCCCGGCCCCATCCAGGGCGGCATGATCGACGACTTCATCGAGCGCAAGTGGGGCCGCCGCAAGGTCGAGTACGACCTGCCCCCCATGGAGTCGATCCTCAAGGAAACCCTCGGCGTCATCGTCTACCAGGAGCAGGTCATGCAGATCGCCAACGCGGTCGCCGGCTACTCGCTCGGCGAGGCCGACCTGCTCCGCCGCGCCATGGGCAAAAAGAACCTTGAGGAAATGACCAAGCAGCGCGAGCGCTTCGTCTCCGGCGCGTCGGAGAAAGGCTTCCGCAAGGACACGGTCACCCGCGTCTTCGACCTCATGGAGCAGTTCGCCGGATACGGCTTCAACAAATCGCACTCCGCCGCCTACGCCCTGCTCGCCTACCACACGGCGTACCTCAAGACGCACCACCCGGTCGAGTTCATCGCCGCCCTGCTGACGAGTGAAATCTCGAAGCCCGAAAACGTCGTCAAGTACATCAAGGAGTGCCGCGAGCTCGGCATCTCCGTCCAGCCGCCGGACGTCACGCTTTCGGGCGCGGACTTTACCCCGAACGGCGAGGCCATCCGCTTCGGGCTGACCGCGATCAAGAATGTCGGCCGCAACGCGATCGACTCCATCCTGGAAGCCCGCGCCAAAAAACCGTTCACCGGCTTCTACGACTTCTGTGAGCAGGTCGATTTGCGCTTGATGAACAAGCGCGTGCTCGAATCGCTGATCAAGGCCGGGGCTTTGGATAGCTTCGGCCGCCGCGCCCAGCTCATCGCCGCCGCCGACAAAGCCATCGAGCGGGCGCAAAAGTCGCAGCGCGATCTGGCCTCCGGCCAGCACGGCCTGTTCGGTATCTTCGACGACCACCCCGCGACCGCCGCCGCCTCCGACGCGCTCCCGAATATCCCCGACTGGGACGAGCACGAGCGCCTGGCGAATGAAAAGGAGGTCCTGGGCTTCTTCGTCTCCGGCCACCCACTCGACAAGTACGCCGACAAGCTCCGTAATATCCCCGGCGTCCTCGACACGGCAACCGCGCTCGACTCCAAGCCCTCCGCCGCCCCTACCCGGCGTGGCGAGCGGGGCGAGGAGGTCCAGATCGCCGGCGTCATCGTCGGCCTCAAGGTCGCAAAATCCAAACGCTCCGGCGAGCTGTATGCCCAAGCCTCGCTTGAGGACACGGTCGGCAAGATCGACCTGATCTGCTTCCCTAAGGACTATGCGGCGCTGGCCGAGTCGCTCAAAATCGAGATCCCCGTGCTGGTGCGCGGCGCGCTTCGGGCCGAAGAGGACGCCGCCAACAAGCTCTGCGTTTCGTCGATCCAGCCGATTGAGGATTTAAAAGTCAGGCTGCCGAAGAACCTGCGGATTAAGGTGCAGCTCGATATAGCGAGCGACGGGCTGCTGCGGGAGTTGCACGGCATCCTCGGCGCGGCTCCCGGACCGGGCAAGGTCATGCTTTCGCTCGAGCAGCGCAACGAGTACTGCGTGGTGCTGGAGCCGCAAATCTTCGTCGCCGCGGACCGGGCGTTTATCGACCGCGCGGAAACCCTGCTGGGGCGCGGGGCGGTGCAGGTGATGGACTGATGGGCAAAGGAGGTCGAAGCTGGACACGATCGTTCTGAACGGCCGTAAGGTCGCTTTCTCCCTGGTAGGGCAGGGTGCGCTTACCGTCATCCTGGAAACCGGATTGGGAGCCGAAAGCGAGGAGTGGCAAAGCGTGGAACGCGAAACTGCGGCGTTTTGCCGCGTGTTTCGCTACGACCGCGCGGGCCGCGGCGGCAGTTCTGCGGGAACGGGCTTGCGCGATGCGATCGCCTTGGTCAACGAACTGGACGCGCTGCTGATGGCCGTCGGGGTGCCTGGCCCGTATTTGCCGGTCGGCCAGTCCCTCGGCGGCATCCTCATGCGCGTCTTTGCTGAGAAGCACCGGCCCGACGTCGCCGGGCTGGTTTTGGCCGAATCGATGCATGCAAGTCAGTTCGACGCACTGGGCCCGGCTTTCCCACCACCGAGATCGCACGATCCACCGGCCCTCGCAGGAATGCGCGGCTTCTGGACAGGCGGGTACCGCAGGCCTGAGGCAAACGTGGAACATATCGACATGCTCAAGCTGCTTGAGCAGGATCGAAGCGTCGTTTCACTCGGCGACTTACCGCTGCACGTCCTGACGGCGGGCGCTTTCCTGTCCGCGCCATTCCTCCCCGCAGAGGAGGGTGCGAATTTGCAGAGGCTCTGGGAAGAATTACAGACGAACCTTCTCCGGCTTTCTCCGCAATCGGTGCAAACCTTTCGGCGGCAAAGCGGCCACTTTGTTCAGCGCGACGACCCTGCGTCTGTTGTAGCTGCGATACGGGATGTGTACGAGCGCAGGCAGGTTCGCTAGCTAGGGGTCTCCCTTTTTGAATGGAATGGTGAACACGAACACCCGGTTCTGCTTCCATCAAGGCATTTCGCAGCAGTACTGGCTCGCCGCGCACAGGAGAAAGGCTCTGAGTACAATTCCCGTAATGGCAGGCAAGACTTTTCGCGTCCCCGAACCCGATCCAGCGCCCGCGACGCCGCAAATCCCCGCACGCTGGGCACAGACCGAGATCGCCCGGCACCCGCAGCGGCCGGACCCGGTGTTTTTTCTCGAAACCCTCTTCACGGACTTCATCGAGATCCACGGCGATCGCCTCTTCTCCGACGACCCGGCGATCCGCTGCGGGTTTGCCCGGCTGGGCAGCAGGGAAGTGCTGGTCATCGCGAACGTCAAAGGCCGCACCACCAAGGAGAAAGTCGCCCACCGCTTCGGCATGCCCGACCCCGAAGGCTACCGCAAGGCCCTCCGCGCCATGAAGCTTGCTGAAAAGTTCAACCGCCCCGTCATTTCGCTTATCGACCTCATGGGCGCCAACCCCGGCCTCGGTGCCGAGGAGCGCGGCCAGGCCGAGGCCATCGCCCGCAACCTGCTTGAAATGTCCCGCCTCCGTACCCCCACCATCGCGGTCATCACCGGAGAAGGCGGCTCCGGGGGAGCGCTGGCGCTTGCCGTCTCCGACCGCGTCCTAATGCTCGAAAAGTCCGTCTACTCCGTTATCTCGCCTGAAGCCTGCGCTTCCATCATGTGGCGCGATGCCGGCAAACGCGCCGAAGCCGCAGAAGCACTCCGCGCCACAGCCCCGGACGCCCAAGCTCTCGGCTGCATCGACGCCATCGTCCCCGAACCGCCCGGCGGCGCGCACACGGCCCCGGAAGAAGCCGCGCACCTGCTCGCCGCCCAGCTTGAAAAGCAGCTCAACCTTCTCGGCAAGCTGCCCATCGACACACTCCTAACCGAGCGCTACAACAAGTTCCGCGGAATGGCTCAGTTCTATGTGTCCGCATGAACGCGGTCAGGCAAGTACACCCGCGAAGCAGGCGCGGGCGGCGTCGCCCTTCTCGCGGTCCGAAGAGAGTGCTTTTTGCTCGCTGGGGAGACCTGGGTTTCCTTACGCCTCCAGTCAAACTGGAGCACAAAGGGTCCGGGTGCCCCAGGTCTCGCTATTGAGACCTGGGTTGTGTAGGCACCCCGCCAAGCCTGAGGCCGGCCGGAAGCCCTCATCTCACCCCCATGCCTGACCTTCGCCGCAGCCGCAAAAGCGCCCCACCCCGCATCCGCGCCTTCGGCTGGTTTCTGTTTGCCTGCTTCTACGCTGTTTTCGCTCACCAGCTCGCAGCTCGCTTTGCCCACCTCATCGCTCCTGCTGCGGTCGCCCTCACCAGCCGCCTTCTTTTCCTGCTGCTCCTGCTCGTCGGCTTCGCGGCCATGGGCGCCACCGGCCAGCGCCAGCCCGCACCGGTCGCTGCCATGGGGCTGCCCGGCCGCCCCGGATACGGCCGCGAGTGGGCGCTCGGCGCGGCGCTCGGCTGGTCCGGCGTTGTGGCCGCCATCCTTCCCTCTGCCATTGCAGGAGGCTTGCTCGTCAGCATCGCCCCTGGCGGCGCGCAAACCGCGGGCAGGCTCCTTTTCGCCATACTTGCCCTGCTCGCCGCGGCCCTCACGCAGGAGCTTCTCTTTCGCGGCTATCCCTTTCAGCGCCTCATGGAAGCGATTGGTCTCACCCTCGCCACCATCATGGCCTCGGTCGTGTTCGCCGCCGCCCGCACGGGCGGCCACGCCGGCGCCGGCACTTTTCTCACCTCGCTCCTGCTTGGCTTCCTGCTCGCCATGGCCTACCTGCGCACGCGCGCTCTCTGGCTCGGTTGGGGCTTCCATTTTGCCTGGAACAGCAGCATGGGCCTTCTGTTCGGTCTCCCTGTCAGCGGCACAACCGCTTTTTCCCCGGTTTTCTCAACCTACGCCACCGGCCCGGCCTCCCTCACCGGCGAGGGCTACGGGCCTGAAGGCTCCGCCGTCGCTGTCCTCGTTCTGCTTGCCTTGCTCATCGCCACCAGCCGCGCCACGCGCGATCTTCGCCACCGCTGGGCAACTCCCGAGATAACCGGGGCCGGTATTCCCGTCGACCTCGATGCTGCTTCTCGCCGTCAACATGAGCAGGCCATGGGCTCCGCCGCAACCCCTTCCGAGACGCCCCTCATCCAGATCCTTCCCGCTTCCTCGCCGGCGCCGCCCAGGCAGGATTAAGCACCCGAGCGCCACGTTACTGTCGTGTGGACAGAATCCGACGCCTGTCTCTTGCCACCCTTCCTCTCCCGGGTGCATCCTTAGCACAGTTCTGTTTAGGAGGGGTGCCATGCCTCCCGCGCCGCTTCGCCTTGCTCTCGCATGTTTTGCTCTCCTTCTCGCATCCGCGCCCTTGCACGCCCAGGTCTTCACCGTCAGCACTGAGCAAGTTGAAGGCCGTTTCCTCCGGTTTCAGCCAACGCACGTCGACCTGCCCAAAATGCACGCCGGCCCGGTAACGGCCCTTAATCTTACGCGCACCCTCCAGTCTGAGTCCGGGTACGCCATGCGTCCCCTTCCCCTCGCCAGCAAAGGTTTAACGCTGGTCGCCAACGGCCCGCTTTCTCCCACCGGCTCCGACTACGTCACGGAACTCAACGAAAAAGGCATCTCCGCCCGCCCCGGCGAGCGCGTCACCATCACCAAAATCACCTTCAACAAGGACCGCCTCATCCTTGAAACCAACGGCGGCCCTGACGTCCCACACAAGTACCTGCGCCATTTACAAGTGGGCACCGGTACCGCCACCGTTCCGCTCGCTCGCGACAATGGCGAACAGGCCCTCGGCTCCCGCCTTACCCTCATCTTTCCCGGCGGTGTCCCCAACGTCACCGGCGACGAGGTGAAGGATCTCATCGAGCCCATCATCGGCTTCAAGGAGAAATCCCCGCTCCAGGCCTATGTCGAAACCCTGCCCCCCTTCCTCAAGCAGGCCATTCTCGACAAGCACGTCCTCGTCGGCATGGATGGGGACATGGTCCTCCATGCCCTCGGCGCCCCAAAGCAGAAAATCCGCGAGCGCGACGAGCAGCGCCCTTTTGAAGAGTGGATCTACGGCGTCCCTCCTGAAAAGTCCGAGTTTGTCCGCCTTCAGCACGATCGCGTCACCCGCGTCGAGGTCGCCACAGTCGGCGAAAGCCCGATCGTGCGCACCGCCAACGAGGTCGGCAACTACTGGCAAACGGACGGCAGCCGCTCCAACGAGCGCATCGTCAGGCTCGGGGACCAAACCGAAGCCGATCGCCTCGCCCAAAACGCCCCAGCCTCTCCGCCGCCCAGCTTGCGCAAGCCCGGCGAAACCCTGCCCGCCGACAAGGATCCGAATACAACGCACACCGGCCCGGTCCAGTTTCCTCCGGTAAGCAGCCAGAAACCTTCCCAGTAGTCATCGTGTAAACTTACGGAGACGTCCCAAGCTCCCCGCCGAGCGGGTTTGAGCAGTCGCGCACACCCAAAACAGGAAGCAGAGGATAAGGATTCTATGGCTAAGATCGCGAAAACAGGTGATCGCAAGAAGGAAATGGACACCGCTAAAAGCACGGACTGCCCCAAGTGCTCGAAACCGACCCGCATCGTCAAGCGCGTCAAAGACCGTGAGCGCGGCGCTCCCGGCGGCGTTTACATCTCTTGCTCCGCGTGTGAGTTCCACGAGAAACTGTAAGTATCACTTGAAGGCCCGGTATCCCCGCCGGGCTGTCAAGCATCCTTGCACTACGCCTGAGCAATCTCGTGGAGGATGCGCCGGTAAACCAGGCCTGGGTTCTCGGCAGCGGTAATCGGCCGCCCTACAACCAGTTGGTTTGCCCCTGCCCGCAGAGCCTCGACGGGCATCGCAATGCGCTGCTGATTTCCGACCTCTACTCCGGAAGGTCGAATGCCCGGCGTCACCAGATGCGCCTCCGGCAGCATCGCCCGCAGCGCACCCGCTTCAAGCGGGGAGCAAACCAGCCCTGTAACCCCGCATTCCGCCGACAATCCAGCCAGCCGCTTGACCTGCTCCAATGCTGTGTCCGCGACGCCGGTAGCTGCCAACTGCTCCTGATCCATGCTGGTCAGCACTGTCACGGCAAGCAGCTTTGTCCCTGTCCCGTGGACCGCGTCCGCCGCGGCACGCAGCATCGCCGGGCCTCCGCTCGCATGTACTGTCAGCAGCGCCGGTTCCAAAGGCAGCACGGCACGGATCGCCCCCGCCACAGTGTTTGGAATGTCATGCAGTTTCAAATCGAGAAAAACCGAATAACCCTGCTCCTGAAGCCGTCGGGGAAGGGAAGCACCCTCGGCTAGAAATAGTTCCAGCCCTACCTTTACCCACACCGGACGCTGCTCCACCGCAACTGCGGCACTTAGCCCATCCAGAAACCCGAAACACCGCTCCGCGGAAGGGAAGTCAAGCGCCAGAATAAGCTTCTCGCGCGCATCGCCCACGCCTGGTATTTAGTGCCCCATCACCGGCAAGGGACTCTGCACCGCCGCCAGCTCGGTCGCAGTCCGCAGCACATCCAGCCGCACCTGCTCCGTGCCGCTCGAGCTAAAGCCCAGAAAGTGCGCCGCCGCATAGGAAAGGTCCACAACCCGACTCGCCAGGTAAGGCCCGCGATCGTTCACGCGTACCACCACCGACTTGTGATTGACTAAGTTCGTAACCCGTACCAGCGTACCCAAAGGCAAGCTGCGGTGCGCACAGGTCAGATCCGTCATGTTGTAGTTCTCGCCGCTCGCCGTCTCATGGCCCTGGAAGCCACCGCCGTACCAGGAAGCGCGTCCAATCTGGTACCAGCGCTTCTTCACGGCCGTTGAAGTATCCCCGCTGGTGGGCGCATCCGGCGCCTTCGCCGACTTGGCTACCGTCGCGCTTGAAAGCGCAAACATCATTGCCAACGCTACACCGGCACACGTCGAAACTCGCCCGGTGCAATGCGTCCGTACCGTCTGCATCCCAGTCTTAATCATCGTTCTGTAAATTGAAGCAGAGCAAAATGCGTAAGTCAAAGGAACTAAGCTACTTAGAAAGTGACTTTCGGGTCACTCTATGGCACGCCACCACCTTGAATCGAGCAGATTCTTCTCTCTTTAACCCTTCTCGCCGTGCATGGAAAACCCGAAGCGAACACTCGAGGTGCACAGGGCGAGCAATCTTTACCCGTTCCTCACTATGGAAAAGTAATTGAGAATAAACCGCCCTCCCGCAGCCGTTCTCACTGTCGCCGGCCTCGATCCCTCCTCGGGGGCGGGTTTCACCGCCGACCTGAAAGTATTTGCAGCGCACGGTTTTTATGGCCTCGCCTGCCCCACTGCCCTCACTGTGCAGTCCACCCAAGGCGTTCGCCGGTCGGAGCCGGTCGACCCCACCCTCATCGCCGACACCCTCGCCTGTCTCGCCGATGACATTCCCATCGCCGGCGTTAAGATCGGCATGCTCGGCAGCGCCGGAGCCGTGGAGGTCGTCGCGGCATGGCTCGCTGACTACCGCCAACGGACACCGGACCTGCCCGTTGTGCTCGACCCCGTCCTCCGCTCCTCCTCCGGCCACCCGCTTCTACCCGTTGGAGCCATCCCACTGCTCAAGGAGAGGCTGCTCCCTTTCATTTCCGTCCTCACGCCTAACCTGCCGGAAGCCGCGCTCCTCACCGGCCTACCGGTCCAGACACCAGAGCAGGTTGAAGCCGCCGCACGCGCAATCCAGCCCCTCGTCCAGGGGGGCAGGGGCGCCGTCGTTCTCACCGGCGGTCACTCCGCCGGCCCAGACGAGATCCGGGACCTTCTCGCCACCCCCGGCGATGCCCTCGCGTGGCTCACCGGTCCACGCGTCCAAACCGCTGCCACCCACGGCACCGGCTGCGCTTTCTCCTCCGCACTGCTTGCCTCGCTCGTCGGGCGCTTTCCACTGCCCACCGCCGTACGCGCCGCCAAACTATACGTCCAGCACGCCCTCGAGTATGCGTACGCCATCGGCCGCGGCACAGGTCCCATGCATCACCTGTTTGCTTTCGACCCGAAAAATTCCTCCCCGGACAGCGTCGCGGGCGCCATCGAGCCGTCAATATAGAAGAGACCCGGCAAACAAGGAGCAAGCTTGAAGCGGAAACAAATGGCAGGCGCTTGGGCCACACTCGCGCTCGCCTGCGCAGCCAACGCGCAAACCCCACCGCAGGTCGACACCGCGGCCCTCAACCGGACCCCTGCAGTCAAGCAAGCCTTCATAGCTTTCTACGCCCTCGACTACGACACAGCCGAGCGCGACTTCCAGCAGATCGCCGCCCAGCACCCCGGCGACCCGCTCGCGACCGACTTTCTCCTCGACGTCGCCGTCTTTCGCGAGCTCATCCGGCTCGACGTACTCGACACGACTTTCTATTCCAATGACGGTTTTTTGAGCGGCAAACACACCGTGATCGAGGATCCGGCAGCCCGCGACCGCATCCGCGCGCTCGCAGCCAAAACGCAGGAGGAGGTCGACGGCCTTCTCGCCAAAAACCCGCATGATGTGGACGCCCTCTACGCCCGCGGCTGGTCCCGCTCCCTGCTCGCCGCCTACACCGCGCTGGTCAAGCGCGCCTTCCCGGCGGCCCTCCATCTCGCTCTCAGCGCGAAAAACGATCAGCAATCCGTTCTCAAGATGGACCCCCAGTACGTCGATGCCAACTTCATCGTTGGCACCTACCAGTACGTCGTCGGCGCTCTGCCCCTTTCCTTCCGCCTCCTGATCGGCATCGCCGGCATCACCGGCAGCAAGGAGAAAGGCATGGCCATGCTCCGTATCGCCGCAGCCGATGGCGTACGCACCTCCATCGACGCGCGCACTGTCATGATGCTTTTCCTCCGCCGCGAGGGTAAATACACCGACGCACAGCTCATCGCCGAAGGGCTTGCGAAGGAGTACCCCCACGGCTACCTCTTCCAGCTCGAGCTCGCCAACCTGGACAAGGACGCCGGGCAGGGGCAAAAAGCCATCGACCGTTATTACGCCGTGCTCGCCCAGGCTCAAACACCCGGCTACTACCACAACGCGCACCTTGAGCTCGGCTATTTCGGTCTCGGCGACACCCTGCGCGGCCGGAAACAGTACGTGGAGGCCGCCGCCGCCTACCGCCAAGCTGCCTCTATCCAGGAAACCAGCCCCGAGCTCAAGCAGCGCTGCCTCGTCGCCGCCGGCAAAAGCTATGACCTTATGCACGACCACACCCGCGCCTCGGCCAGCTACCAGGCCGCGCTCGACGTCGCCGGCCCCGACACCGTGCAAGGCCAGGAAGCCAAGAAGTTCCTCAAAAAGCCTTTTGCAGGCGCTTGAATTGCTTTTACAAGAACCCGCCACGAAGTGGCCGCCAGTTCACTTTTCCTGATGCAGCCCGGCGCAGTGATTTGTTTTGACGTGGCTTTTCTTTACGGAAAAGCCACACGCACCCTGGCTGGGCGCGGAACCGGGTCAGGAGAAGTGAAAGCCGCGCAGGCGGTTTTGTCTGAACAATTGGGAACCAAACCCACCCACCCTGCGTATCCACCGGCAAGGAGTTTCGATCATGTTCTGTGGACGTTGCGGAAGTAAACTCAATGCCGAAGCGCGCTTCTGCTCGGCATGCGGCGCCCCCGCCCTTGCCGGGCAGCTAAGCCCGGCCTATGCCGGGGGCAGCCGCCTCGAGCGCCCCCGCACCGGCCGCGCCATCGCGGGCGTTTGCGCCGGCATGGCCCGGCACTACGGCTGGGACCTGACCTGGGTGCGCGTCATCGCCGTGCTGCTCGCCGTCTTTTCCAGCGGTGCCGGCGTGGTCGCCTATATCGTCTTCTGGATCATCATGCCCGAGCAGCTCTGGCAGCTGCCTGCCACCGTCACCCCACCCTCCTCTCCTTCCTTCTAGACGAGTGCTTTGTGTGGACCGCAAAGAAGGGCCAACCCAAACGTTTCAACAGCTACGTTAAGGAAGCCCGCTTCACCTCCGACCAGAAAGGCATGCGCTGTGCCCGGTCAAAAATTGCGCGTAGGTTTCCTCGATAAAGCTTTCATCCATCTTTCCTGAACCCAGTAGCAGCCGGTAGTAGAGCGATCCGTAGAGCTGGTCGATTGCGGTATCGATATCGAAGTCGCCCCGCAAAGCGCCCTCCGAGATCGCGGCTTGTATGTTTTGGCGAACACCTTCCCGTCGTGGCTTCAGCCAGCGATCGCGGAAAGCTGTCGCAAGCTCTGGGTCGGACTGGGCTTCCGACACCAGGGAGCGGATAAGATTGCCTCGGGGACTGCGGAAGAAAGCAGCCTGCAGATGGAGCTGCCGCCGAAGGCTTTCAAGCGCGCTGTCCGCCTCGGGGAAGGCTGTTTCCTCTCCGATCAACGCCAGCAGCGCATCCATCACAACCGTTGCTTTGTTTGGCCAGCGCCGGTAAAGCGTCATCTTGCCGACGCCGGCCTCGGCTGCAATCTCATTCACACTCACAGCACGAAAGCCGCGCTTCGCCACCAGGCGGAGAGCGGCCTTGAGAATTGCATCGTGAGCCGCCTGGCTCCGCGGTCGACCTTTCACCCCCATACTGCCCTCACGCTTCCCATACAAAATGCATCTTTAACGATACCGCCAGTATCCTATAACCGGAACAAACGATACCGTCAGTATCGTTTAGGAGGGAAAGATGGATAAGGTCGTCTTCATTACCGGCACAAGCAGCGGACTTGGCAGGGCATTTGCCCAAGCCCTGCTGGAAGCCGGCTTCAAAGTCGTAGGCACAGTCCGGAAGCCGGAAGCAGTGCTCGAATTTGAGCAATTGAAACCCGGAGCCGCATTCGCACGAACCCTGGATGTGACTGAAGCTCCCGAGCGGCTGGCGTCGATGGTTGAAGAGATCGAGCAAAATGTCGGCCCGGTGTATGCGCTCATCAACAATGCCGGCTACGGCCACGAGGGCACACTGGAAGAAAGCTCCATGGACGAGTTGCGCCGGCAGTTCGAGGTGAACGTCTTTGGCGCGGTCGCCATGATGAAAGCGGTCTTGCCTCCGATGCGTGCCCGGCGTGAAGGGCGCATTCTCAATATCACTTCGATGGGAGGCCTGATGACGATGCCCGGGCTCTCGTACTACCACGGAAGCAAGTTTGCACTGGAAGGCATTTCGTCGTCGCTGGCCAAGGAGGTACGACCGCTGGGCATTTACGTCACGGCTGTCGAGCCAGGCATGTTTCGGACCGACTGGGCCGGCCGCTCCATGGTGCGTTCCGAACGCACCATCTCCGAGTACGACGCTGTCTTCAGCCCCATTCGGGAAGCACGGAAGGCAAGAAGTGGACAACAGCCGGGAGATCCGGCCAGGGCCGGCAAGGCGATCGCGGATTTCCTGACAGCCAAGGAGCCGCCGCTCCATCTTCTCCTCGGCCCCGACGCCTTCGACCATGTGCAGAAGGAATTTGAGGCGCTTCAGTCGGAATTTACGGCGTGGGAAACTGTAACCCGCTCAACGAATTTCGAGGAAAACGACTGAGGAACCTTTAGGAGTCACTACACCAGACGTCAAAATCGTACGCAAAGGCCCCGGGTTGAGCCCGCCACCTTCTCACAACGGCGTTTAGCGTGACTAATCCAGACTGAACGAGTGCCTTGACCTGTGGTCGACAGCTAAGACTTCCATCGGAAACAGAACCGACCTTACAGTCCGTCGCCAGCGACCATATGGACTTCTCAGCGAATCATTCTGCGTTCGCAAACGTGCATCGATCGGCATGTAAATACTTCTTACCAGTCCGCCTGCGAACACAGCGGGCTCAAACGCTGGAGCAAATTGCCAAAAGACATGCGTCTACATCGCAAGGCCCAAGGCGCGGGTTAGGCCTTGACGTCCCACTTCTTTGCGGCTCGCTTGCCCTTGCGAGCTTGGTCCGTCACCGAAGAGCACTTTGACACTACCTTCGGCTTGAACGTTCGAGGAACACTGTTTAAGGTTCAAAAGGCTTTGCCTCTCTTCCGAGAGGGCGGCGCGATCATCCTGAACGGCTCAATCGTCAGCATTAAGGGGACAGCGCAGTTCGGTGTGTACAGCGCCAGCAAGGCGGCAGTCCGCTCGCTGGCTCGTACCTGGCTGCTGGAATTGAAGGATCGCAATATCCGTATTAACGTGCTGAGCCCCGGGCCGATCGACACGAACGCTCTTGCGCCGATGGGAGACGATTTCAAAGCAGGCATGGCCGCCATGGTTCCGCGTGGCACGCTCGGCAGGTCCGAGGAATCGCTACCGTGGCGCTGTTCCTCGGTTCCAGCGACTCGAGCTTCGTGAACGGTGTGGAGTTGTTCGTCGACGGCGGCATGGCACAGGTATAACGATCTCCTGCGCACTCGAGTGGGTCAGCCCTCAAAAGCTGGCCCGATTCGGCTCAAGTATGAGCTCCCGGGAAGAATACATAGGTGACGCGAACGCTCTTCACGTCACTTGTGATTGTGGATGAGTGCGAAGTCGCCAAATGCACTTACGGTCGACGGATTGGTAACGGGAGTCGCGATAGCGGAAGTTGAAGTGACTAGGTAACTGGAAGGGTCTTTTCGGAGTTGCGGAAGCGGACGTTTACGCAAAACGGAAAGCGAAAGGTCAGTACCTAGGACTTCTCGGTTACAAAAGGGCTACTGCGTTTGTTTGCCGCCGGTGACAGGTTCGCACGGGAGGGCTTAGCATACGAATCCTCCCGTTCGAAAGAGGCATTGCAGACATGAAACTGCTTTTCCCCTCAGTACGAAATGGTCTAGCCTCAAAAGCGTGACCCTTCGCCCCTTTCACCGTCCGCGCCCCAAAGCTCCCCTCCACTGCGACCGCGCCCCGCTCCCCAAGCTCGCCGAGCGCTGGGGCACCCCCCTTTACGTCTACTCAGAAGAAGCCATCCTCGACCGGCTCACCCTCTTCCGCGAGGCGTTCGCGACCGTTCCGCACCTCATCTGCTACTCGGTCAAAGCCAACTCCGCCCTCGCGATCCTCAAGCTGCTCGCCAGGGAGGGCGCAGGTTTCGACATCGTCTCCGGCGGCGAGCTCGAGCGCGTCCTCACCGCCGACAAGCGCTCCGCCACCCGCGTCGTCTTCTCCGGCATCGGCAAAACCGCCGCCGAGCTCGATCTCGCCCTTCGCGCAAAAATTCGCGTCTTCAACGTGGAAAGTGAAGGGGAACTCGAGCTCCTGGCTGAGCGAGCCGCCCTCCGCGGCGTCAACGCCCCGTTCGCCCTCCGCGTCAACCCCGACGTCTTCGCCGAAACCCACCCCTACATCTCCACCGGTCTCAGCGAACACAAGTTCGGCGTCCCTTTTGCTGCCGCGCGCGCCCTATACGCCCAGGCCCGCAAACTGAAGCGCCTCCGCGCCGTCGGCGTCAGCGTCCACATCGGCTCGCAGATCCGCGATCCCGCCCCCTTCGGCGCCGCCGCCGCCCGGGTCGCCTCGCTCGTCCGCGAGCTCAATGCCGACCTCCGCGCCGCTGGCGAG
>CAXTWG010000012.1:0-56330 GCA_964247895.1 uncultured Acidobacteriaceae bacterium
GGGCGGAGGTGGGCCGCTGATATCGAGGGCCGACAGAGCAGCCAGCGAGGGCCAGGGCGGCAAGCGCGAAAGGGAGCGCGGCGAGCGTGTATGGAAGCCGACGCTTCACTGCTTCGCTCCTCCGGCGTTGCCGCCCTGGCCTGAGCCGCTGCCGTCGCCGCCGGATTGCGTGGTGGAGCCGCTCGACTGCTGGGCTCCGTTGCTCGTGGACTGGGGTGCGCCGACGTTGCCGCCTTGCGGGGCGACGATGTGTACAGCTTCCCCGTCCAGGATGGAGTCGGGCGGGTTCTGGATGATCTCGGCATCGGCGGTAAGGCCGGTGACGACCTGGACGACGCGGCCATCGTCCTGCCCGACGGTGATGGGGACCAGTTTGGCTTTGCCGTCGATGACGGTGGCGACCTGGAGGCCCTGGGCGCGGAAGATCATGGCGGGTACGGGGACGATGAGGCTTGGAACGGCGCCGCTGAGGTGGAGGATGACCTCGCCGTAAGCGCCGGGCTTGAGCTCGTGCTTGCGGTTGTCGACGTCGATCTCGGTAAGCAGGGTGCGGGTGGTGGGGTCGATGGCGCTGGCGGTGCGGACGATGCGGCCGGGAAAGGTGCGGCCGGGGTACTCGGCCAGCGCGATAGTGGCGGGGACGCCACGCTTGGCGCCGAGCGAGTCGACCTGCGGGATGGAAACGTAAACGCGCAGGGTCTGGTCCTGGGCTTCTTCAAAAAGCTGCGCCCCTGAGCCGGCACCGGCATTGATGAGCTGCCCCGTGTCGATATAGCGCGCGGTGATGATGCCGGCGAAGGGAGCATAAATCCGCTCGAAACCCACCAGGGCCTCGAGCCGCTGGACGTTGGCGCGGGCGCTCTGGACCTGGGTGTTGGTAGCGAGCTGGGAGGTGACAAAGGTATCGCGGTCCTGGGCGGAAACGGCGTTTTGGGCGAGGAGGTCCTGGTAACGCCTGGCCTGGACGGCGGCGTTGTTCGCGTTTGCTTCAAAGGTGGCGAGGTCGGCGCGAGCCTGGCGCAACTGCTCGTCGACCTCAGGGCTTTGAATGATGGCGAGTAGCTGGCCCTGCTGCACGCGGGCGCCGATGTCGGCGTACCAATGGGTGAGATAGCCGGAGGTGCGGGCGTAGATGGGCGAATCGATGTAGGCTTGGAGCGCGCCGGGGAGCAGGAGGGTGTCGTCGGCTTTGCCCATGACGGGCTTGGCGATGTTCACATCGGGCGCTGCGCTGGCGTTCGTGTCCGCAGTGAGCTTCTTTTCGGCGCGAAGACGGGGCACAACGCCAAGGACGCCGATCACGACGGCGAGGATGAGGCCGATAAGGACCAGGGTGACGGCTGTGCCGGCGGCCAGCGGTTTGCGGCGCTGAATGGGGCTGGTTTCGTCGTGTTTCTGCTCCGGTTCGCTCATGCGTGAGCCTCCTCGCGGGGTGCGTGCTGCTTTTCACGAGCGACGCGCCGGCGCTCCAGGAAGCCATGGACGATGCTGAAGAAGGTGGGGATGAAAAACAGGGTGGAAACGGTGGCGAAGAGGAGGCCGCCGATAACGGCGCGGCCGAGCGGGGCGTTCTGCTCGCCGCCGTCGCCCAAGCCGAGTGCCATGGGGACCATGCCGATCATCATGGCAAGGGCAGTCATGATGACGGGGCGGAAGCGGGTTGTACCGGCGGCAATGGCGGAGTCGACGGCCTCGCCGGGGTGCTCTTCGAGGTAGTCGCGCGCAAAGGTGACGACGAGAATGGAGTTGGAAGTCGCGACGCCCATGCACATGATGGCGCCGGTGAGCGCGGGGACGCTGACGTGGGTGCCGGTGATGAAAAGAAACCAGACGATGCCGGAGATAGCGGCGGGCAGGCCCGCGACGATGATGAAGGGGTCGAGCCAGCTTTGGAAGTTGACCACGATCAGCAGGTAAATGAGCGCGATGGAGCCGAGAAGCCCGAGGTACAAGCCCTGGAAGGAGGTGTGCATGGTTTGCACCTGGCCGCGAACGACGAGGCGGGAGCCGCGGGGGAGCTGGTTCTTCATGCCGGCGATGATCTTCTCGATGCGGTTGCTGGTGCCGGCCAGATCGCTGCGGGACACGTTGCCGTAGATATCGAGGGCTGGCGAGATGTTGTAGTGGGTGACGGTGGCCATCTCGGAGCCCTGGGTAAAGGTGGCCAGGTTGCCGAGGATCTGCGGCGGGCGTGGGCCGGTGACGGAGCTTTGCGGCATGATGGCGGCGAGCGAAACCGGGGCGGTGCTGTTGACGCCGGGAGAAGCGCCGGGGGTGCCGCCGGCGTTGCCCGCTCCTGTGAGGGAGCTGCCGCTAGCAGTGATGGGGATATTGGCGAGGTCGTTGAAGCTGTCGAGGTTGTACTGCGGGGACTGCACGGCGATGTTGTAGGAGACGTTGTTTTTGGGGTCGAGAAAGAAGGTGGGGGAGGTTTGGAAGGAGCCGCTGGCGGCGGAAAGCACGCTTTGGGTTACGTCACTCTGGCGCAGGCCGAGCTGCGCGCTTTTACTGCGGTCCACGGCGACAAAGACGCGGGGGAGGTTGGAGGGCTGCTGGATGCGGAGGTCGGCCGTGCCGGGGACGTAATAGAGTTTTGAAAGCAGGCGGGTGGCGAAGGCGCGATTGCCGTCGAGGTCGGGGCCGGAGATCTGGATATCGATAGGGGCAGGGAGGCCGAAGTTGAGGATTTGGGTGGTTTCGTCGGAGGGAAGCTCGTAAAAGGTGGTGCCGGGGAAGCGCTCGGCAAGGATGCCCCGGAGTTTTTCAACGTACAGCTGGGAGGGGTGGTGTTTTTCAGCGAGCGAAACCTGGACGTCGGCGTCGGAGGTGCCGACCGGGGCTGAGTTGGAGTAGGTCAGGTTGATGCCGGAGTAGGGCAGGCCGATGTTGTCGATGATGGTGGTGAGTTCTTTTGCGGGAACGATCTGGCGGATAGCGCGATCGACCTCGTCACACAGCCGTGCGGTCTCCTCGATGCGGGTGCCGGTGCGGGCGCGGACATGGATGGTGAACAGGCCGGCGTCGACGGAAGGAAAGAAGTCCTGGCCGAGAAAGGGGAAGAGCAGTACGGCTGAGGTGAGGGTGAAGGAGAAGAACAGGAGCATGAAGATGGCAGGGCGGACGATGCAAAGCTCAAGCACAGACTGGTAGCCGAGGCGGACCCGTTCGAAGCCGCGCTCAAAGGCGCTCTGGAAACGCACGAATGGGTTGCGGCTTTTGCCGCGCTGCGCTGCTTCGCCTTCGTCGTGCTCCTTGAGCAGGAAGATGGCCATGGTGGGGACGATCGTCCGGGAAAGCAGGTAGGAGGCGAGCATGGCGAAAACGACGGCTTCGGCGAGCGGGATGAACAGGTACTTGGCCACGCCCGACAGGAAAAACATGGGCACGAAGACGATGCAGATGCAAAGGGTGGAGACCAGGGCGGGAAGGGCGATTTGGGCGGCGCCGTCGAGGATAGCCTGCTCAACCGGCTTGCCCTCCTCGATATTGCGGTTGATGTTCTCGATCTCGACGGTGGCGTCGTCGACAAGGATACCGACGGCGAGCGCGAGGCCGCCGAGGGTCATGATGTTGATCGTCTCGCCGAGCGCGGCAAGGAGCAGGAGCGACGAGATCATGGCGAGCGGGATGGAAACCGCGACGATCAGCGTGGAGCGCAGGGAGCCGAGAAAGAGCAGGATCATGAGCGCGGTGAGCAGGGCCGCGATGATGGCCTCGCGCGCGACGCCGTTGATGGAAGCGCGGACGAAGACGGACTGGTCGGCGAGCGGGGTGATGCGCAGCTGCGGAGGCAGCTGCGCGAGGATGCCGGGAAGGTGGGAGCGGATGCCGGCGACGATGTCGAGGGTGGACGACTCGCCGGTCTTGATGACGGACAGGAGCGAAGCGCGCTGGCCGTTGACGCGGACGATATTG
The DNA here is from genome assembly GCA_964247895.1 of uncultured Acidobacteriaceae bacterium. Lineage (GTDB taxonomy): Bacteria > Acidobacteriota > Terriglobia > Terriglobales > Acidobacteriaceae > EB88. The sequence continues at coordinate 3,916 of CAXTWG010000012.1, forward strand.
GTCTGGGGCGGGAAGCCGTCGCGGACGTGAGCGACATCGCGCATGTACACCATGTTGCCGTTGACCGAGCGAATGGGGAGGTCGTTGAGACCGGCGATGGTGGAGGGCGCGGCGTTGGTTTCCACCTGGTACTCGAAGTTGGAGACCTTGAGGGTGCCGGAGGGGAGAATAAGGTTTTGCGCGGCAACGGTGGTCACGATGTCCGAGGGGGCGAGGCCCTTGGACTGGAGCGCCTGGAGGTTGAGATCGACCTGGACCTGGCGCTGCTTGCCGCCGTAGGGGTAAGGGATGCCGGCGCCGGGAACGGTGACCAGCTGGGTGCGGATGAAGTTGAGGCCGAAGTCGTTGAGCTGCTGCTCGCTGAGGCCCTGGCCGGAAAGCCCGAGCTGGATAACGGGCACGCTTGAGGCGGAGTACTGGAGGATGAGCGGCGGCGTAGTGCCCTGGGGAAGCTGGCGCAGCTGGGTCTGGACGATCGCGGTGATCTGGGCATTGGCGTCGGCGATGTTGGCATTCGGCTGAAAGAAGACCTTGATGATCCCGATGCCGTAGAGCGACTGCGACTCAATGTGCTCGATGTTGTTGACAGTGGTGGTGAGGGTGCGCTCGGAAAGCAGAACGATGCGGCTGGACATCTGCTCGGCGGAAAGCCCGGAATACTGCCAAAGAATCGCGACGACGGGAATGTTGATGTTGGGGAAGATATCGGTCGGCGTGATGGCGATGACGATGGGGCCGAGAAGGAGCAGCAGCAGAGCCAGAACAGTGAAGGTATAGGGCTGGCGAAGCGCAAGGCGAACAATCCACATAGAAGGGTCAGGGTCTCCGGGCTCGTTCCAGCGAATGCGTGGTGACTCTAGTAGAACATTTCCGGGGCTCGCTCAGGCAAGCGACGAGGGGTGGCGTTGCGGTAAATACCCGTACTTAGAGCATTTTCACAGTTCCTGTGATTTGCCCAGCATTGTCGAAATGCGGCTTTTCTCGACGGAAAAGCCGCGTGAAGATTCGCTCCCTTCCTCACACCTACTGTGAAAAAGCTTTAGACGGGCAAAGAGCCGCGCGAGATTCGGTGGCGCTCATGAAAGTTCGACCGCGAGGTGGGCGAGGCGGGCTAAGCCTGGGTATCGAGGGATGCCCATGATTTGCCCGAACGGGATCCAGCTACATATTCATGTTCTTGAAGATGCGGCCGGGGATGAGGCGGACGGCGAACATGATGAGGCGCCAAAAGCCGGGAAGGTAGACCACATCGCGGCGGGTGGCGACGGCGCGGAGGATGCCTCGGCCGATAGCGCGCGGCTCGGCGAACAGGGGGCCACGCGGGAGGTGGGCGGTCATGGGGGTAGCGACGAAACCGGGCTTGATGGTGAGGACCTGGACGCCCGAGCGGTCGACGCGGTTGCGGACGCCGTCGAGCAGGATGGACAGAGCGCCCTTGGAGGCGCCGTAAACGTAATTGCTCTTGCGTCCCCGGTCGCCGGCAACCGAAGAGATGACGGCGAGGGTGCCGGTGCCGCGGCTCTCGAAGTAGTTGGCGAGCAAGGTGATGAGCGAAGCGGGGGAAAGGAAATTGGTGCGGTAGATCGCCTCAGCGACGGCAACATTCGCTTCGGCGGCTTTCTGGTCGCCGAGGACGCCGTGGGCGAGCAGGGCCATGTCGACTGAGCCGAGGATCTGGACGGCGGAATCGAGGAGCAGTGGGTGCTCGGCTTCGCGATCGAGGTCGAGGGCGAGAGAGTAGACAGCTTTCGCGCCGCGGGTTTGGAGATCGCTGACGACGGCGGCAAGTTTGTAGGGGTCGCGCGCGACGAGAAAGAAGCTCGCGCCGCGGTCGGCGAGCAGGCGCGCCGTTGCCTGGGCTATTGCGGAGGTGGCACCGAGGATGAGGACCTTGTTGGGGGTGACGGCGTCCCTAGCCACGCCCGGTAACCCTCTGCCAGAAAGCCGAGTCGAAAGCCGGGTCGACGTAGGCGGCGAACTGCTGCCACTGCGGGTAGAAGGCCTGGTATTGCGCGGCGGTCATGGTGGCGTCCTTGGCAGGGTACATGCGGCCGCCGTGCTCGAGGGTTATGTCGGCAAGGCGCTCCAGCAGGTCGAAGGAGACCTCTTCGCGGATAGGGAAGTCGAGCGCGAGGGTGATGCCGGGTTTGGGAAAGCTCATAAAGCCCGGGGATGGGACGTCGCCGCAGACCTTGAGCACGGCCAGGAAGGAGGCCAGGCCGGAGGAGGTAATGGACTTGAGGATTTGCGTGATGCCGCGCTGGTCATCGTCCCAGGGCAGGACGCACTGGAACTGGAGCAGCCCTTTTTTGCCGTACATGCGGTTCCATTTAAGGACGGAGTCGAGCGGGTAGAAGAACGGCTCGTAATCCATGAGGGAGGTGACGGTTTTCGAACGCTGCTTGTTGTAGTAGGCGAAATTGAACAGGCCGATGGAGTACTTGTTGAGCGCCCACTCGGGTAGGTCCATGGGGAAGACCAGCTTAGGTTCTTTCGAGCGGGTGAGCGGCTCGGGGGTTTCGGCATGGGTGCCCTGCATGAAGATGCCGCGAGCGAAGTTCTTGCCGGTGGAAACGCAGTCGATCCAGGAAACGGTGTACTCGACGTTGGCCGCCTGACGGGAAAGATCAAGAAATTCGGTGATGCCGACGAATTTGTCACCGCGGTAGTTGATGCGACGGGAGACGATGGGGCGAAGCCGGACTTCGGCCCAGGTGATGAGGCCGGTGAGGCCCATGCCGCCGATGGTCATGGCGAACCAGTCGCGATTTTCGCGGTTGGAGCAGAGGAGGCGGGAGCCGTCGGAGCGGACCAGCTCAAAGCGGAGCACATGCGCGCCGAAGGTGCCGGCGATGTGGTGATTTTTGCCGTGGATGTCATTGGCGATCGCGCCGCCGACTGTGACGTATTTGGTGCCGGGGGTGACGGGCAGAAAAAAGCCGAGGGGGACGGCGAAGTCGAGGATCTCCGACAGGAGGACGCCGGCCTCGCAGCGCAGAATGCCGGTCGCGGGGTCGAAGTGGAGCATGTGATCCATGCCGCGGGCGTGGAGCAGGGTGCCCCCGTCGAGCAGGCAAACGTCGCCGTAGGAGCGTCCCGCGCCGACCGGGAGCATGGAGCCGGGTGTGGCTTCGCGGGAAGGAAAGTCTGTGGTCCAGGAGAGGGGGCGCAGGTCGGCGGGGAGCTTGGGATAGCGGCCCCAGGATTCAAAGGCGGGGGGTGTGTCGTGCTTCTCTGCCAGGGTGGCGGGCATGGTTGGGGACTCCGATTCGTAGGGCCTAGCTAATGATAGCGAGAAGGACGACACACACGGCGGCGAAACCGAGCAGGAGGCTCATCCGGTCCGTTACTGCGAAGATGACCGGGTCCTCGTCGAGCTCACCGCGGCTGGCCAGGAGCCACACACGACTGATCCAGAGAATCATGATGGGGGTGATGAGCCACATGCGTTGGGGGTGGGCGTAGAGGCCGGTAACATCGCGGCCGCTGATGTAGAGCGAGAAAACGACGACGGAGGCGTAGGCGCTCGCGGTGCCGAAGGAGCGGAGCTGCTCGGCATCCGACAGGATGTAGCCGCGGCCGTTGGTCGGCACCTGGCCGGCGGCACGGATGTTCTGGAGCTCGGCGAAACGCTTGACCATGGCGAGGGAAAGAAACAGAAACACCGAAAAGCCCGCGAGCCAGGGAGAGATAAAGATGGAAGTGGCGGCGGCGCCGGCGAGCAGCCGCAGGGTGTAAAGGCCGGACAGAAGAACGACGTCGACGAGAACGACACGCTTGAGGTAGAGCGAGTAGGACAGGGTGGAGACGAGGTAGAGCAGAAGGTAGGCGAAGAACGCACCGGGGAGGAACGCGGCAATGAGGAAGGAGGCTGCGAGCAGCCCGGCGGAAAGCAGAACGCCTGTCTTGGCTTGGAGGTCGCCGGCGGCAAAGGGGCGGCGGCGTTTGCGGGGGTGGCGGCGGTCCGCTTCAATGTCGAGCAGATCGTTGACGATGTAGGTGGAAGAGGCGCAAAGGGAAAAGCAGAAAAAGGCGGCCAGGGCCTGGAGGCAGGTGCGCGTGTACAGGGCGTGCGCGAGCAGGAGCGGGACGAAGATGAGGACGTTTTTGGCCCACTGGTGGACGCGGAGCGCGCGACGGAGCGCCTTGAGGGTGGACGCCTGATCGATGAACTGCTCTTCGGGCGTGAAGCGGCGCTCACGGATGGCGCGTCGGAGGCTTGCGTCGGGGTTGGCGACCATGGGCGCGCCGGCATGGGTGAGCAGGGGTACGTCAGGGCGCGCATTGCCGATGTAGTCGTAACCGGCCTCGCCGAAGCGTTGCTGGAACGAGGCAAGCTTGTTGTGGCCGGTAAGGTTGGTTCGGCCGTCGCTCGCGAGCACGCCGTCGAAGATGCCGAGGTGGGCGGCGACGCGGTCGGCGAGGGCATGGTCGGCACCGGTGGCCAGATACAGGCTGCGACCGAGGCCCTTTTGCTTCTCAAGGTAAGCGAGCAGGGGCTTGTTGTACGGCAGATGCGCGACGTCGAGCTGGACCCGGTCGGTGACCTCGCGCTTGAGCGTGGCCTTGCCTTTGGAGATCCAGCCCGGCACCTGTAGGAGCGCATGGCTGTGAGTGCGCACCATGACCAGGAGCGAATCGTAAAGCGTATCGCTTTTGACCAGGGTGCCGTCCAGGTCCACGCAGAGCGGACGGGCGGCAGGGGTGTAGGTGTTCGCTCCGGAAACCGGCGCGACGCTCGTATAAAAACTGGTGCTTTCGCTCCATCCCCGTTCGCTCATAGGCAGCCGCAGTATAGCATTCGGGGTCTTTCCGCCAGGTCAAGGGCTGCGCATTGGGCTGTTCCTGGGTCGTTCCGGGACACGGGACATCTAAAAAACAACTGCCCTTAGACGGACGACGGGGCGGTTCAAGGAGGGGTGCCATGGCTTCCATACGGCTTTCCGTTCTGGATCAGTCGCCTGTGGCGGAAGGGTCGACGAGTGCGGAAGCGCTCGGACGCTCGGTTGCGCTGGCGCGCCATGCGGAGGCGCTCGGGTACACACGCTTCTGGATGTCGGAGCACCATGCGATGGAGGGGCTCGCTTCGACGGCGCCGGAGATCGTGCTGGCCCGCATCGGCGCGGAGACCCGGACGATTCGCATCGGCTCAGGCGGAATTATGCTGCCGCACTACTCGCCGCTTAAGGTGGCAGAGGTGTTTCGGACGCTTCATGCGCTCTACCCGGGGCGGATCGACCTAGGGGTTGGGCGGGCGCCGGGCGGCGGCCCGATCGAGTCGCAGGCGCTGCGGCGGGACCGGCACGCCATGGGTGCGGATGACTTCCCGGACCGGATGGCGGAGCTGCTGGCCTGGCTTGGCGAGGGCTTCCCGGCGGGGCACCCGTTCGCGCGCGTGCACGTTGCGCCGTCGATGCCGGGCGGCCCGGAGGTTTGGCTGCTTGGGTCGAGCCTGTGGGGGGCAGCGGCTGCGGCGCAGTGGGGGCTGCCGTATGCCTATGCGCACTTTTTTAGCCCCGTGCATACGCGCGCGGCGATGGAAGGCTACCGGCGAGGGTTTACGCCTTCGCGGCTCCGAGGGACGCCCGAAGCCACGGTGGCCGTGGGCGTCATTGTGGCAGACACGGACGAGGAAGCGCGGACCCTGCACAGCAGTGTGCGGCTGCTCCAGCAGCGCATCCGGCAGGGAGACAGGCGGCCGATTGCCCCGCCGGAGACGGCGATGCGCGAGCTGGGAACGGAGAACGGTCACGGGCTGGACGGAGAAGAAGGCGAGTTTCCCCGGTATTTTGTCGGCAGCCCTGCAACGGTACGCAGGCAGCTCGGTGCCATGGTGGACGCGCTCGCGCTCGAGGAGGTTGTGGTGAACACGATTACCCACAGCCACGCGGCGCGGCTGCGGTCCTACAGCTTGCTGGCCGAGGCGTTCGCCCTGCGGCCTGTGTCCGCGTTTGCGGCTTGAGTGAGCAGAAGCATCGAAGTAGGCAAAAGAGGAGACAGGCATGACGGGACAGGTTTTGGCGGGACAGGGCGTAGCAGGGCAGGGCAAGACGGGGACGGTGGTGCTGGTGCACGGGGCATGGCTGGATGGAAGCGCCTGGCGCGAGGTGCTCCTGCCGCTGGCGCATGAGGGTTACCGGGTGCGGGCGGCGCAGTTGCCGTTCAAGTCATTTGAGGGGGACGTGGCCTCGCTGGAGCTGCTTCTGGATCACATCGAAGGGCCGGTGCTGCTGGTGGGGCACTCGTATGCGGGGGCTGTGATTTCAGCGGCGGGCAATCACCCGAAGGTCCAAGCGCTGGGCTATGTGTGCGCGTTCGCGCCGGAGCCGGACGAGGTGTTCGGGGCGCAGTTGGGCATGCACCCGGCGGCGTCGAAGGTGACGATTGGGCCGGATGCGAGCGGGTACATGTGGGTCGACGCCGAGTATGCATCCGATGCGCTGGGGCATGACCTGCACCGGGGCGTGATCCACCTCCTGGTCGCCACGCAGAAGCCGGTGAGCTACAAGATCTTTGAGGCAAAACTGAGCGATCCGGCGTGGAAGCGCAAGCCGAGCAGCTATCTGGTGACCACCGAGGACCGCATTCTGAGCCCGGACACACAGCGGGTGCTGGCGGGGCGGATTGGGGCAAGGGTGGAGGAGGTTGCGGCGAGCCACCTGGTTCTGCTTTCGCAGCCGGAGGCGGTGGCGAAATTTGTGCGGGCCAGCGCCGAAGCGCTGGCCGGGTAAAGGGGTCAGTCCGCGGCTACGGCCTGCTCGGCCGGCGCGGGCAGAACGGTTTGCGGGAAGTAGGCATTGAGCGCGTACTGCTCCACCATGCGCTGGGTGTTGAAGAAGGAGCCGTTGAGGGCTATGGCGGAGCGCATCACGCGCCGCCACTGCTCCGGATGGGAGTGGTAAAGCGGTAGGATGATGTCTTCAAGCTGGTTGTAAAGGGAGGCGGCTTCGTCCGCTTCGTCCTCACGGTCCTCAATGGCCCAACCGGTGACGCCCTCGATCCAGCCTTCGATCCACCAGCCGTCGAGGATGGAAAGCGAGGGGACGCCGTTGAGGGCGGCCTTCATGCCGCTGGTGCCGGAAGCCTCATAGGGGCGTTTGGGGGTGTTAAGCCACAGGTCGACGCCGCTGGTAAGCAGGCCGCCGAGCTTCCACTCATAGTTTTCGAGGTAAACAATTTTGAGCAGGCCGCCTGATAGCTCGTGGGCGTACTCAATGACGCGCTTGATCTTGGCTTTACCGGGTTCGTCGGCGGGGTGGGCCTTGCCGGCATAGAGGACCTGGAGCCCGCCGAACTGCTTGGCCATGGCCAGGAGGCGCTCAGGGTCCGTGAAGAGCAGGTCCATGCGTTTATAGGTGGCGGCGCGGCGGGCGAACCCGATAGTGAAGACATCCGGAGAGAGTTCCACGCCGGTGCGCTCTTTCGTCGCGTCGAGCAGCAGCTGCTTGGAAGCCTGGTGCGCTTCGAAGATCTCGGATTCCGGGATGTCGATGGCATAGCGCAGGGTGACGTTGTCGCGCCGCCAGCGGGGCAGATGCCGATCGAAGACTTTGAGAAAGGGCGCGGAGGTCCAGGTGCCGGCGTGGACGCCGTTTGTGATCGCGTCGACGAAGTGGTCGGGGAACATCTCACGGGAAACGATGCCGTGCTGCATGGCGACGCCATTGACGAAGCGCGAAAAGCGCAATGCGACGTAGGTCATGTTGAGCAGGCCGTCGTGGACGCCGCCTGAGCGCTCGAGCATGCCCACGGTTTCCCCGCCGAGGATGTGGCGGGCCTGGTCGAGCGAGAAGCGGTCGTGGCCTGCGGGAACGGGGGTGTGCGTGGTAAAGACGCATTGCTCGCGAACACGGCGAAACTCGGTTTCGCTCGCCTGCGAGAGGGTGCGGCCGGCGAGGGCACGGCCTACGAGCGCGACAGTCAGAAGGGCGGCGTGCCCTTCATTCATATGAAAGACGGCGGGGTCGAGGCCGAGAGCGAGAAGGATACGCGCGCCGCCGATGCCGAGGATGGCTTCCTGGCGGAGGCGGTAATCGTTGTCGCCGCCGTAGAGCCGGTCGGTAAGGGTGCGGTCGGCGGGCGAGTTCTCTGGCAGGTCGGTGTCGAGCAGGTACACGGGGACAATGTGGCCGGTGACGCCGTGGATGGAGTGGCACAGGGCGCGGACGTGGACGGGGCGGCCTTCAAGCTCGACAACGACGCGGGCCGCTTCCTCGACGGTGTACTCGGACACGGGCCAGGGCTGGTCGGTCTCGGTTTGCGTTCCTTCAGGGCTCAATAGCTGACGGAAATAGCCGCGGCGATGCGCGAGGGTAACGGCAACGAGCGGGATGCCGAGGTCGGCGACGGCGCGGAGGGTGTCGCCCGCCAGCACGCCGAGGCCGCCGGAGTAGGTATTCATCTCCGGCTCGATCGCGATTTCCATGGAGAAATAGGCAACAGGGGTCCGGCTGGTGTTGGTAGCGAGGGGGTAAACAGATTTGCTGGGTATTTGCATGGGAATCCTGAGTTTCTTCGAGCTTTATCGGCGGTTTTGAGTCAGTCTAGCAAGCTAAAGCGAAAATAACGTTGTTTTGAGGTAACCCCCATTTCCATTCTGGGATTGGAGGACGGGGACGCGCCGGACTGGCACGGCAACACGGTCTCGTGTTCGAGGGAGAGGATTCCTACCTCGCTGGAAGGCATAGGCAGGGTACACTTGCGCGCATCATGTCTTTTCGCTCGCGAATCTTCCCTCCTTGTTTTGCGCTTGCCGCGCTTGTTGCTTCCTTTCCTGGCGGCCTCCAGGCTCAGGACTGGGCGAAAGCACGGCTGGAAAGCTCGCCGCGGCACCACGAGTACAAGACGGTGACGAGCGGCAAGCGCACGGTGCAGGTGTTTGTGGACTACCCGGAAGCAAAGGGGAAAGCGCCGGTGGTGGTGCTGATTCACGAGATTTTCGGCATGACGGACTGGAGCAAGGAGATGGCCGACGAGCTCGCTGCCGAGGGGTATGTGGTGGTCGAGCCGGATTTGCTGAGCGGCATGGGGCCGAACGGGGGCGGGACGTCGAGTTTTTCCGGGCAGGATGCGGCGGTGCAGGCCGTGTCGAATCTTGACCCGGCGCAGGTGACCGCAGACCTCCAGGCAGCGGCAGAGATGGGCGTGAAGCTGCCTGCTTCGAATGGAAAACTGGCAGTGGCGGGCTTCTGCTGGGGCGGCGGGCAGAGCTTCCGGTTCGCGACCGCTCGGCCTGACTTGAAAGCGGCATTTGTGTTCTATGGACCGACGCCGGACAAAGGGGCGCTCGCGGGCATTCATGCGCCGGTGTACGGGTTTTACGCCGGCAACGATGCGCGGATCACCTCCACGGTGCCGATGACAACGATGGAGATGAAGGTGGCAGGCAAGCAGTATGAGCCGGTGACGTACGCGGGGGCAGGGCATGGTTTTATGCGTGCGGGGGAAGCGCCGGACGCAACGCCGGAGAACAAAAAGGCGCGGAATGAGGGATTTGCGCGGATGCTGGCGGAGTTGAAAAAGCTCCAGTAAGGAAGCGGGTTTACTGGTGAGGGCAGGGCTGGGATGAGCGACTATGGCGTTTTCTCTGAAGGTATAGATGAACAAGCGGTCCCATGCGTGGCTTTTCGGCGGGAAAAGCTATATGAAGACTGGCCCTGCACTGCATCAGGGAAAATGCTTCAGGCGCTCATCCCGGCGAGCACGCCGCGCATGTAGCTGAAGCTGGCGAGGGCGCCGGGGATGGGGTTCTCCGGGTGAATTTCGTACTCGAGGTCGACCCAGCCGGGGTAGCGGATGGCAGACAAGGCCTCGAAGATAGCGCGAACGGGCATTTTTCCCTCGCCGACGGCGACCTGGCTTTCCTTGCTGCCGAAGTCTGCCAGGTCCTTCATGTGGATATTGTGGAGCCGGGGTCCGGCGGCGCGAATGGCCGCGACTACGTCCGTTCCGGAGCGGGCGGTGTGGCCGACGTCGATGCAGCAGCCCATGCGCGGGTCCATGTTGCCGACGGCTTTAAGCACGTCGAGCGGGGATGGGTAGAGCTTGTCCTCCGGGCCGTGATTATGGATGGCGATGCGGATGTCGTACTCCTTGACGAACCGCTCCAGGTGCGGGAGGGTTTCGGGCGCGGGGTCGCCGGCGACGATGACGGGAACGCCCGCGCGCTTGGCGTATTCGAATTTGGAACGGATGTCGGCGTCGTCGGGCTTGGGGAAGTAGACGGTTCCGACAGCGTGGAGGGTGATGCCGGCGGATTTGTAGGCGGCGAGCGCCTCGGCTTCGGCGGACGGCTCGGCGGGAAGGTGGTCCTTGACGTCTTTCGCGTTGAGTCCGGTGACATGGAGCTGCGCCATAGCGGCGATGAGCTCCGCCCGGGTGAGATTGCGGAAGCTGTAGCCGGCGAGGCCGAGGCGGATGGGGCCGGACGGTTGAGGGGCGGATTGCGGGAAGGCCGGGGCGGCTGCGGCAAGGGCGGTGGTGGCAAGGAAAGAACGGCGGGATAGGGGCATAGCGGCTCCGGTGATTCCGGTGATGGGTAAAAAGCAGGTCCTTCGTCATTACACTCCTCAGGATGACCCTGTTTTGTTCGCTCCACTCTTCAGGATGACCCTGTTTTGTTCCTCGGGATGACCCGTTTGGCTGAACAACTCTGCTTAGGCGGGCAGAGAAGCAGGTCCTTCATCGCTTTGATCCTCTGGATGACAGTTTTCGCTGTGTCTTCGGTAGTTCTGTCCCGCCTTAGCAGTTACAGAGGAGCGAATTTACTTTTCGCTCCTCTGCTGGAGGTAACGCCGGCTCTGGCCGGTCTAGACCTTGGGGGCCCAGCCGGGTTCGTAGCTGCGGGTCCAAAGCTTCATGGCGTTCTTGTCGTCGCGGATTTGTCCGTTTGCGGGATCGAGGGCGAGCTCGCGGTTCATAGCCCAGGCGATATTGGAAAGCTGAAGCATGGTGACGGCAACATTGCCCACGGCGACCGGGGCATGCAGTTTTTCACCCGTGCGCACCCCGGCAATGAAGTTGGCGAAGTGGGCATCCGTCATTTCATCGGCGCCGAGAAGGTCGGTGGAGGAGGTCTGCTTGCCGGGTTTCCGGAACTCGGCTGTTTTATTCCCTTTCCAGTCGTACACCTCGTATCCGTCACGGTCGACCAGCACCGACCCGGTCGTGCCCTCAATGACAGAGCCCCGGTCGCGGTTGTAGAGCTTCATGCCCTGGCAGCTTTTCCCTTCCCAGGCGATCATCTTGTCCGGATAGCTGAAGCTGGTGTTCAGGGTGTCGTAGAACTGCCAGTCGTCTTTATATTGGTAGCGGCCGCCTGAAGCGGTTACGCGTTCGGGGTAGTCGACCCCCAGCGCCCATCGGCACACGTCAACCTCATGCGTACCGTTGTTCAGCGTTTCGCCCGTACCGTACTCCCGCACCCAGTGCCAGTTGTAGGGGTGTATCTGGTCCCGGTACGCGGTGCGCGGGACAGGCCCTTGCCACAGATCCCAATCGAGCTGCTGCGGGGGGGGGCTGCCTGCGCCATACTTGGTCGGCTTGCGGACGTTCGAGTACCAGGACTTGGCGTAATAAGGGTCACCGATGAGCCCGCTGTGGATTTTCTCGACGATCTCGATGGTGTGGGCGGAGGAGCGCTGCTGGGTGCCCATCTGGACCAGCTTGCCGTACTTGCGTTGGGCCTCGACGAGCATGACGCCCTCGGCTGGGTTGTGACTGCAGGGTTTCTCGACGTAGACGTGTTTGCCGGCCTGAAGGGCGGCGATGGCCATGGGGGCGTGCCAATGGTCGGGCGTCGCAATCGTAACGGCGTCGATCTCCTTCAATGCGAACACCTTGCGGAAGTCCTGATCCTTGGCCGGTGCTTCGCCCATGGATTGGTTCGTTGCGTCGGCATACTTGGCGAGGATGACCGTATCCACATCGCAGATGTGCGAGATGCGTGCGTGCTGCTTATTGGTGCGCAGGGCGGCGAGGTGGGCGTAGGCGCGGCTGTTGAGGCCAATGACGGCAAAGTTGAGCCGGTCGTTCGCGCCGAGGATCTGGCCGTACGATTTTGCTGTCGAGACGACGGCGGCGCTGGCGGCTGCTGTTTCGAGGAAGGCGCGGCGGGTGAGCATAGAAGGGTTCCTTTCTTAGGCGGCTGTAGGGGGCGCGGCGATACCGGACGCGCCGAGAACTTTTTTGAGGCCGGCCATGCTCGCGCGGGAGGAGGCTTCAGGGCCGTTGCCGCTTTTCCAGTGGGTTTCAAGCGACAGGCCGTAGCGGTAGCCGTCGCGCTTGAGGGCTTCGATCTGGCCGACCCAGTCAACCACGCCGCCGCCGACCGGGGCCCAGGCAGGCTTGCCGTCCGGGCCGAAAACGACATCCTTGGCGTGGCAGTGGGCGATGCGGTTTTTGGGGAGGAGATTGTAGCCGTCCGGGTAGGGCTTCGCGCCGACGTAGGCGGAGTTACCGGCGTCCCAGTTCAGCATGATGTTGGGGACGGCGGCGAGCGTAGCTGCCGCTTCAGGGCCGGTGGCAGTGTTGCAGGCCTGCTCGTTTTCAAGCATGAGCGTGATGCCGGATTTGCGGCAGCGCTCGGCTGCTTGCCCGAGCTTTTGGTTGATGGCGGCCCGGTATGGCTTCACATCGTCCAAACGCCAGTAGTCGAAGCAGCGAATGCGGTTGGTGCCGAACGCCTTCGATAACACGATGAGATGTTCAAGGAGCTTTTCCTGCTCGTTCGGGTCGAAGTTGGCGCGGAACTGGTCGTGTTTTTCGCTGAGCTTGGATAAAGGCGCGCCGGGCCAATCGGTTTTAAAGAGCGGGCTGGCAAGGTCGGTGACGCGGAGCTTGTACTTCGCCAGGATTTTCACGGCTTCAGCGACCTGCTGATCGCTGAGCGCGGTGATGTTTTTGCCCCACATGCCGCGCAGCTCAATCCAGCCGAGGCCGAAGTCTTGGGCAGCGACCTTGCAGGAGTTTTCAAAGTCGTCGCCGATTTCGTCGTTAATGACGGCGAGGCGGAAGGGGTCTGAGCTGCCGGTTTGGGCGCCCCCGGTTTGGGCGCGGGCGGTTAAGGCCGCCAGGGCGGAAAAGGAAAGGCCGGTGAGCGCTTCGCGGCGGGTGAGGTGGGGCATTCGCGTATTCTCCTGGAGCATTTTCATAGCTTCTGCGGTCGATTCGCCAGTCGCATGGACCTGTGGACCAGTTGTGAAAGTGCCTAAAAGTTAAGCGTACCCGCAAACTGGAGGGCGCGGGCGGCGGAGTTGGCAGTGGCAAGTACTTGGCCGAAGCTCTGGCTGGTGGAGTCGACATTGGGGTTGGCGAAGGCCGGGTGGTTGAGCGCGTTAAAGGCATCGGCGCGCAGCTGGAGCTGGAGCCGCTCCTTCAACTGGATGTTGCGCGACAGGGTGGAGTCGAAGGTGACGAAGCCCGGGCCGCTGTAGACGTTTTTGCCGAGGTTGCCAAGCACGGCGCCGGTGGGCGCGGCGAAAGAGGTGCGGTCGAACCACTGCCGCTGGGTGCCGATGCCCTTGAGCCGGCGGAAGGGCGCGACGAGGTTGGGTACCTGCATGTTGCCGGGGGCGTTGAGCTGGCTGGCGCTGGCGGTGATGAACAAGGGGGTACCGGTGTCGGCGGCAAGCACGCCGCTTACCTGCCAGCCGCCAAGCGCGACCGCGGCGGGACCGGACTGCAGGAAGGGCTTGCCCTTGCCGAGGGGGAGTTCGTAAACGAAGCTTTGGGTGAAGGTGTGGGTGCGGTTCCAGCTCAGGGGAGCGTAGTCGCGTGCCGGATCGAGATAGAAGTTGAAGGCGGCCAGGCCGGTTGTGGTTGAAACAAAGCCAAGCGCTTTCTGGTAGGCGTAGGAGGAGGTGGAGGAAAGGCCGTTGCTGAAGCGGTGCGTGAGGCGCGCCTGAAGGCCGTTGTAGTTCGAGTTGGTGCCCTTGCCGAGGAGGTTGGTCGCGGCCGTGCGGCCGAAAGCCGAATTTTCCGGCTGGCCCTTCGCGCCCTGGCCTGTGACGGTGGCGGCGTTCAGGTTGTACACGGCGGGGATCTGCCGGCCTGCATTGCCGACATAGGCGACGTTGCCGACCCACCCGTGGCCCAGGTCCTCCTCAACGGTCAGGTTCCAGGACAGGATGGTTGGGTCTTTGTACTGAGGATTGACGACGGTCCATACCGAGTTGGTCGGGGCGGGAAGGATGCCGTTGGCGGGGATCGCAGGACTGGGAGCCGCGGGGAAGCCGGCGGCGAGATTGCTGGGGGTGGGGACGTAGTTGTTCGCGGGATTGAAGGAGATGTTCTGACGGACCGGGTAGTTGAAGGCGTAGTTGTTGTCCTGGAAGGGCGTGTTGCTGATGCCGAAGCCGGCCCGGACGACGGCGCGCGCGCCCGCCCGGTAAGCGGCGCCGATGCGGGGCTGGAAGTCGCGGTAGTTGACCCGCAGGCCGAGGTCTTTGGGGACAGCGCCATAGCCCGCGACCGCAAGCGTGTTGTTTGCCGGGTTGTACTGCGAGAAACCGCCGGTGGAGCGCGGGTTGGCGGGCGGGTAAAACTCCCAGCGCAGGCCGTAGGTAAGGGTCAGGTCGCGCGTGGCCTGCCAGGTGTCCTGGACGAAGCCGAAGTAGAGGCTTTGACGCCAGGAAGCGTCGTTGATGTTGACATCGCGGCCGACGAGGTTGGGCAGGTCGAGCAGGAAGGAGGCGAAGTCGTTGCCTTGGCTGGTCTTATTCCCAGGGGTATTCAGCCCGGTCTGACCGTCGGCGTAGGTGTAGGCGCCACGCGGTCCGAAGGTCTGGCCCTGGGTCAGGTCGTCGCGGACGCGGCGGAACTCCGCGCCGAACTTGAGGGAGTGATTGCCGAGAACGCGGGTCCAGTTGTTGGCGAGCGAGATGTTGGTTTCGCCACGGTTCCAGGGGAAGGAAGGGCTGTAGCCGACGATGGGGTTGGAGTAGCCGCCGTTGATGGTGATCCCGGCGAGGCCGCTGGTGAACTGGCTCACGTTCACGCCGGGGATACCCACGGCGGTTGAGGCACTGGAGCCGAAGTCGGACTGGCGGACGTTGTTGCGGTAATGATCAACGCCCACGCGAACGTCGGTGAAAAGCGTGGGCGAGAACAGGTGCGTGTACTCGGCGGCGGTGTTGTAGACGCGGTTGGTGCCGGTGGCCCCGCTATTGCCGGGGCCGCCCGCGAGCCCAAAGGCGGGGCCCTGGAAGGTATCGGTGCTCTGGTAGCTGTAGCGGTAGGTGAGTTGGTCGGCGGCCCGCAGCTTGTGGTCGATCTTGATGTCGAAGGTATTGGTGGTCTGCTGGAAGCCGGTGTTGACCTGGTAGTTGTTGGTCAGCGAGGTTCCGTTGGTGTTGGGCAAAGGGATGAGCGTGAGGATGTTTTGTGCAACCGGGCTGAAGCGTGCACGGGGAATCTGGTTGCCGGCGAACTGCTGCCGGTTGGCGCCGGTGGCGGTGTTGCCCGTAGACGGATCGTAAATCGGCGTCGAGCTTGCGCTCAGGTCGCCGTTGCGGAAGGCCACCGTGGGCACGGTAAACAGGTTGAACTGCGACTGCGAGTTGGAATAGCGGAGGAAGTCGCCGAAAAAGAAGGTGCGGTTCTTGAGGATGGGGCCGCCAAGCGTGGCGCCGTAGTAGTTGTTGGTAAAGCGCGGGAACTGCCCGGTGCGGTTAAAGTAGTTGCGGGCGTTGTAGGCGCTGACCTGGTTGTACTCGTAGGCCGAGCCGTGAAAATCGTTGCTGCCGGAGCGGAGCACGACGTTGGTGACCGCCCCGGCGGAGCGTCCGAACTCGGGGGCGTAGTTGCTGGTTTCAACGTCGGTGGTCTGGATGGCGGCGGCAGGCGGGATGTAGACCTGGAGCAGGCCGGTGCGCTCGTTATCGTCGATGCCCTCGAGCTGGAGGTTGTTCGCGGTTTCCGCCTGGCCGTTGACGTTGAAGGATTGCGAGTTTTGCGCGTCGAAGAACGAGGAATGGTCGTAGATGGGCGCGCTGACGCCGGGCACCAGCGATTCCAGCGCCTGGAAGTTGCGCGAGTTGCCGACCGGCAGCTCGACGATCTGCTTGCTCGAAATCTGCTCGCTGACGTCGGCGCGGTCGGTTTGGAGCGCGGGGGCGCGATCGGTCACGGTGACGGTTTCGGTGGCGTTACCAGTTTTGAGCGCAACATCGGTGCGCACGGTCGAGTTGACGGTGACCTGGATGTCCTTGGTGAGGGTGCTTTCAAAGCCGGTTTCAGACACCTTGACCGTGTACACACCGGGCGGCAGAAATGTGAACTCGTAGTTGCCGGTTTCGTTGGTGGGGTGCGTGTACCGGAGGCCGGTGGCCTGCTCGGTGAGCTCGACCTGTGCGTTGGCCACCGAGGCGCCTGTGGTGTCCGTGACGGAGCCGACCAGGGTGGCGGTGGTCGCTTGCGCCCCGGCTCGCCCGGCGTGGAGGCCGAGGGCGAAGACGATGGCGGCGAGGGATACAGAATGGAGCTGAAAAAGTGGGTTGTGCATCCTGTGCATCCGGCGTATTCCCCATGAGCGCGGCGATGAAATCGACCAAACCTGCCCGGCGTTTTTCCGGTCGAGCCAGGTTCGATCAAGTCCGGCAACCGGGACAGTAGACCGCAGTGAAGAGAGGTGTCAAGGTGCTCCTTTGTTCCCCGCCGCTGGAGGGGTGCAGGCTGGAAACAGGTGCGCAAACCCATGCGCCAAAGGCTGTCGCTTCGCTCCAATCGCGTCCTGCGATCGCGAATGCGCTCAGACTCCGTCGCGTGAGCCTGTGACAACTCGCCTGGTCCTGGGCTTGCACAAGGCCAGAGTGGTTTTGCCCCGTTCCGTAGTGAGCGTTGTCGTCTAAGCGGCTGAAGGATTGATCGGCGAAGGCATGGCTGCAAAAGGATTGAGTGGCCCGTCCAGCTACCACGAAAGCGACGGCACACAAAGCCGTTTGTGGAGGACTTATCAATCGATTCGATGTTAGCGGTCGATAAGTGAGGCGTCTGGGCGTTCCGCACATAGCGGGCGTGTAACGCTTCTACGCGCGCGGCATGGCGACTGGGCATTTCGGTCTCTGATCCACATGACGGAAGTAATGCAGCTATCTGCCAATTTGGACGGATAATCGGAGCGTGCCTCCACGCGCCAGAATGCTGGTTGTAGCCGTCCTGTTCGCCGCGTCCGTGGCAGCATGGGGCGGTACGCGTTTCCCTGCCCAGCACTGGCTGCTTTTTCTGGCTTATGTCCTCGCTGTGTTGCTCAGTTCAGGCATGAAAGTATGCCTGCTCAGAAGTGACAGTACCATGTCCGTCAATTTCCCATTCATTCTGCTCGCGGTGTTGCAGCTTTCACCGCTGCAGGCCATGGTCTTGGCCGCAATCTCAGTATTCGCGCAGTGCAAGTTTCGCGTTCAAAAGCTTTTTTCGCTCGTGCAGATCGGCTTCAATGTGGCCAATGCCGTAAATGCCACGGCTCTTTGCTGGCTCACCTATACCGGGCTTCGGCACCTGCACATGGCGGCTGCCCCGGCCTTGGCTGCGGGAGCCGCTACCTACTTTTTCGCCAACACCATACCTGTTGCGCTCATTATTGCCTGGACCAGCGGAAAACAGGCGTTTGCCCTTTGGCGCAGTAATTTCGGCTGGTTTTTACCATTTTATCTGGTGGGAGCGGCATTATCCGCACTGGCCTATTTTCTCGGCACGCATTACGGCCTAGCCACAGCCTTGCTGGAACTGCCGGCGGCCTACACCATCTACCGCTCCTACAACGCGCAGATCGCCCGCATACGGGATCGCGAGCAGCACATTGCGGACATGGAAGCGCTGCATGTGCGCACGATCGAAAGTCTGGCTATGGCGATTGAAGCGAAAGACCACGACACGCACGACCACCTGCTGCGGGTGCGCGTGTACGTGACGGAGCTGGGCAGGGTACTGCAACTGAGCGAGGGCGAGATGCAGGCCGTCAAAACGGCTGCGCTTTTGCACGACATCGGCAAGCTCGCGGTCCCGGAACGCATCATTAACAAGCCCGGCAAGCTGACCCCGGAAGAATTCGAAGTGATGAAGATTCACCCGGTAGTGGGGGCGGACATTCTGGAGCGGGTGCGTTTCCCTTACCCGGTTGTGCCGATCGTTCGCGCTCACCACGAATGGTGGAACGGGATGGGCTACCCGGACGGGCTGCGCGGCGAGGCGATCCCGATCGGAGCGCGCATTCTGACGGTTGTCGACAGCTTCGACGCGATGGCTTCGGACCGCTCCTACCGGCGGGCGATGCCCTTGCCGGAGGCAATGGGGGTTATCAGGACATTATCCGGCACGCAGTTCGATCCGCGGGTGGTCGATGTGCTCGAGCAGCATTTTGTGCGACTCGAGGAACAGGCTCGATTCGAAGGGGAAAAGCTGGTGCGCCTTGACACCGATGTGCATGTATCGCGCGGCACGGCACCCGGGGCAGGCTTTGAAGAGGACAGCGGGGAAGCCGGACGGAGAGCTTGTGCCGGGCAACCGGCTCCGGCAAACGAGCAGCGTGCGTCAGGTTCGCTCGATGCGTTTTCCTTGCTTGCGGCGGTAGCGGAGCAGAGCCAGGCGCTCCTTAGAAAGACCGAGGCAGCTAATTACCCTTTGGATTTGGATGACACGCTCGCAGTACTTACAGCAGGCCTGGCAGCCCTGATTCCATGCAATTGCATGCTGTTCTACCTCAAGCAAGATGATGCGATGATCCCGCGGCGCACGGGAGCGTACGGGGGCGCCCTCTTTTCCTTGGAGGCGATCCCGCTGGGAGAAGGTATTTCCGGCTGGGTAGCCAAGCATGAACAAAGCATCGTGAATGGCAACGCAACAGTCGAGCCGAACTACATTGCTCAACCACAACCTGAGCACGATCTTCGCTCGGCGCTTTCCTTGCCTTTGCGCAACTTAGAGGGCGGCGTATTCGGCGTGCTCTCCTTGTATGCCGGCGCGGCGAACGCGTTTTCGCGGGAGCATCTGCGGGCGCTTGAAGCCGTCGAGACGACGATTATGCTTGTGCTCAAGAATTCCATGCGACCGCGGGAACATGCGCGGAGTGAGATCAGGCCCGCGGAGGCATCGTTTGCCGGCCTCGATGCCGCGATCGAGCAGTGCCGCGGCAGCAACGAGTGCTTGGTGCTCCTGCTTTGCGATGTAAGAGCGTCCGACGATCTCGCAGCTGTTGAACTGTTGCAGAGCGGAGGACGGAGTCTTGGGGACTCCGTGCTGCGATGGGGCGACCTTTGGGTTCTTGTGCTAAAGGGTGCAAGCCGAGGGCAGGCTGCCCGGCGTGCCGCCTCGATTCGTGAATCAGCTGCAAGGGCCCGAGGCGTTTCTAAGGTGCCTACGGGAGTAGGCATCGCCTGTTTTCCGGAGGATGGACAAACTGCAGAAGCTCTGATCGCGCGCGCGGAACGGCGCATGCGTCAGGACAAGCAACAGTATGTCTTTCCCATGTCTGTAGGTGTGGCGTGAGAGGGATGTTGAGGCGCTTGGGGCGTACTGTTTTGCTGATCGCACTCGTCGCGGCAGGTACCCTGACGCTGGTTCGCTACGCCCCGGGCTACTTTGCCGATACGCGCGAAATGGATGCCCAGTATGCGGGCAGTGTCCGTGCAGAGATGGGTGCACGCCTGATTGCGGATCGGTCCGCCGCCGCCATGGCTGGGACGATCGCCGCAGGATGGCTGCGGGGCGATTTCGGTGTTTCGCGTCAGTACCGGGTCCCCGTAGGAGAGTTGATTCGCCCGCGCCTGTTTGTGACCCTGCGTTTGCTCGGCGAATCGCTGATGCTCGGCTGGCTGGCGGCGATGGCCGCGGCGCTCCTGCTGAGCGGGCAAAAGCGTGGCGGGGGCGAGGCATGGGTTGCGTCCGGGTCGGCGCTCCTATTGGCTATCCCTATAGGAGCGCTCAGTACGATTTTTCTACTGACTGATACGGGAGGGCCGGCGCTCGCCGTGGGAGTGCTCCTCGCCGCGCGCGACTTTAAATTTCTCTACCGTCTGCTGCGCCGCCAGTGGCAGGAGCCGTCCCTGCTGTTTGCGCGCTCCCAGGGAATCCCTCTACGCGGCCTGGTTGTCGCCTATCTGCTGCGCCCTGTATGGCCGCAGATCGCTTCCATCGCGAGCATGTCCTTTGTCGTGGCTCTCAGCATGGCGGTGCCTGCGGAGGTGCTTTTCGACGTTCCCGGGGTCGGCCGGCTTGCATGGGGCGCGGCCATGAACCGGGACCTGCCGCTGCTGCTCGCGATTACGCTGCTGATGGCTATGGCCGTGGCCTCGGCAGGGCTGCTCAGCGAGCCTTTGCGCATTGCTGACTCCTCCATGGAGGCGGCATGACGCGCCGCGTGGCAGTTATTCTTCTTGTTTTGCTGCTCATGGCGGCCGTGTGGATCGCGACTCGCTGCGGCGCCAGCTACGCAGCACAGGACAGGGAGCAGGTGGACTCCCGAGCTTCCGCCACGCACCCCGCGGGTACCGACACGCTCGGGCGCGATCGCCTGACGCGCGTTGCGGTCGCTGCATTGCTGGGGTTTGCGGGTGCAACCGCGGCCGCTGCCGTAACCACGGGGATTGCAGCCGGAGTGGGCGTCGCTGCCGCTTTGGGGCCGGCTTTGCTGGCCGGCCCTTTCCTGCTTGTTTGCGACGCCTTTCTTGCTTTGCCGTGGCTCTTTCTGCTCATGATGGTCCGGTCCGGCATGCCTTTGCATACCGCGCCGCTTCTCTCGGCAGGAGCGACGTTTCTGATCCTCGCGTTTCTGGGCTGGCCAGCCTGCGCGCGCGCGATCCATTCCGGAGCAGTCGCCATGCGGGCTGCCGGCTGGATGATCCAGGGCCGCGCCGGCGGACTACGCCCTTCCCAACTCATGCTGCGGCATGTATTGCCGCAGATCCGGCCTTTGCTGCTGCCGCAGTTTCTCATCTCCATTCCTGTTTTTCTCATGGCCGAGGCCAACCTGGGCACGCTGGGGCTTGGGGTGAGTGAACCGCTTCCGTCCTGGGGAGCGATGCTGCTCGAACTGGATAACTCCGCCATGCTGGCCGGTTCCCCCTGGATGTATCTGCCGATCGTGCTGCTGATCATGTTCCTGGTCCTGCTCGAACTTTTGCTGGTTGAGGCATGAAGATGATTCACCTGACTTTTTCCGGCAAAATCGGTCGGATGACGGCAGTGCTCGCCGTCCTGCTTGTTTCCATATTTCCCGCCCACTCTCAACATGGTGCGCGGGGTATCGCATGGTCCATTGGATATGACCCTGCGACCCTGGATCCGGCGAAAGTCGACGACGAAGCCTCGGAACTGGTGCGCTATCTGAGCGGCGGGGTTCTGATGCGAGTCAACCGGCACACGCAAGCGGTGGAGCCGAGCCTTGCGGATGCATGGAACATTTCGCCGGATGGGAAAACCCTCACGTTTCACCTGCGCGGAGGTCTCCTGTTTTCCGACGGTTCGCCGCTCAGTTCGGCAGACGTGGCGTGGTCGGTGCGGCGCGTGCTTGCGCCTGCAACGGCAGCGCCGGTCGCGGAAGAGTTCCTAAGTCCGCGCGAGGTGACGGTCCAAGCGCCGGATCCGGGCACGATTGTTGTCCATCTGCCCAAACGCCTCGTCGAGATCGAGCGCATCTTCGACGAAATCGCCATTGAGCCGCAGAACCGTCCCAGCGACGGCCACGTAACAGCGGGCCCTTATTTCTTGGCTGAATACCAACGAGGGCAGTTTCTTCGCTTGGAACGCAACCCGCATTATTGGAAGCACGACGCGGCCGGCGCTCAGCTGCCGTATCTGCCCACTCTCCGGCTGGATGTGGTCGCAAACGCGGAGCAGGAGCAGGTTCGGTTCAGGCGGGGGCAGTACCAGCTCTTGAACACGCTTGCGCCTGAAGCCTTCAACCTGCTCCAGCGCACCATGCCGCAAGCCGCGCACGATCTTGGGCCTTCGCTCAACACGGAGCAGCTCTGGTTCAATCAGGCATCCGGTTCGCCGTTGCCGGCATATGAGAAAGCCTGGTTTCAAAACACGGCTTTTCGCGGCGCCGTTTCGCGCGCCATTCACCGGGCAGACCTGGCGCGGCTGGCCTACGCCGGACATGCAACTCCAGCCTACGGCTTTATCTCGCCCGCCAACCACACCTGGTATGACAGCCATTTGCAGATGCCGCACGAGGACGTGGCGGCTGCCAAGGTCCTGTTGGCCAAGGCGGGCTTCCGACGCGTGGACTCCGGAACGCGCGCGATTCTCTATGACGGAGCCGGCCACGCAGTTCGGTTTTCCATCCTGACGAATGCCGGCAATGCTCCCCGCCAAAGGATGGCGACGCTGATCCAGCAGGATCTCGCGGCTCTTGGGATCGAGGTTACGGTGGCGACCCTGGATTTTCCGGCGCTGATCGAAAGGCTGATGCATACGCAGGATTACGAGGCGTGCATCCTGGGACTGGCGAATGTGGATCCCGATCCGAACTCGATGATGAACCTGTGGCTGAGCTCCTCGCCCAATCACCAGTGGAATCCTTCGGAAAGGACGCCGGCTACGCCATGGGAAGCATCCATCGACCGAGCGATGCGCGTACAGGCAAGCGCGACAACCTTAGAGGAACGCGTTCGCGCGGTTGGGGAGGTGCAAGGGATTGTTGTTGCCGAGCAGCCGTTTATCTATCTCGTTTATCCGAACGTGCTGTACGCCGTTTCCCCCGCGCTTGCAGGCCTGGAGCTATCTGTCCTGCCGCCGGGCGTGTTGTGGAACATTGAAAATCTCCACTGGGCCGGGAGCAAGCCATGAGCGCCCCATCGCTGTTGCAGGTCCGCTTAAGCGCCGGTTACCGGCAGACCAGAGTCCTTGAGGAAATCTCTTTCAACCTAGAGCGCGGGGAAGCGTTTGGGCTGATCGGCACCAGCGGCGCCGGCAAGAGCACGCTGATTATGGCTTTGTTGGGCTTGCTGCGGTGGCGCGAAGGATACGCCACGGGCGAGGTCCTGTTTGAAGGAGCCAATCTGCTGACAATGCCTGAGCGGGAAGCTCGCCGGCTGCGCGGCAGGCGATTCGCTTTTGTGCCGCAAAGTCCCTTGAGCGCCTTGAACAGCGCTTTGTCGTTGCGGGCGCATTTTGAGCAGGCCTGGAGGGCTCACGCGCAACTGGACCGAAGGGCATTTGAGATGCGCGTCCGAGATCTGTTCGCCCAGATGCATCTGCCGGACGGGCCGCAGTTTTTGGCGCGGCGATCCGGGGAGATCAGCGTCGGACAGGCGCAACGGGTGCTGATCGCGCTGGCGCTGCTGCATCGGCCCTCCCTTCTGATCGCCGATGAGCCGACAAGCGCGCTCGACCCGGTCACACAGGCTGAGATAGTGCGCCTGTTTCGCCGCTTGAATTGCGAGAACGGAACGACGCTGCTTTATATCTCGCATGACCTTGCCTCCGTGCTGCAGCTGTGCACTCGTGTCGCGGTGCTTGAGCGCGGACGCATTGCCGAGTGTTTGGAGGTTGATCATATCGAGGAGCAAGCGCGGCATGAAGCGACTCTAGCTTTGCTGGGCGCACTGCCTGTGCCGGCCAAGGTACTGCGCGATTACAGTATTCGCGAAGGGTGGACAGAGGGGAGCGCCGGAAGTCTTTCTCAAAGCGCTTGTCCGGTGTAGCCGTGTTCTCTTGAGGGCAGGCCGCAGTGTCTGCATGATTCGGATGAGGACGCCGATCGTTTGTTTTTAGCAGACTAGACGTTCTAAGGTTCCTAAAACACACGAGCAAGCCGCGGTTGATAAGCCGCGGCTTGCTCGTATGTGTGCTGGTTTGCTGAATGGCAAGCGCCTGCTTACCTGCCCCAGAGCGCGGTTGCGCCATCGAGGACCTGCCGTCCCCAAAGGGCGGTGGAACCATCGAGGATCGAGCGACCCCAAAGCGCAGTCGAAGCTTCCGGTGTGGAACGGCCCCAGAGCGCGGTAGAGCCATCGAGGATAGAGCGGCCCCAGAGAGCGGTGAAACCGCTGGGATCGTCGGCTCCCGCCAAAGAGGTTCTACCCCACAAGGCGGTATTGCTGCTTACGCCACCCGCGAAAGCGTTCTGCCCGTAGATGGCGGCAGCGCCCCACAAAGCAGTTCTGCCCCAAAGCGCCGTTTGATCCGTTACCAGCGTCGCGCTTCCAAAGATTGGATCGTAGCTGACCAGCGGTGACATGGCAGTGCCGCCCGGCAAAACCGATGCCAGACTCAAGGCGTTATTCACTGTCGCCTGGATATCGAGGTAGCCGGAACCTACCGTCAACGCGTCATAGTGCGACACATAGGCTGTGCCGGTTACTGGATCGACAGCCGTGCTGACCCTGGGGAAGTACGAGCGTTGCGCGCTGTACATTACGAGGGCTTTGACGTTGTCCGGGGTCAACTGGGGTTGCGCCTGTAGAAGCAGCGCGACCGCGCCGCTTGCCACCCCGGTCGCCATGCTTGTGCCGCTCAGCGGCATGTAGTCCGTTGAAGCAGCGGACTTGCCGTTCGCAATGTAAAAGGACTGAGGCGTAAAGAAGGTTGGGTTTTGTATGGAAAGCGTGGAGTTCTTCAGCAAAAGACTGGTTACCAGGTTGCCCGGAGCGACAATGTCCGGTTTGGCGACGTCGTCGATAAACGAAGGACCTTTGGAGCTATAGCTGGCAATCGTATCGTCGCCGAGCGAAGGCGTATCCATGGTGTTCATCACGCCTACTGTGATCACGTATGGATCGTTGCCCGGCGCTTCGATCGTGCCGTAGCCTTCCGCGTTCAGGTTCTCATTGCGCCCGCTGTTGCCGGCCGCCACGACGACAACGATGCCTGCCTTCCAGGCCGCCTCCACTGCCTGGCACAATGGATCCTGCTGATAGCTTTCCCAGATGGGACGCCCGAGCGAAAGGTTAATGACGCGGATGTTGTAGGTGTTCTTGAGGGCGATTGCAGTCTCGATCGCCGCGATGACGGTCGAGTCGGAACCCTGCCCATTTTCGTCGAGCACGCGCAGGTTGATCAGGTTGGCGTTGGGCGCGACGCCGGCAAAGGTGCGCGTGTAGGACTTGCCTATGGATTCGGCACCGTTGCCCGCAATCAGGCCGGCGACGTGCGTTCCGTGGCCATAAACGTCATTTGCGCCGCCGGCGAGAGTGGCAGGGAAGCTTTGGCTGTAAACAATGCGCTGTTTCTGGCCTTTGGGCAGCGGAAGACCCGGCGCCCCTCCGAGATCAGGTTCGTTAGCAATGCCCGAGTCGATGACGGCTACGCCGATACCCGTGCCGTTGTAGCCCTGCGACCAGACCGCGGGTGCATTGATCGGCTCGATCGTGTACTCGGCGCTCTTGCTGATGGACTGCACCGGTCCTGAAATCGGTCCTGAAATCGGTCCTGAAGAGGATAGCGGCGACGCTGCCTGTTTTGCGGTGAGAGGGCGGTCGAGCGACACATAGCTTACGCTTGGATCAAGCGCCAGCTGCTGCAGTGCGGCGCCGGAGACCTGAGCAGCGACGGCTTTTGTCGCCTGGAAATGCTTCGAGACCGCTCCGTTCGCGAAAGCCATTGCACGTTGCTGCTGCAGTGGGTCGGCGGTTTTAAACTGCACGATCACCGGCACAACCTGTAGGGGATTGGCCTCGAGCGCGTCCTTGGATATCTTTGCGTGGCCCGACGCTGTTCTGCCATAAGCCTGAGCTTGTGAAAACGAAAAAAACGTCGATTGTTGCGCAAACGAAGCCATGGGCGTGAGAACGCCTGCCAAAGTAGCCGTAGCGATAGGAAGTATGTGCCGCTTTTTCATGGAGCCCTTTCTAGGCATCTACGGGAAATCTGTTGAGAGCTCCCGAAGTTCAATGTTCCTATCGGCAAAGGGTGTGAATCCATGAGTGTCTCAAGACGATTCATCTTTCCGGCGCTGCCCGGTGGAGTGGTCGGGCTTCGAGAAGGCAATGTATCGCAAGGCGGAGCGGGAGATTGGTCCGGTCTAATTGCGGGAGAGACCACAATCAAGAGCTAAGACGGGCGGCAGCGACTGAAGACTCCTCTGGTGCAAGGTCCACTTACTGTGTTGACCGTTGCTTCACCTCGAAATGATCTTTTTCTTGCCATTCGATCTTCGCCCCCGCCGGGTCTTTGAGCCGGAACATGGTGGCTTTTAGCTCATTTTTTTCAAGTTCCAGACGGATGTAGTGAAAGTTCGGGAAGTCCTTGTCCTGGTAGAGATCCTGGGTTCCCCGGTCCACTTCGTACGGTTTCGCGCCACCTCCACCTGACACCAGGTATATGACTCCACCTACTTGCGCTCGCTCATAATTATGAATGTGCCCCGCTGTTACCAGAATCTGCGCGTGCATTGCAGGCTGCACCTTTGTTAGAAAATCCCTCAGCGCAATCTCATTTGGACGTGGATTGTGATCTACCTCGAAGCGGGTTTGTATGTCCGCGACAGGGGGGTGATGCAGCCCGATCAGCACGAAGTCCACCGTCTTCGGCAGCTGTTTCAACTGTGCATCGAGCCAGGTACGCTGCTCGCTGCCGTCCTGCAGGTCCGACATGGTGTCGAGCTGGATGAGGTAAATGCGTGAGCCCAGAGCGACCGAGTACCAGCGCTTGCCGCGCAGCTCGGGAAACGCGGTCCACCAGTTTTCAAGCCCCTGCTCCGCCCCGCCGGCCAGCTCATGGTTGCCCATGGCCGGATACACGCGGAGACCCGCCGCCCGCCAGGGTTCGCTCTCCACTTTGTAGTTTGCATAGTCCGCCGCATCGCTGCCTTTGTACGGCACATCGCCGGTCAGCTGTACCGCTGAAGGCTTTTCCTCCGCGATGCGGTCCACCAGCTCCTTGCGCGCCAGGGGGTTCGTCACCGTCGTGTTCGACGGATCATGAAATCGCATGTCGCCATACGCGACGACTGTGACATGCTTGCCCAACGCAGCATCCGATACGGAAAACGTAGGCCCCGCTTGTACGCTTTGCGCAATGCCCCATGCAGCTTGCGCGCTCACCATCAACGTCAACGCCCTCGATCGCAGCCGAATCATGGCTGCAGTATAGAGGTGTCGTAAGGCAATCCTGTGAAAAGGAACGGTAGGAGAAGTTTGCTTTTCGGGAGAAAGTAGAGCAGCGATTCCGGGGCACGCTTCGAACTTGTAAGAGTTCAGGGGAGCTGCGCAGCGTTTGACTGGACCGCCAGCCGATAAAGAGCCTCCATGCCATATTGCCGACTTACCTTGTCTACGCCTTTTCGACGCCCGAAAATCATAAGGAAACTCTACGCAATCGGAGCGCGTTTGCGATTACCGAGACAGAGCTGAAGCTCATGGCGGCGGCGGCGAGCATGGGGTTGAGCAGTAGCCCGAAGACCGGGAAGAGTACGCCTGCCGCGAGCGGGACACCTGCCGCGTTGTAGATAAAAGCGAAAAAAAGGTTCTGGCGGATGTTCCGCATGGTGGACCGGCTCAGGCGGCGCGCCCGCAGGATGCCTCGCAGATCACCGTTGAGCAAGGTGATGCCGCCTGCCTCCATGGCCACATCGGTGCCGGTGCCCATGGCGATCCCGACATTCGCCTGGGCAAGCGCGGGGGCGTCGTTGACGCCATCCCCGGCCATAGCCACAACCTCGCCGCGAGCCTGGCGGGTCTTGACGACCTCTGCTTTCGCCTGGGGAAGAACGTCGGCGACGAACTCGATGCCGAGCTTCCCGGCAACCGCCTTCGCCGTGGTGGCGTTGTCTCCCGTAACCATGATGACGTTCAGACCGGCGGCTTTCAGCTCGCGCAATGCTTCGGGCGTGGACTGCTTGACCGGATCGGAAACGCTGACCAGGCCCGCAGGCTTGCCGTCGACGGCGACCAGCATGACGGTTTGCCCTTGCTGCCGCATCGCCTCGGCTTCAGCGAGCAGCGGCTCGGGGTCGATCCCCATCTCACGGAACAGCTCCAGGTTGCCGACCGCGACCTGCCTGCCGGAGACGGCTCCGCTGACGCCTTTGCCGGTCGTCGAGTGGAAGCCCTGGACCTGAGCCGGG
Organism: uncultured Acidobacteriaceae bacterium; assembly: GCA_964247895.1. Lineage (GTDB taxonomy): Bacteria > Acidobacteriota > Terriglobia > Terriglobales > Acidobacteriaceae > EB88. The sequence goes on from CAXTWG010000012.1 coordinate 31,916, forward strand.
GAAAGCTGTTTCGCCTCGGCTCCTTGGACGATCGCGGCTGCAAGGGGGTGCTCGCTCGATTGCTCCAGGCCGGCGGTGAGCTGGAGCAGCTCGTTCTCACTGATCCCAGGTTGCGGGACGACGCGGGCGAGCGAGGGCTTGCCTTCGGTAAGCGTGCCGGTCTTGTCTACAAAGATGGTGGTGACCTTGCCGAAAGTTTCGAGCGCCTCCGCGCTGCGGATAAGGATGCCTGCGGCCGCCCCGCGCCCCGTGCCGACCATGATGGCCATGGGCGTCGCGAGGCCGAGAGCGCAGGGGCAAGCCACGATCAGCACGGCGACAGCGTTGACTAGCGCGTGCGCGAACCGGGGCTGCGGGCCGACCGCGTACCAGACCACGAAAGTGGCGATGGCGGCGAGGATCACGGCAGGGACGAAAAGCCCGCTTACGCGGTCCGCCACGCGCTGGATGGGAGCGCGGCTGCGCTGCGCCTGGCTCACCATCTTGACGATCTGCGAGAGCAGGGTATCCGCGCCGACCCGCTCGGCCCGCATCACAAAGCCGCCGGTGCCGTTGACAGTGCCGCCCGTGACCTTGGAAGAAACTTCCTTCTCGACCGGAATAGGTTCGCCGCTGACCATCGACTCGTCCACGGAACTGTGGCCTTCGAGGACGATCCCGTCGACTGGAATCTTTTCGCCGGGCCGAACACGCAGCCGGTCGCCGGGCTGCACTTGCGCGAGCAGGACATCCGACTCGCCGCCTTGGGCATCGAGCCTGCGCGCAGTTTTGGGGGCCAGGCCAAGAAGAGCGCGAATGGCGCTGCCGGTCCGGCTGCGGGCGCGCAGCTCCATGACCTGCCCCAGAAGAATGAGAGCGATGATGACCACAGCGGGCTCGAAATACAAAGCGATCTCGCCGCCTTCGGCTCGGAACGAAGGAGGGAAAAGGCCGGGCAGGACCGTTGCGATCACGCTGTACAGGTAAGCCGCGCCCGCGCCGAGAGCGATGAGTGTGAACATGTTAAGGCTGCGGTTGCGCACGGACTGCCACCCGCGGACAAAGAAGGGCCACCCGCACCAGAGTACGGCCGGGGTGGCCAGGGAGAACTCGATCCAGGCCCAGGCTCGTGGAGAGAGCAGGTGCTGCAACGGCATGGAAGGCAGGACACTCGAGACCATGACGGCCAGCAGCGGCACGGCAAGAGCGACGCTGACCCAGAAGCGCCGGGTCATGTCGGCCAGCTCCGGGTTGCTCTCCTCGGCAGCCGCGATCTCACGAGACTCCAGCGCCATGCCGCAGAAAGGGCAACTGCCCGGTTCGGAGCGGACAACCCTCGGGTGCATGGGGCAGGTGTACTCGGTTTTCGTGGATGGGGCGGCCAGGGTTGCAGGTTCAAGTGCCATGCCGCACTTGGGGCAGCTGCCCGGGCCCAGCTTATGCACTTCGGGGTCCATGGGGCAGATGTACTCGACATCCTGCTGCTTTATGGAGGGCGCGGCAGGTTTTGGCCGCAAGTACTTCGAAGGCTCGGCGCGGAACTTGGCCGCGCACCCCGGTCCGCAAAAGAAGTAACGCGTGCCCTCGTGCTCTACCGCGGCGGCGGCCTTCGCCGGGTCCACGGTCATGCCGCACACGGGATCGAGGACTGCCTGCGCTTGCGGCTCGGCATCGCCGGCTCGCCCGCCGTTCGCAGCCGCGGCATACCGGCCGGGTTCCGCATCGAATTTGCGTTTGCATCCGGAGGAGCAGAACCAATAGCGCACGCCCCCGTGCTCGCTCGACCCCGCCGCCTTGGCCGGGTCGATGGTCATCCCGCAAACCAGGTCTTTCGTGGTCATCGCCGCTGCGGGCCGGTTTTCCTCTGCGCTCTTCATCCCATGGCCTCCTTCGTGCCCCATTTCACAAGCAGTCGATTCATCGGGTAAGACGTGAAATAGCCCAGGATCATGCCGATCTGCATCATGAACCAGTACGCGGGCTCGCTCGGCTTGAGATGCGGTTGTGGAAAGAAGACGTAATACATCAGCGCCATCCAGGCAAACAGCCCGATCTCAAAGGTCAGGATTGAAAGCGTATCAGCCTTGACAGCGGCGATCAGCCCCTGCATCGGCGACAGATCGCGCATGGGCTTGATGGAAAAGTATTGGAAGGCGAGCAGCAGGTCGCCCGCGAACTCGGCGTAGAGCGGCGCGCCGAGCAGCGTAAGCCCGAGCCCGGCGACCGTGAACTCCGCGACGGTGTCGCCGAGCGTGCAACCCGCGCCGCAGTGGCTGGTCGAGAGGGCGGTTTGTGAGGCTGTCGGGTCGCGCCGGGCCTGCTCTTCCTGCCGCTTCATGTGCTTGTCCATGTCCTCCTTCGGCATGTTTTCCATGCTGTCTTTGCTCATGGGGCGGCCAACGCGGAAGTATCCCCATACGGCGAATACGCTGAAGTACAAGGCCGTGACCGGCCAGACGATGTTCATAATCCACATCTTCTGCGGGTGACGCAGCTCGTCAACCGCGATGACGAGCGCACTGAGAAAAGCGAGGCCGAGCGAAATCCAGGAGATCAGTTCCAGAGGAGTCAAGCGCTTATCCTTCCACTTCACTTGTGTTCGCGCCGGGGAGTACCCTCCCGGCCTGTCATGGGGCGGTCTTTACTGCGGCCCCGTCTTGCCCCGCCCCCCCGCGCCTGCCTTGACCCCGGTCGCCGCGAAGATGGCGACCAGGGTCTCCAGATGGCGTTCTTACTCACTCAAGCCTCCGTTCGGCAGGTTGAGCGTGGTGGAGTCCTGCCCGCTTTGGGTCGACGATTCCAGGCCGCCGCGCAGGGTGTAATTTTGCAGAGCCGCGCCCGTGGTCCAGACAGTTTCAAGTGATTGCAGGTAGCCGATCTGCACCTGGAACAGCGTCCGCTGCGAGACGATCACCTGCGGGTAGGCCTGGGCCATCTGCTGGTACTTGGTCAGGTAGAGCTCGTAAGCGCGGCGGGCGCGGGGGATCAGCTCGTCGCAGTAGCGGTCGGCCTGGAATCGCGCCGTCTGATAAGCCTGCGCGAGCGGCTCGGCCTGCTGCTTCAGGAACAGCTGCGTGCGATTCACGTCCTCGCGGGCGCGCTCCACCTCGGCCTTGGCGGCCTCGATGTTGCCCTGGTTGTGGTTGAAGAGCGGGATGTTGACGCCGACACTCGCGAAGCTCTGCGCTTCCACGCGGCGGCGCGGGACCTCCACAAGGGTCTCCCCGTTGTATTGCTCACCCGCGCGGAGCAGCAGGTCCGGGATCCACTCGCGATGCGCGTCGTTGAGCCGAGCCTCGGCGACCGTGACCTCCTGCTTTACCCGCTTCACAGACGGGCTGTTGGCGACGATGTCCGCGACCTTGGCCTCCGCGTCGAAAGCCGGAGGCTTGTCGAGTTCACCCGCCAGCGGGGCCGCCGGCAGATCGGGTTGGCTGCTGTAGGCGGCCAGCACGCTGAAGTTCTGAAGAAAATCCCGCTGCGCCGCGACGAAGTCGACTTTGGCCTGCTCGGTTTCGACCTCGGCCTGGAGCACATCCGGAGCGTCGGCCTGGCCCACGTTGGCCAGCTGGTGCGCTGTGGTGAGCGCGTCCTGGGCCACGTTGAGCAGGTTTTGGCGCTCGACCACGATCGCCTGCGAGGTGAGCGTGGTGTAGAAGGCCTGCGTGACGTCGTTGCGGATGCGGTAGCGTTGTTCCTCGACGCCGATGATGTTTGAGCCTGCCTGCTGCTTGTAGACGTTGCTGCGCGCCTTGAGCTTGCCGCCGAGCACGATGCTTTGCTGGACAAAGCCGCCCTGCTCGCCGCCGCCGTACGCGCCGCCTCGAATTTGCTCTCCCTGGTAGCCGACCGAAGGATTGGGGTACAAGCCAACCTGCCGGGCCTGCTGCAGGCTTTGCCGGACGACGGCATTGCTCTGCGGCAGGGTTGGATTGCCCTTCTCGGCGGCGTCGAGGAAGGCCTGCAAGGGCATGGGCTGCCGTTTGCTGATCTCGCCGAGCAACAGGGGTGCAGGTGTGTTGGTGCCGATGTGGAAGTTCGGGTTCTCCGGCTCCTGCAGGCGCAGCGTGTCGCGGGTCGCCGACTTGGAGTCGGCCGCCGGGCCAGGCTGTCCGGACTGCTCCTGCTTCCGCTGTTGGTTTTCCGAGTCCTGCTCGCTTTGGGATTCCTTCTGCGCGGCCGGATCGCCGGGCATGGGCATCCGCATGTCGCCCGGCATCTTCTGTTTTTGCTTGCCGGGCGCTTGCGGTTTGGCGGGGGAGCCGTGGTCCATGCCGGGCATCCCCGGCATGGAGTCTTGATTCGCCTGTGCCTGAATCGGCATCGTCAGCGCGATCTGTGCGCCGCAAAACGCTGCGGCCAAAAGGACGTTCTTCGCAATCTTCATTTCAGGGTTCCTTTTGTCAGGGCAGCGTCAGCCGCGTGCGAGCAGTGTGGCGTAAGGGTCGTTTTCGCGGTTGGAGGCCTTCATCTTCGCGATTACTGCCTCGTACTTATCCGGCGGCAGCACGCGCACAAAGGTCATCATGCCTTGCATGTAGGCGCTCCAGCCGGGCCGCAGACCGTCGTTCTCAGGAATTTGGAGCATCTTTGTCTGCTCCATACCCATCATGGGCGATTCCATGTAGGCGTCCTGCGGGAAGTTCGGAACACGGTTCGCGTTCTTGGCGATGTCGTTCTCGGTCTTCCCCATGCCGTCCATGTTCATGCTCATCATGTTGCGCATCTGCTCGGGGCCCATTTCGATCTGCTGCTTGCCGGGCTGCATCTCAGCCATCATGCCCTTCATCGAGGCGTCGCTCGCCGGGGCCGAAAGCGAGCTGTTGGTAGTTGAGATGTCGGCGTTGTTGCCGAAACCCATGCCCCGTCCCAGGCTGGTGCCGTAGTCCTCCCCGTTCGGAGCGCCGGGCTGGCCGTTCAGCATGCCCATGCCGTTGTTCATGTCCAGACCGGCAGGCTGGCCGGTATTCATTTTTTGGCTCGTGAACCCACGACTGATAAGCCCCACATTCGAGCTCATCTGGTTCATCATGTGGTGCGGCAGATGGCAGTGCAGCATCCAGTCGCCGGGGTTGTTGGCGACGAACTCGATGTTGCGGGCCTGCGCCACCCCGACCAGGACCGTGTTGCCGGGCCACCAGGCCGCTTCCGGAATCCGGCCGCCTTCAGTGCCGGTCACCTGGAAGGTATGCCCATGGACGTGCATGGGGTGGTGGTCCATGCCCAGGTTGATGAACCGTATCCGGACCCGGTCGCCCTGCCGGACGATGAGCGGCGTGACCGCCGGGCCGGAGCGGCCGTTGATCGTCAGCCAGTTGTATTCCATGTTCATCGTGTTCGGGACGGTGTTGTTCGGCAGCACCGCCCACTCTTGTAGCTGGATGACAAAATCCTTATCCACGTGGGGGGTGTAGGGCTCCTTGGGATGCATGATGAAGGCCCCGAGCATGCCGGCCATCTCCTGCATGGCCATGTGCGAGTGGTAAAAGTACGTGCCGTTCTGGTGAATGTCGAACTCATAGACGAACCTGCCGCCCGGCTTGACCGGGCTCTGGCTGATGCCGGGCATGCCGTCATAGCCGATGTGGTCCTCGAAGCCGTGCCAGTGCAAAGAGGTCGCTTCCGGCAGCTGATTGTCGAAGACGATCCGGACATGGTCGCCCTCGGTGACCTGGATCGTGGGTCCGGGCGCGGTGCCGTTGAAGCCCCACACATCGATTGTCTTGTTCGGCGCGATCTGTCGCTTGACCACCTGCGCGGTGAGGTGGAAGACCTTGGTGCCGCCGTCAGTGGTGAACGGCAGGTCGCCGATATCGGGCGTTGTGACAGGCACGTTAAAGGCCGGGCCGGCCTTGCTGTGGCGGCCAGCTTTGAGCTTTTGAGCGGACGAGGACTGGGCAAGCAGCTTGTCGGACGCGAACAAGCCCGCGCCTAGGCCGAAGGCATTTTGAAGAAAGGAACGGCGGTTTGCCATGGGGGAAGCTCCGGGGTATCAGGAAAAGTAATCTTGAGCCGCCTGCGGAGCGCAGCCCGAGTCACTTCCGGGGTCCAGGGAAATGAGGACAGGACGATGCGCTCCGTCGGGCGGCATAGAGAATGCCGCTTGAAAGGGAGGGAATCGTCCTGTCTAAACGCGGAGAAGCGTAAGGAGTGTAACTGGGGAAGACGCAGGGAGCGGGGAGGCCTTAAGCGGAGTAGCAATCGAGTCCGCAGAAACGGGCAGGAACGACACCGGAAGCGTGGCCGCATAGTCGTCGAGCACAAGCTGTGCCGCGGACCCGTTCGCGGAGGCCAGCGCGGTATCAGGCGCGCAAAGGTGGAGGCAGCGAGTCGCCTCCAGAACATAAGTACCCTGCCCGGCTTGCTTGCTTGACATTTCCATTCCGTGCATGGCGGGGAGTGTCTGTCCCGCTGAGGAAGACGCAGTCCCATGGCATGAGAGTTGGAACGGCCTGAGGCTGCACTCTGTCGCACAAGTCGAAGCTGTGAACGACAGCATGAGGAGCAACACCGCCATGAAAATCGCCAGTGTCGTTCTTTTCCTCATGTTGAGAGAATACGTCACCCTAGCTGCATGGGAGTGGCGCCCCGCCGGGATAGTTGTACGAGGCTGTAAATTCAAATTTCTAAATCGTGGACTGGCAACGAGCATCAGCTTGACGGAATCTATGTAGGGTCGGGTCCAGGAGAATAACCGACAAGGAAGCTCTCACCATCCCAAGTCCACCGATTGCATGCAGGCTTGCATCGCAAGCTGCATAAGTTGCCGTTTAACCTGTGGTGAAACCATCGCATACTGCCTGAGGCGGGGTGTCGAACATGCGTCCGCAGATCACATCACGCTGCGATGAAGATCAGGCAACTCCAACCCTGCCTGCCTCAGGGCGTGCGCATCGCGCTTGAGGTGTGGGTCACATCTGGAGCAAAGCTCTTACGGAACGGCATGGGAACCGGCGGATCGAAAACGTATCGCGTTTCCGCGCTCCGCCGTAAGTTGTTGGAAAGATGGTAGGCACGACTGGATTCGAACCAGCGACCTCTACCGTGTCAAGGTAGCGCTCTAACCAACTGAGCTACGCGCCTGCGCCCACATGCGACAGTACTGCCGCCAGCCTAACTATACAGGATGGTGGGTGTGGATGCAGGCACAGCTTTCGCCGCGGCGGGCGGCACGAGCTTCGCGGATTAGGAGCGGGACGGCGAGCAGGGCTGCTCCTGAGTCGAACCAGGCAACGTGAAAAGTGGCGTGGAGCGCGACACCGAGCAGGGTTATGAAAGCGAGGTAAGCGCACGTGAAGGACTGGGCGGCGTCTGCAATCAAGGCGCCGTCATTGGTGCGGCGGCCTTCGCGGCGCTTGAGCAGGGCGAGCGTGGGCATGATGAGCACGGCGGCGGCCGTGACGGCAATGCCGGGGCGACTGACCTCAGGCTGGATGCGGAGAAAGAAACCAAGAAAAGCGATGGCGGTGACAATGCCGGCAAGAAGCAACAGGAGTGAGCCGGCAAGGCGCTCGGCGGTCGCGCGTCCGAGGCGCACGCGTGGCGTGTATTGAAGGAGCACAACGAGGCTGAAAGCAGTTCAACGAAGCTGTCGGAGCCGAAGGCAAGGAGGGCCGGGCTGCGCGCGGCGATAGCGGAAGAAAGAGCAACGGCGCATTCAATGCACATCCACGCGAGGGTTATGCTACCGAGCCACCAGATGCGGCGGCTCGCCTGTGCGGTGACGGAAGCAAGCGTGGTGGCCATTGTGGGCTCTTTCTCGGTCCGCCTTGCGCCTTCGGAACGGGTGCCTCGCGGCATCTAAGTGAATTGTATGCGGGCTTGGACGTATGCGATCTGGTTTGTAGGCGCGGCAGTGTGGCTGATAGTGGCTGCGCTGTCGCTGCATTTCGGTGTGCGGAGCCGGACTCTCGGAGCGTTGGCGGTCGCGGTTGTGTTTTTCGCGGCGGGGATGTTTTTTGCGAACAACGGAGTTCCGCCTCGAAAACCTCGCTCATGAACTGGAAAAGGCCAGACTGAGAGTCTGGCCTTTTTCCCGGGCGAATGATTAGTCGTAGCGTTCGAAAATGACCTGCTTTTTCTCCCAGCCCATGCCGACGAGCCGGTCGCGGCTGGCGGTCACCATATCATTGAGTCCGCAGATATAAGCGTGGATGTCAAAGGGACCATTTGGGTGCTGCTCGGGCGGCGCTTCTGAAGCGCTACCTGCCCCGACAAGGACGCGCTGTTCGGAACGGGTGGATACCAGGCGGGCGACATGCTCTTGGACGTAACCGCGCTCGCCTTTCCATTCGGCTTGGCCGCGGCTAAGGGTGGCGACGTAGTGGAAGTTGGGATGTTTTGCCGCAAGCTGCTCGAAGTAGTCCTGGTAATAAATATCGGACTCGTAGCGGGTGCCGTAAACGAGATAAAAGTCCTTGTTCTCGGTGCGATCGGGGCCGTTCTCCGGAAATAGCCATTGTGCGAAACCGCGCATGGGAGCAATGCCGGTGCCGGTCGCGATGAAGACGCCCTCGGCTGTAGGTTGGCGCAGGGTAAATAGACCGTGCGCACCGTGAAACTTGACCGTGTCGCCCTCGTCCAGGTCGCAAAGCAGGTTCGAGAAGAAGCCGCCTTCGACGCGGTTGACGCAGATATCAAACATGTTTTCGCGAGGCGCCGAGGCGATCGAGTACGCGCGGGTCTGTTGTTTGCCGGTGGCCGGGTCGTCAGCGACGCAGGAGACGAACTGGCCGGGCTTGAACTCGAACGCAGGCATTTCGTCGACGGCGAACTCAAGGTGAAAACACTGCGCGACGTCGGAAAGGAGAAGCTTGGTAGCAAGGCGGGCTGTGTGGAGCTGTCTCAAGGCTAGTCTGTCACTTTCGCTGAGGAAATGAAGTTCTAGTGTAGCGCGAGCCGGGCTGCAGCCTAGCGAATACGCTCAAGCGTCGCTTGATCCCCTTGACCGCTGAAACAGTGTCGGAGCGCTTCGGCAAAGACCGGCTCTCCATTGCCTGCATGGTCAAAAAGCGTCATGCAGGAATGGAATTTTAGATTGTCGGGGTAGGGGAAGACGGCTTGGACCGGTTTTTCAAGCGCGGTGACGATGGCGGTAAGCTCGCGCAGGCGCGTGCCCAGGATTGGGTGGGCGAGGTAGGCGCGCGCTTCCCCGAGGGAGGCAAGGGCGTAACGGACAGCCGTGGCGCTTGTTCCGAGGCCGCGGATCTGGGGGAAGATGAACCACATCCAGTGGGTGCGCTTTTCGCCGGCGCGAAGCTCGGCGCGGGCTTGCTCCCAAAGGCCGGCTTGCGCGGCAACAAAGCGTTCAAGGTCGTAAGATTCCGGCATGTGTTCTTGCGATGCGAGAATCAGGCTTGCCGGGAGCGTCAGGTTGGGCGCATCCTACGGCGGGTTGTAATTTCTTAGGAACGCGAGGAACGGCTTGGCTTCATCCAATGCAACACCGGTGCGCGCATCTGCGCCTACATCTACATCCGCGTCTACGGACCTGCTCTGCTTCAGTCATTTGCGGTGGCACTTTGTGACCCAACGTCCGCAGCACCTTTTGACGCGTTGCGCGCGGGACCGGCGGGTTTTTTACTGGGAAGAGCCGGTGTTCGACGGCGCCGGAGCGGGCTCGGTGGAAGTGCTGCGAGAGCCCCTGCCTGGGGACGCACAGCTGTGGGTGCTTCGTCCGCATCTGCCGCCTGGAAGTACGGAACTGGCAGAACGGGATGCGTTACAAAAGGACTTGCTGGCCGGATTTCTCGATGAGTTCGCGATAAAGCGCTATGTGTGCTGGTATTACACGCCGATGGCGCTCGGGTTCGCCGGGGAGTTGACGCCGGAAGCGACCGTATACGACTGCATGGATGAGCTGAGCGGGTTCCTCCATGCGCCGCCGGAGCTGCGGGAGCGTGAACGGCAGCTGTTCGGGCGAGCGGATGTGGTGTTCACCGGCGGTGTCAGCTTGTACGAGGCCAAGCGCGAGCAGCATGCGAATGTCCATGCGTTTCCGAGCTCGATCGATGTGGAGCATTTCCGGCATGCCGCCGGGGCGGGGATGGAGCCGGCGGACCAGGCCGGCATCCCGCACCCGCGCGCGGGGTTTTACGGTGTGCTCGATGAGAGATTCGACGTCCAACTGATGGGAGAGGTGGCAAAGCTCCGGCCTCGGATCCACTTCGTACTGATCGGGCCGGTGGTCAAAGTGGATCCGGCGTCGCTGCCCCAGGGCGAGAATCTGCATTACCTCGGTCCGAAGAGCTACCCAGAGCTGCCGGCGTACCTTGCCGGCTGGGATGTAGCCATGCTGCCGTTCGCGCGCAATGACGCGACCCGCTTTATTTCGCCGACCAAAACGCCGGAGTATCTGGCGGCGGGTAAGCCCGTGGTCTCGACGGCAATCCAGGACGTAGTGCGTGGCTATGGCGATGAAGGCCTGGTAACCATCGCCGGCGACTCGGAGGCATTTGCAGGTGCGTTGGACGCAGCGCTCGTGGCACCCGCGCCGGAGTGGCGGGAAAAAGTGGAGCGAAAGCTGGCGGCAGGCTCGTGGGACAAAACCTGGACGGCGATGTGGCGGGAGGTGGAGCGTGTGCGCAAGCAGCCGGTGAACTCCGAAGCAGAAGCCGCAAAGGAGCTGCCGCCGCCGGTGTAGAAAGATCCTCCGAGTGCTGTGCGCATGGAAGTGATACGTCTGGATCTTTGCGTGCGCAGAGTCGCGTGCAGTTCTATGACTTCGACCTTTGAAGGGAAGTGAATTACTTAGAGCTGACAAGGGAAGCTTTACTGGCCTTCTTTCAGCTCCAGTACTGACGCAGCCGCGCCGTTCTCGCAAGGAGCAGACGCAGAATCGTGGTCCCCGAGAAGCAGCAAATGCATGGCCGCTATGTATAAACGCCTCTATAATCAGATATGGCGTCCGCGCAACCAGTTCCAGCGCAACCTGAGTCTCGCCGCGCCCTCACCGCACCTGCGAAAAAGGTGCCGCTTGCTTACTCGCCTGAAGCGTTGAGCCGGTATGACGCGGATACCGCCGCGCTGACCGGGCCGCGCTTCGAGCTGCTGATTGAGACGGTCCGGCGCAACCGGCCCACGGACGATACGGAAATTATCCGCAAAGCCTGGGAGTTTTGCCTGCGGCACCACCGCGGGCAGCTGCGGGCCTCGGGCGAGCCGTATGTGCTGCATCCGCTCGAGGTCGCGATCGTGCTCGCGGAGATGAAGCTCGACTCGACGGCGATTGCCGCCGGCCTGCTTCATGATGCGGTCGAGGATACGCCGGTGACGACGCCCGAGATCACCGCGCTGTTTGGCGAGCAGGTTTCGCACATTGTCGAGGGCGTTACCAAGCTCGATAAAATCCAGTTCGCGAACCGGGAGGACCGGCAGGCGGAGAGCGTGCGCAAGATGCTGCTCGCCATGGTGACGGATGTGCGCGTGGTGCTGATCAAGCTGGCCGACCGGCTGCACAACATGCGGACGCTGGAGCACCTGAAACCCGAGCGGCAGGTTGGGATTGCACGGGAAACGCTCGATATTTACGCTCCTCTGGCGCATCGGCTGGGTATGGGCAAGGTGCGGGGCGAGCTTGAGGATCTGGCATTCCGGTATGTGGACCGGCCCGCGTTCGACGAGCTCCATGCGGCAATCGAAGAGCGCCGGGTGGAGGGGGAAAAGTTCCTGGCCGGAGTGGAAGCGCTGCTCTCGGAGCGGTTGGCCGAGCACAATGTCCAAGCTCGCGTGGAGTGGCGGATCAAGCGGCTGTACTCAATCCACACCAAGCTACAGGAGAGCGGGATTGGAGTCGACCAGGTGTACGATCTGCTGGCGTTGCGGGTGGTCGTCGCCTCAGTGGCAGACTGCTATGCGGTGCTGGGGCTGATTCATGCGCTGTTCCGGCCGGTGCCGAACCGGATCAAGGACTTTATCGCGATGCCGCGGCCGAACCTGTACCAGTCGCTGCATACGACGGTGATGGGCGACGCGGGGCACCAGTTCGAAGTGCAAATCCGGACCGAAGAAATGCACCGGATCGCGGAAGAAGGAATCGCGGCGCACTGGAAATACAAGGCCGGCGGCTCGCCTGTTTCGGCGCGTGACGAGCAGCGTTTGGCCTGGGTGCGGCAACTTGTGGAGTGGCAGCGCGAGATGACCGACCCGAATGAGTTCATCTCGACCTTAAAGATCGATCTGTATCCGGAGGAAGTTTATACATTTACGCCGAAAGGCAAGGTCGTTGCGCTGCCCAAGGATGCGAGCCCGCTCGATTTTGCTTACGCGGTACACACGGAGGTGGGCCATGCATGCGTGTCCGCCAAGGTGAATGGGCGCATCGTGCCGCTGCGGGCCAAGCTGCGCAATGGCGACATCGTCGAAATTGTCACGCAAACCGGGCATATCCCCTCGCGGGACTGGCTGACGTTTGTCAAGAGCTCGCGCGCGCGCAACAAGATCAAGCACTGGATCAACGAGCACCAACGCGAGCGCGCCGTCGAGATCGGGCGCAAGCTGCTGGAGCGCGAGGCGCGCAAGTACAAGATTGCGTTGAGCAAATTTGAGGAGTCGGACTTCGCGCGATTGGCGGCGGACTACTCACTCCCGACGCCGAATGACATGATGGCGGCGGTGGGATTCGGCAAATATTCCGCCCGCCAGGTGCTCAATCGGTTGGCACCGGGGATCCTCCACCAGCAGGCCACGCCCGGAGAGCCGGACCTGCCGACCGGCGCGGAGGACGCGAAGCGTTTGCAGATTCATGCGAACGCCGCCTCGGAAACGCTCGAAGTGGAGGGCTCGAATGAGCTGCTTGTTTACCGGGCGCGCTGTTGCAATCCAATCCGCGGGGAAGAGATTATCGGCTATGTAACCCGTGGGAAAGGCGTGGCGGTGCATGGGCGTTTATGCCCGAATGTGCAGAATCTTCTGTATGAGTCGGACCGGCGCATTTCGGTCGAGTGGGCGCGGGCGAAAGGAGCGGAACTGGCCTCAGGCCGCGCGACGTATCCGGTGAAGCTGACGGTCCTTTGCGATGACCGGCCCGGGATGCTTAAGGACATTACCGCGACGGCGAGCGAGGAGAACACCAATATTCGCTCCATGGACACGCGTCCAGGGCCGAATGATGGGGCACTGATCGAAATCACGCTTGACGCCCAGGACCTGAAGCACCTGGAGCGGCTACAACAAGGGCTGCGGCGCATTCCCAATGTGCGTGAGGTTTTGCGGTCATCGAAATTGTAAGTGCGGTCGTAACTAGGACAGGTCGTGGCAGCTTATCGTTTTGCCGGTGGCCCGCTGCCAGGTTTCCGTGCGGCCCAGCAAGGAGACGAGAATGAACCCATGGAGCTTCAGGGTGTCCTTGCCGTCCAGCTTTATCTGGCCTGAGTACGTGTGGCCTGACTCCGGGTCGTAGAGCTTACCTCCTTTCGCCTGGTCCTCGCCATCCGGCTCAAAGCCCATGCCGATCGTCAAACCGCACAGGGCGCGGGAGCGCAGGGATTGGTCCGGGTTTTTGGTGTCGGTTTTTGGGACATGCGGGTCGCCGAATCCCGCGATCTTGAGGCACAGCGTCGAGCCGCTCGAGCACGGCATTACCTCAACCACAGACTTGTCAGGCGTGATCCATTTGCCGGTCATTGGGGAAGTGTGAGCAGGGGTAGCGAAGAGAAACAGGCTAAGAAGTGAGAGCATTTGGACCTTTCCTGGGGCGGACGTTCGTGGGATGCCGGCGAACACACGCGCGCTACAAACGAAATTTGGGCGCAGGAAAAGGGAGGAGCCGAAGCTCCTCCCTTTTTGTAGCCCCCGACAAATTAGAACGTCAGCCGAAGTTGAAATTCAGTCGACCGTGGACCACCCGCGTCGAAGGTGCCCGCGCCGCGCGAAATGCGATTTGCATTTTTCACGGAATAATTGTTGGGTCCGTTCACGTAATTTGGCTGCCCCGCGTCGGCTGTGTTCAACAGAGTTCCATTCGCCGCGCCAGTGCTGTAGTTGATCGGGTTGTAATTGCCCAGATTTAAGGCGTTGTACATAGCCACGCCTGGGGTGAGCGAGAGCGATTCCGAGATCGCGTGAATCCGAATGGGATAGGACGCACTCAAATCGACTTGCCGGAATGGTGGATTGGCGATGGCCGTGCTCTGCGGCACATTCGCGATCGGTTGCAGGACCCCGCCGAGCGCGCCAAGTTGCGCTGCGGTAACGAGCCCGCTACTGACCAGGGTCCGTCCAGCGGGTGAAAGCTGGTTGGCGTACTTGCTATTGAATCGGTTGATCGCTGTTTGAAGGTTTCCCGGCCCGTAGTCGCGCTCGTAAGCGCCCGGGTTCGTTTCCGGCACCAGGTGTTGGTTAACGCTGCCGTCGCCGATCGTATCCGAGGTAAAAATTTGCCCGGCCGAACCGGACGTGTTATCCAGAAGCAAATTTAAGGGTGGCGCAGAGTAGATGTGACCGATAAGACCGATTTGCGGGCCATGCGCTACCGTGACTGATCCGCCAAAGGACACAGTGTGACGGTGGTCGAGAGCGCCGGGTCCGTCGTACAGTGTCGGATTGTTGTAGTCCCATGCGCTGCCGCCAAAGAACTGGTCGGAGCCACCGCCGCTCGTGCTGTTCTCCCGGCCATAGGCGTAGCTGACTTCAAAATTCGAGTCAGACAAGCCCTTCACAGGATGCGCTTTTTGCTCGCGCAGGTTCAGTTGCAGGGCATCGTAGCCGGACCGACCCGCAGGGAAGGCGAAGAAGCCGTTCCCGAGTGCGGCATTCTTACCTGGAAAGGCAGCCCCGGTGTCGGGTGTAACACCCTGTCTGGAAGCTGGCTGTCCACTGAAAACTACATTGCCCGAATCAAGTCCGTAACCTGAAAGGTCTTGGATAGTCAGGCCGCCGCCCTTGGGATGCAACCCAGGGCAAGCCGCGATCGCGCCGTCCAAGCTTCCTGCGCCACAGGCATTCAACGCATTCGTAATTGCAAGCCGTGCCGCCGCCGTGTTCAGGAAGCGTCTATCACCGACATGGTTTACATCGATCGTTTGTGCGATGTGCACTGTAGCTGAATGGATGTAACTGGCCGTTACGACTGTGCCGCGCCCGAACTGCTGCTGGATGCTGAGGTTGACCTGTGTTGAGTAAGGCGTCTTATAGTTGGGCGAGTAAGCGGAATTGCCGTTTGGAATCGCTAGCGTGTTGCCGATATAGCTGCCGTTCGCCGCGGCACCTGCACGGGTCGATGCCGATTGGAACTGGGATTGGATGCCCGCGAATTTCTGTGCGGAAACAGCCAAAGGCTGGGAGCAGATCGTTTGAATCGATTCCCCGTTGTAGGTAGTGACCGGTGTTGCCTGCCCGGGGAAGTTGATTTGGTAAACGCCGCCGCAAAGTGTGCGGCTGTAGTCGTTGAAAAGACCCGACGCGAGCTTGAATGGTGTATCAAACTGCGATGCATTGAAGACCGTGTTTTCGCGATAGATGCCGATGCTGCCGCTCAGCACAGTCGTCCCTTTCGAGCCGAGCGCATAAGCAATGCCGAGTTGCGGATTGAAATCATAATTTGGCTGGTTGATGCGAGCGGCGAGGCCCGGCCCAAACTGGTCGAGAATGAGTTGATTGCCAGTACACGGCGCAGGCGTGGCGAATAAGGCGGCATTGATCTGGGAGCAAGGGATAGGGTCGATGTAGTTGTCGGTCCGGCCCGTATCGCGCTGATAACGAACGCCGTAGTTCAAGACAAAATTGGGCGTCAGCTTCCAGGAGTCGCCGACGTACGCGCCAACTCGCCAGTCCTGCGAACCTCCGGCAGGCGCGCCGAACGATGGATTGTTCGTGTAGTAGCCCAGGCCATTGCCGAACCGAACGCCGGTGGACGCGGTATAGCTGTTCAGCAGGTTTGAAGGATCGCTCCCCGCGATCAGCGCGTTGCTGTTCAGGGAAATACGCGGAGCCAAACCGAAGAAAGATGCAAACCCACCTTGCAGGATATCATTCAGACTAAATCCGTACTTAAGATTGTGCTGACCCTTGGTCCAGGAGCCATCATAACGAGCTTGCTTGTCCGATTGGTAGGTGCTTTGCGGTGCAAGATCGTTGGTGCCAGTGAACAAGTTTTCAGCCGTATAACGAATCAACACACCCGGCTGCGCGAGGTAAACACCCGAACCGGTTGCGTCAGTAATCAAATTATGAAACTTCTCATACGAGCCGCGAAAGGAGTGGGTGAAGTGCCCCAACGCAAAATCCGCGCCTCCCGCGATACCAGGAGTGTTGTCGCGGTTGGCATAGATGTCGTAAGAGTTGCTGCCGCCCGATGTCACCACGGAGTTGTCGTCATAATTGACCCGGGCAAAAAAATGGATTCCTTTTGGACCGTTGTAGTCCAGGCGGCCTGTCGAGTAAGTCTCCCGGTAAGGCGCAGGGACATTCGGATACGCGGCAGCAAGATTGCTGAACAATGTTCCTAGCTGCACGGGGCTGCTCTCGTCCTGCTTGATGCGTTCGGAGTTCGCGAAAAAGAATAGCTTGTCCTTGATGATGGGGCCGCCCACGCCGCCACCGAACTGGTTGCGCTGGAAAGGCGAGTTCAGCGCCTGGTTGCTCGCAAATCCGGCGCGATAATCCTGGAAGTTATAAAACAGTTCTCCGTGTACGGCATTGGTTCCTGTACGCGTCGAAACAAGGACCTGCCCGGAGGAGCCGATCTCGCCCGACACATCATTGTTTGAGCGCGTGATCTGAAATTCGCCGATTGCGCCCTCAGCTACGTTGAAGATCGTCGTCCCAACTGTCTCGTCGGTGATGTCCTGTCCGTCGAGCAGGATACGGGTAGTGCGGCCCGAGCCGCCGTTGAAGCCGATGGCCGAGTAGCCGGCCTTGGTTGGGTCGAAGCTGACGCCGCTCTGCAGTTGCACGCCGGGTTCGAGCTGCGCGAGGTCGAGGAAGTTGCGGCCGTTGATGGGCAGCGTGTCGATCTGCTTGGTCGTGATGACATTTGAAACACTGGTCTGGTCGGTATTGACCTGCACCGCGCCCGTAGTTACCTGTACCTGCTCCGTACTGGCGCCAACCTGGAGCTTGAAGGTGCCGTTGGTGGCCGTGCCGGTCTGGACGATTGTGTCGATTTCCAGCGTCGAATAGCCAGAGGAAGTGATGGCCAGGTGATAGCTGCCGGGCGTGAGCGGTCCCGTCGTATACAGGCCCGAGGCATCGGAGACGAGATTCTTCTTGAACCCGGTTTGGGGGTTTGTGACGATAATCTGCGCGCCGGGGACGACTGCGCCGGAGTTGTCCTCGATTGTGCCCTGGATGGAACCGCCGTTCACCGAAATGGCTTGGGCATGGAGGGCGGGCGAGATTGCCAGGAACGGAAACAGAAGGGAGCCGGCGAGGGCTGCCGACCCGGTACGACGCTTGAAACTGCCACCACTCAGCCGCGCAAAGCGACGACGAAAAAAGCGCTGCATCCAGGAACTCCTAAGGGGGGAGAAACGTATGGCCAGGGTTATTGCATTTTGCATACCAAACTGCATGTCGGGCTGGTACCGCAAAGAACAGGTTAGAAAGAGCAATATCAGGCTGGCGTGCCGCACAGTTTGCCGCAATCCTGTACAGCGAAAAAGAGTCGTCTCCGCTGTGGCGGAGATAAAAGAAATTAATGGAGGGGCAGAGGCAAGGCACAATATAGGTATGAGTGAAGCGCGCAGGCAAGTTGTGACGCAGGAGGCTCCGGCAGCGATTGGACCCTATTCGCAGGCGATCGTGGCGGGGCCGTGGGTGTTTACCTCGGGGCAGGTAGGGTTCGATCCGGGAAGCGGCGAACTGGTTCAAGGCGGCGTGGAAGCACAAACCGAGCAGGTTTTGTGGAATCTTGCGGCGGTGCTGGCCGGGGCAGGCTGCGCTTTGGCAGATGTGGTGAAAACGACCGTGTTCCTGAAGGACATGAATGACTTTGGAGTGATGAATGCGGTATACGCCCGGCACATGGTTTCGGAAGGCGGTGTAGCGCCGGCGCGCTCGACAGTTGAGGTCGCGCGCCTGCCTCGGGACGCGCGGGTGGAAATCGAAGCCATTGCAATCAAAGTAGGCTGATACCTTATCCCGGCCTTCACCATCCAAAGAAACGAGGGACACGATGGCATCCACAATAAGCACACACGAGAAGATTGAGCGGACAGACGAAGAGTGGCGGCAGCATCTGACGCCGGAACAGTTCTACGTGACCCGGCAAAAAGGGACAGAGCCGGCCTTCAGCGGCGCACTATATAAGAATCATACTGATGGGGCGTACCATTGCGTAGCATGCGGTGCGGCCCTGTTCCGTTCGGACGAAAAGTTCGAGTCCGGGAGCGGTTGGCCTTCGTTTTGGGAGCCTGTCTCGGCCGACGCAGTGACCACACATGAAGACCGAAGCTATGGAATGCGGCGCATCGAAGCGACCTGCTCGCGATGCGACTCGCATTTAGGGCATGTTTTTCCTGATGGACCGAAGCCGACCGGCTTACGTTACTGCATCAACTCGGCATCGCTTAAATTTGAAGAGAAGTAGGCAAAAGCCCCGCTGGGAACAGCAGGGCTTTTCTTGTAGCTCAGGTTAAGCAGGACTAAACCTTAACGACCTTGCCGCTTTTGATGCACGAAGTGCATACACGTATTTTCCGCGAACCGGAACCAACTTTCGCCTTAACCGGACGCAGATTTACATTCCATCGCCGACGTGTGACGTTATGCGCGTGCGAAATATTGTTTCCGAACTGAGGCTTCTTGCTGCAGATTGCACAAACTTGTGCCATGCTTTGCTCCTGGTCGAGATTGCCTCGACGAAATATACGCCTCAAGCACGAGCATTTAAATTGCTGTGTTCACCGCCAAAACAGGGCGGAATCGACGAAACTTAACTGTATCGTAAAGTTCACTACAAAGGCAAACGGCGAGCGCAGAGACTTACTTCCTGTGCCCGCCGCAAATAATTAACGGGCACCGACCGGCTTTGCCTCGCTCGCTCCCATTTCCTGCAAGCGTTTAGCGAGTAGCTGTTCCAGGTTTTCAAGAGCTTCGGAGAAGCCCTCTATGCCTTCCTTCAATTTGTCATGCGCCATGTGGTCCTGCGCGTGCATTTTCTCAAATGTTTGCTCGTCCATGCTGATTTTTTCAATCTGCCGGTTTTCGGCATTTTTAGGATCGAGCTTGCGAGGCAGCTCGCCTTCAGTTCCGTCGAGCTCATTCAGCAGCTTCGGCGAAATGGTGAGCAGGTCGCAGCCGGCCAACTCCGTGATCTCGCCCGTGTTGCGGAAGCTGGCGCCCATGACTTGGGTTTTATAGCCGAACTTCTTGTAGTAGTCATAGATTTTGGTCACCGATTGCACGCCGGGATCATCAGCGCCAGTGTACTCTTTGCCGGTATCCTTCTTGTACCAGTCTAGGATGCGCCCGACAAAAGGCGAAATGAGGGTTACCTTGGCTTCGGCGCAGGCGATTGCCTGGTGCATTCCGAATAAAAGTGTCAGGTTGCAGTGAATACCTTCCTGCTCGAGCTTTTCAGCAGCCTTGATGCCCGGCCAGGTGGAAGCGATTTTGATAAGGATCCGCTCGCGGCCGATCCCGGCTTTTTCATACATCTTGATGATCGCGTATGCCTGTTCGAGAGTTTTCCCCGTGTCATAGCTTAAGCGGGCATCCACCTCGGTTGAAACGCGCCCTGGAACAATGGCCAGAATTTTCTTGCCGAACGCCACAGCCAGGTGCTTGAAAGCTTCATTGGCGACATCCTTATCGGAAGAGTTTTCGCCGAGTGTCTTTTTCGCTTCGAGCAGTACGTCGTCGACGATCTGCGCGTAAGCAGGCATTCCGGCAGCCGCGGTGATCAGTGACGGATTTGTCGTCGCATCCTGGGGCTTGACTTTCTCGATTGCCTGGATGTCCCCGGTATCGGCAACCACGGTTGTCATCGTGCGCAACTGTTGTAGCAGTGTTTTCGCCATGTTTTTGTCCCCTTTTGCTCTCGATTTCGTGAATATCGACAGAGTCTTTACTAAGATGCGCCGCGGTCCGTGCCGGCTTTGCAGCTATTTTCGATGCCAGTGCGCAGGCGTTTTCATTGGCATTCGCGTGCTCAGTGCGCCACGACTTCAGATCGGAGAACAGTTTGGGAGCGGGATGAAATCCTGCCCGGCAGACGTATTTTCCAGCGCGGGGAAAGCAGATAAAGTGCGGCGGAGCTCTTTTGGAGTGCATGTAAACCCTTGTGTTTGCACCGGCTCCATGCGCCAGAATTTCTTGTAGCTCTCGTCGCCGCGAAGCATATCGGTGTATGACACTCCATCTTGCGCGGCCTGCTCCATGGCAAACGCCAGAAGAAGAAGGCCCGGCTTTAATTTCGCATGTCCCGGAGCGAACCCCATTAGATAAAAATATTCGGTCCGGTTTTCGTGCCCGATTGGATCGAGGAGCGAGTAAAGTACCCCGAGTGTTTGCTCGCCTGCATGGAGCGTGCAGAGACGAGCGACACCGCTTGCGAGCAGTATCGGCAATGCTTGGCGATGGTGAGCCAGGACGTATGGGTCCGCTAGAACACCGGGCTGTCCCGCTTTCTCCCATCGTTCTGTGTGAAAGCGCACCAACAGGTCGAAAGTTTGCTCCCAAATCCGCTCTGTTGCGTAAATCAAGGACAGCTTTCCCAGACTGGATGCCGCATTTTTTTGATACAGCACCTCGGCCCGAAGTTTTTGCGGCAGCGCCCTCATCGGCACTGTAGGACGGCGGCAGCAAGGCTCGCTTATGGCCGGTGTGGCGTGGCCTGCAAGTGCTTTCGACAGGAGCGAGTGCACTGGCAGTTGCGACAGGAACGCGCGATCCCACCCACCCTCGCTCGCCAGCGATCGCAGTGCAGGTGCGAGCTGCTCGGAGGTGCATGCGGGCGAGAAAATGCCGTCCAAGTAGTCGGAGGTGCCCGCGCCAGCTAATAAAAGTTGGCGATCTCCAGAGTGCGAGTCGGGATAAATGTAAAAAGGCAGAATCGCCGCCAGTGCGTGTTTCTCACGCACAATTAGCATGCGCAAGTCCTCCTGGTGAAATGCATGCAACCAAGGCAGGAGCCAGCCCGGATGTTGGAAGGGCGTTGTCCTCGGGCTCGCTTGCCATAAGTTCAGCCACTCGGGTACAAGCTGCTCCCACTCGGCAATAGTACGTAGAACCTGGAGGGAAGGGCGCATCCGGTGATTCTAGTGGAACGCGTGTGTGAATAGCAGTCACGGCCTGCCTGCAACTTGTACATACTGGGATACAGGATTCGGTGGGCCATTTCGCTTGCCGAGTCGCAGTACCAGCTGCTCCTCCGCTACGAGTGCTGCAATACACGCCGCGCAAGGGATAAGCTCTCCAAAAATGCGCACCTCAACCAAAAGTCCATAAAGAAGCATGCATACCACCCAAACCCAAGAAGCCTGCAGCCAACGCCTTAATACAAGATCGGGGATGGACCTATGAAACAGGATCAAAAAGGGGCCGAGATAGCCAAGCGCGCTGAAAAGCTGCGGCCACGAAAGGGGGATTAGAATGCTGCCTAAATTGAGCCACAAACGAGGTCCCGACACACTTGGGTTCGCGGCGAAACGGTGTACGAGGAAAAGATGAAGTATAAGCCAAAATATACCCATGGGAAAGGCTTGTGCCAGGGTTTTTCGAAGAGGGACAGAACGTACTTTATCCGCAATGAATAGGAGCAGAATGAGGAGCAGAGTTGTTTCTCTGTTCAAGGTGGCGATTGCGAAAACCCCAAGCGTCCAGCCCCGTTTTTCCGCATGAATGAAACATAGACCCACGGAGAAAAAAGCCATGCTGGGCAGGTCATAGGGGAACCGGAGAGCATGGTGCGTGGATCCTGTGTAGGTTATAAAGCAAAGCACCAGAACAAGAGGCCATATAAGCCAGCCGAGAAGCTTGTAACGCGAAACTCTCCCGTAAAGAATGAATGCAGCAGCAGAGGCGGTAAGAACGGAGGTCAGGTCAATGCCAGCTTGCAGAAGGTCCTCGGGCAGTACACGCTGCGGAAACCAGGCTGGAAGCCGCGACAATGACTCAGCCAAGACTTGAAAGCAGTGGTTGTTGTGCACCCAACGCAACGGAGTTGAGAGCAGCATCCTGTACTGAAACGGTGTACGCTCCAGCCCATGTTCGTAAGCGGGAAGGTCTAAAGCAGAAGAAATTCGGCTAAGGTAAAGCCAGACAAACTGTATAGAGGCAAAACAGCAGGTAGCTGCATACAATATGCGCGCAGGCGATAATCTGCCTGCGCCTGAACCATGCATGGAAGGTGAACTAATAGCCACGCCCATGTTTTTTCTCACACGGAGCCGGCAGTGTAGGCAACTTTTCCAGCAAAATTGCCGTGCTATCCTGATAATCTACTTTCCACGATCCATTGCTCCTGAGCAAATAGGCAAGAGGAGCATCCTGCTCAAAAAGAACGTAGCGAATGTTGTTTTTCTCGAGAATGTTGAAGGTGTTTTTCTGGGCTAAGATGTCAAGGTAATCGAGCAAAATACCTCGCCGTTCAAAAATGTCTACCCGTGAATCAATAAAAACAGGGATGTTTGGCGCATAGAATTCCAAATATCCGCCCCAAAGGAACGAGTTTAAGACCCGCCCTTGCGGGCGAAAGTTGCGGAGAAAGGGAAGCGCTTTCTCCGGATATGCGCTTTGGTCATATACCGACGCGGCCCGCTTGGTGTAAAGACGTATGCCAAGTATCAGGATTCCAAGAACCAGAACGGTGTTGAGGAGAACACGATTTTTTGCGGATCCTATATGTGGCCGCATTGGTAAAGTCTTCGCGAGCAGCGGTACTGCAAGAATTCCTGTAAGAAACAGAAAGCGCGTGTAGGTGATTCCGGCATATACGCCAATAAAGAAGAAGGCGATTTGATATGGCGCCCAAGACCGGCGTTTGACAAGGTGGGCCAGAAATACAAACGCCAGGATTGCGAAGAGGAGACGACCCCGAATCGAATGACTGTCCAGCGCCTGCCATTCCTGAACATGAGCGATGTTGAGGCTCTGGTTGAAAGCGAGGTCCAACGGGTAGGCAACCAGTTGCCAACCATAGGGGTTGATAAATAGCCCCAAAAAGCTCAAGGCAAGAATACGGCAAAGATACCGCTTTTCATGCTGGTCCCAAGGCTGGCTTTGGATCGAACCCGCTTTGATTCGTAGAAAGCCACACAAATAATAAGTTAAGTAAGTAATAAAGCCGATCAACCATGAGCCGTGCAAATTCACCCAAAGGACGAAAAGCGCTGGTATAAGCCATAAAGACCGACTCATGCCGACACAGCTTAGCGTGTTCACGCGGTTTGTCTCGAAACGGGTGATTACGAGCAGCTCAACAACAAGACATAGCCAGCCGAAGAGCAAAGTTCTTGGGCCGAAGCTCACGGTTCCAAGCACAATGCTTGCAAGAGTGGTAACCCAAGCTGATTTAGCAATACCACAGTGCTGATAGGTCAGCGAAAAAAGGCCGAGAAAGATAAGTTCAAGCGCGAGGACAGTGACGACAAGAAGACCGTTGATCCCCCTCATTCGATATCCAGCATAGAATGGAAGCTCGGCAAGCCATTCATGATTAATCCAGGGCATGCCAAGGGTGGTGAACGCATACATGTCTCGACGTACCCAGTGATGGGTGCGGACAAGGTAATCGGCATTCCGCAGATGCCAGAAGATGTCTGGGTCTGCCATTGAATGCAGCGCAAATATGAACACAAAAAACGCGAGAGAAGCTGCAAGCAGGAAGGGAAATCTAAGCGTCGGCGTGAACACGCGCAGCGATTCTGGCTTTACATGGTTTACTCGTACTGTAGTGGCCATTTACCCCCGGAGGATACGACGACAAGCATTCGTTTGTGTTACACAAACTCTGGCTATCTTAACCTTCATCTGCAATGCTTTTATGTTGGAGTACTGACTAAAGGTAAACTTTCGTACTAGTGCGGGAATAGCAGAAAGCTGAGGAGGAAAAGCGAATCATCTTTGCCAAATATTTTTAAGACCAGGAGGTCTCCTTGTTCAACGCCAGAGACCTGGATCTGTCCAGCTGCGAGTTCCAAAATACTGCGCGCAGTGAAGTTGAATCCAGCTATACGCCACGGACGAACGTCTTGGTGAACAGCCAAGACTCAATGTTTCTCATTCAAAATGATTATATCGATCGGAACTGCATGCCTATGGTGTGTGTTCCAGAGGACGGGCAAAGTCATAGCCTTTCATCAATTGCAGGCCCGAACTCTCTAATAACCCTCGTAGGCGTTCAAAAAGCTTCTGGGCAATACGAGCGCTTTGGCAAACAATGTTCCGCCGTTTGCCTTGTAAATATAAAATTACTTACGCACTGCTTTACTTCCAACCCAGCTAGGTGTAAGGTCCCGGCATTTGGTGGTGCATACTGTTCACGGCAGGAGCAGGA